>JAZKBJ010000021.1:12001-14809 GCA_040388685.1 Pseudomonadota bacterium
TTCGCTGACGCTAGGGCTGTTCGCGATCACCGGCATGGAGTTCGACCTCAATATCGTTGCGGCCTTGCTGACGCTGATCGGCTATTCGCTGAACGATACGATCGTGGTTTATGACCGCATCCGCGAGAACATGAAGAAGTTCCGCAAGATGCCGATGCCCGAACTGCTCGACCTTTCGGTGAACGAGACGCTGGCGCGGACCATCGTGACGTCGCTATCGGTGCTGATTACGCTGGTCGCGCTGCTGTTGCTGGGGCCTGATGTGATCTTCGGCTTTACCGCCGCGATTACGCTGGGCATTTTCGTGGGCACCTACAGCTCGATCTACATGGCCGCGCCGATCCTGATCTGGCTCAAGGTCAATCCGAACAGCTTCGTGCCGACTGAAACGGCGCTGGAAAAGCAGGAGCGGCTGGCGCGCGAAGGCGCTTGATGGCTGAACTTTGATCGAACGCAGCGGCGGCGAGGCTCAGCGCTTCGCCGCCGCTTTTTTGTAAATGTCGGCAAGCGCTGCGGCGTTGGCGTCCCAGCTGAATCGTTCGGCATTGGCCGCAACGGCATGCTGGCTTGGTGGGTTTGCCAGCAGGTCTGCGACCGCTGCGGCAATGGCCTGTGGTGTTCGGTCGGCCAAGCGTCCTGCCGAGGCATCCCGCACCACTTCGCGCGCGCCGCCAACATCGGGGATCACGACGGGCGTCCCGCAGGCGATGGCCTCGATCCATGCATTGGCAAGGCCTTCGCGCTCCGATGGGAGAACCATCGCATCGGCGGCGCAGAGCAGGTGAGGGAGGAGGTCGTGCTCTACCGCGCCAAGGAAATGCACGCGCGGCGAGAGGCCGAGCTCTGCGGTCAGGGCCTTGAGGGCCTTTTCTTCCGCGCCTGTCCCCGCGATGGCGAGCCGGACATCTTCAGCAAGTGATGTCAGCGCTCGGATCGCCAAAGCCTGCCCCTTGATCGGCACGAGCGCGCCGACGCAAAGCAGCAGCGGTCCGGCGGGCGGTATTGCCAGCGCAGGAGCGGTGGCGACAAACTGGCGGGCGGACTGGCGCTCCAGCGGCTGGAATCGTCCACGATCAAGGCCGGTGTAATGGACTTTGATCTTGTCTGCGGGCATGTCCATGTTCGCCATATCGCGGGAAAGTGCCCCGGATACTGCCAGCAGCGCCGTGGCCTGCCTGGCCGCCGCGAGCATCTGTTTGCGCGCAGGGCGGCTCGTGCCCCACAGATGAATGTCCGACCCGCGCGCCTTGATCGCCAAGGGCAAGCCGAGGTCGCGCGCGATTTTCGCGGCGGCGGCGCCGTCAGGGTAAAAGAACTGTGCGTCGACCATATCGAATGGCTGTTCGGCATGCAGGCGGCGGGCGAGTGGGAGGATGGCGCGCGCTATCAGCCAGGGATTCAGCGGGCCGGAGATGGCCGGGATCAGGGTAAAGCGAGGATGGTGCACGGTGACCGCGCCTTGCCGTTCGCTCGCCGGAATGGCCCGTAGCGCAGCGTAGCGTTTGAGGGGCAGCGGGGGCAGGCCAATCGGGTTGAGCACGGTGACCGCCCAATCTCCGCGCGCGGCCAGCGCTTCCATCTGGCGAGCGACGAAGCGGCCAAAGCCGGTGCGTCCGGGGGCCGGGTACAGCGTCGAAATCGAGAGCAGGCGCTTCACGTCAGAGTTTTCGCACCAGCATTTCGGCCAGCCCGAGCCATGCCGGTCGATCGATGATCACCTGCCGCTGGCCTGCGCCGGGGGGCAGCAGCGCAATGCGTCCGTCGCGCTGGTCGATCAGGCGGCCAAACGCGAAACGTCCGCCGGGGCGGGGTGCAAGCACATCGCGGTTGAAGGCGCGGGCGAAATCGTCCGGGTCGATCTGACGCAGCCAGACCTGATCACCTGCCCGGTATTCGCCCGCGCTGACGTCCACCGCCAGCGCCATCAGCCGGGCCGACCCATCGAGCGCAACTGGCAGGATCGCGTCCATCGGCTTGGCGAGGGCTTCCGCGCCTTGGGCGCCAATCCGCGCAACCAGCCGCGCGGGGGATTCCTCGTCCGCCTTGACCAGCAATTGTGGCTCAACCCCGAGCGCCGCGCCGATGCGGTTCATCCAGGCAAGCGACAGGCTGCGCATGCCGGTTTCGAGACGGCCGATGGTTTGCGCGGTGGTTGGCGGATCGCAACGCGCGGCCACGTCGGCGAGAGTCATGCCCTTCTGGCGGCGAATGTCGCGTATTCGATTGATCATGGTGCGGCCCATTAACCGGAGCGGTGTTTTTTAGCTTTCCTACAAAGTGCTAGGCGAGGCAAGAGCTTTGCTTGTTCTTGACCTGTTCAAAAGGGGAACTCGCATGGCCCGCTCGCTCGCAACCCGCCAACTACTGGCCCACTTGCAGAGGCAAGTGGGCGCATCGGATTGCGCTCGACAGTGAAATGGGCCCTTAGCCCTCGGCCATTTCGGCAAGCTCCAGCCAACGTTCTTCCGCAGCGTCTTTTTCAGCGCGGACTTTGGCGAGGGCTTCCATCAGTGCATCGAATTTCTTCGGATCCTTGGCGTAAAGATCCGGGTCGGCCAGTTGCGTTTCGCCCCGCGCGATGGCGGCGTCGAGTTCCTCGATACGCTTGGGCAAGAGTTCGTAGTCGCGCTGGTCCTTGTAGGTGAGCTTGGCTTTCTTCGCGGGCGGCGGAGGCGGTGGTGTGGCCTCCTGCTTCGGCGCTGCCTTGGTCGGACCTGGGGTCCTGCGGCTTTTGCGCATCTTCTCCCAGTCGGCATAGCCGCCCGCGACGATATCAACCCGGCCCGAGCCGTCCATGCCGAGCGTGAT
>JAZKBJ010000022.1:0-5291 GCA_040388685.1 Pseudomonadota bacterium
GTTTGCAACGGGGATTTTCCTGATTCCGAGCTTCCCAACCAGCCACATTTCGGCGGGGTTGGCGCCAACTTCACCGGGCCAACCAGCACGACTCTGCGATTTACCGTTGGCAGCGCGCGGATTTGGGGCGTGGGCTTCCTGCCGCTGGGGTGGGCGAGGTTTCTGCAAGTTCAGGCAAGTGCTCACGCAGACCACATCTATGCGGTGGAAACCGAGCCGTTTCTCGCTGGCTTCCGCCCTCTGGTGGATCGAATCTTTGACGACAGGCAGGATGCTGCTGCGGAACTGCAGCGGATCACGGACTTCTTTTTGCGCGCACTCGGTTCCAGCGACGAAGAGGACGATCCGCGTATCGTTGCAGTGCACGCCGCACTGATGGACCCGGACTTGTCCAGCGTGAGTGAAATGGCTGAGGCGGCGCATTTGCCCGCGCATACGCTGGAACGGATCTGCGCCCGGCACTTCGGGTTCACGCCTCGCCTGTTGCTGCGCCGCCAGCGTTTCATGCGCAGCCTCGTGCAATATATGCTCGACCCTTCGCTCCACTGGATTGGCGCGATGGACGGGCACTATCACGATCAGGCCCAGTTCGTGCGCGACTTTCACCGGTTCATGGGCACCAGCCCGAGCGAGTATGCCGCCAGCCCCAAACCGGTGCTGGAAGCGGTGATGCGCGCGCGGCAGGAATTCATGGGCAGCGCAGTCCAGGCGCTCGATGCGCCACGGCGCAAATAACCGCAGACTTTTATTCTGTCGCATTTGCCGCTAGCGGCTTCGCGCATGGAACAGCTCGATCAACAGCAGGATGAGGCGCTTGCCGCCATTGCCGAAGCGGCAACGCCGGAGGCCGTAGAAGCGATCCGCGTCGCGGCGCTCGGCAAGCAGGGATGGGTGAGCGCGTTGCTCAAGTCGCTCGGCGGAATGTCGCCTGAGGAGCGCACCAGCCAAGGCCCGAAGATCCAGTCCGTGCGTGAAGCGGTGACATCGGCATTGGCCACGCGCAAGGGTGCGCTGGAAAGCGCGGCGCTTGAAGCGCGGCTGGCGTCCGAGACAGTCGACCTTTCGCTGCCCGCGCCGGAAATGCCGCGCGGTTCGGTCCACCCGGTGTCGCAAGTGATGGACGAGCTGGCCGAAATCTTCGCAGACATGGGTTTTGCCGTGGCGAGCGGGCCTGAGATCGAGGACGACTGGCACAACTTCACCGCGCTCAACATGCCCGAAACGCACCCGGCGCGCGCGATGCACGATACGTTCTATTTCCCGGACAAGGATGCGGACGGTCGCTCGATGCTGCTGCGCACGCATACTTCGCCGGTGCAAATCCGCACGATGCTGAAAGAGGGCGCGCCCTTGCGGATTATCGCGCCGGGCCGCGTGTACCGTTCGGATTCGGACGCGACGCACACGCCGATGTTCCACCAGATCGAGGGTCTGGTGATCGACAAGGGCATTCACCTCGGCCATCTCAAGTGGACGCTGGAGACATTCCTCAAGGCGTTCTTCGAGCGCGAGGACATCGTGCTGCGCCTACGCCCGAGCTACTTCCCGTTCACCGAGCCTTCGGTCGAAGTGGACGTCGGTTATACGCTGATAAACGGCAAGCGCGTGGTCGGCGGCAGCGGTGATGCGGCGGACGGCGGCTGGATGGAAGTGCTGGGCAGCGGCATGGTCAACCGCAAGGTGATCAAGTTCGGCGGGCTTGATCCGAATGAATGGCAGGGCTTTGCCTTCGGCACCGGCGTCGACCGGCTCGCCATGTTGAAATATGGCCTCGACGATCTGCGCGCCTTCTTCGATGGCGATGCGCGGTGGCTGGGCCACTACGGTTTCGGTGCGCTCGACGTGCCGACCCTTTCCGGCGGTGTTGGAGTACGTTCGTGAAGTTCTCGCTCTCGTGGTTGCGCTCGGTCCTCGATACGAAGGCCGATGCGCGCCAGATCGCCGAAAAGCTGACCTCGCTCGGGCTGGAAATCGAAGGCGTCGAGGATGCCTCGGCTGCGCTGACCAAGTTCCGCGTGGCGCGTGTGCTGAGCGCGGACAAGCATCCGCAGGCGGACAAGCTGCAGGTGCTGTCGGTCGATGTGGGCGAGGCCGCGCCGTTGCAGGTGGTCTGCGGCGCGCCCAATGCGCGCGCTGGCCTTGTCGGCGTGCTGGGCGTGGCGGGCGCGGTGGTTCCGGCCAACGGCATGGTCTTGCGCAACTCGGCCATTCGCGGCGTCGAATCCAACGGCATGATGTGTTCGACGCGCGAACTGTGCCTGGGCGAGGATCATGACGGGATCATCGAACTGCCGGCCGATGCGCCGGTGGGCACCAGCTTTGCCGACTACATCGGATCGGACCCGGTGTTCGACGTGGCGATCACGCCGAACCGTCCCGATTGCATGGGCGTTTATGGCATTGCGCGCGATCTGGCGGCGGCGGGACTGGGCGTATTGAAGCCGATTGATGCCGCGCCGGTTGCGGGAAGCTTTGCCTGCCCTGTCGAGGTGCGGACCGACGACGTGGACGGTTGCCCGGCGTTCTACGGCCGCGTCATTCGCGGGGTGAAGAATGGTCCCAGCCCGAAGTGGATGCAGGATTTCCTGAAGTCCGCAGGGCAGCGGCCTATCTCGGCGCTGGTGGACATCACGAATTTCGTCATGCTCGGCTATGGCCGTCCGGCACATGCCTATGACCTCGCCAAGCTTTCGGGGGCGGTCGTGGCGCGCAAGGCCGTGGCGGGCGAGACGGTCACCGCGCTCAACGGCAAGGACTATGCGCTTGAGCCTTGGATGACGGTGATCGCCGATGATGCGGGCGTGCACGACATTGCCGGTATCATGGGCGGCGAGCATTCTGGCTGCGACGACACGACGACAGACGTGCTGCTGGAAGTGGCCTACTTCGATCCGGCGTCGATTGCCAAGACCGGCCAAGCGCTGGCGCTGGCATCGGATGCGCGCGGACGGTTCGAGCGCGGTGTGGACCCCGCGTTCCTCGATACCGGCATGGACCTGCTGACCGCGCTGATCCTCGAGATTTGCGGCGGCGAGGCTTCGGAAGTGGTGCGCGCGGGCGAGCCGCCCTTGGCACGCAAAACTGTGGTCTATGACCCGGCGCTGGCGGGACGTCTCGGCGGCATCGACGTGGCGGGCGGAGAGCAGAAGCGCATTCTTGCCGCGCTCGGCTTTGCCGTCGCGGACGACTGGACCGTGACCGTGCCAACCTGGCGCCCGGACGTGGACGGCGCGCCCGACATCGTCGAGGAAGTGATCCGCGTGCACGGGCTGGACGCGGTGCCATCAACGCCGCTGCCGCGCGCGGACGGTGTGGCCAAGCCGACCGCAACGGCTGCGCAGATGCTCGAGCGCCGGGTGCGCCGCGCTGCTGCGGCGCGGGGTTTGCACGAAGCTGTGACATGGTCGTTCCTGCCCGAGGCGGAGGCGGCGCACTTTGCCGATGGTGAGGCGCTGTGGACGCTGGCCAATCCGATTTCCGAAGACTTGAAGACGATGCGGCCTTCGCTGCTGCCGGGGCTGCTGTCTGCGGTGAAGCGCAATCTGGATCGCGGAGCCGCGTCGGTGCGGCTGTTCGAGATCGGGCGGCGCTATCTGCGCGGGGCGGGTGGCGCGAGCGACGAGAAGCCGAGCCTTGCCGTGGTGCTGGCGGGCGAGAAGGTTTCGCGCGGCTGGGCTTCGGGCAAGGCGGCGGCGTTCGATGCGTTCGATGCCAAGGCCGAGGCGCTGGCGTTGCTGGCCGAGGCGGGGGCACCGGTCGATAACCTGCAGGTCATGGGTGAAGCTGGCGCACAGTTTCATCCGGGGCAGTCGGCCACGCTGCGGCTCGGGCCGAAGACGGTGCTGGCGCGGTTCGGTGTGCTGCATCCGGCAACGGCCAAGGCTTTCGACATTGGCGGGCCGATCGTGGTGGCCGAGCTGTTCCTCGACCGGATTCCGGCGAAGAAGGGCGCTGGCACTTTTGCCCGGCCGCACTTTGCGCCGCCGCCGCTGCAGGCGGTGACGCGCGATTTTGCGTTCCTCGTCTCGGTCGATGTGGCGGCGGGTGACCTGCTGCGCGCGGTCAAGGGTGCGGACAAGGCCAACATCGTCGCCGCGCGGGTGTTCGATGACTTCCGCGGCGCTGGCGTGCCCGAGGGGCAGAAGAGCCTTGCCATCGAGGTGACACTGCAGCCGACCGAAAAGTCCTATGACGAAGCGGCCCTGAAGGCGATTGCCGACAAGGTTGTTGCCGTAGCAGCCAAGCAGGGTGCAACGCTGCGCGGATGAAAATGGGGCAGACAAGCGATCTGATCGAGATCACGAACGGCGACCTGACCGCGCGCATCAATCCGCTCGGTGCCGAGCTGTGGTCGCTGACAGATGCGCAAGGCCGCGAGTACATGACCGATGCCGACCCGGCGTTCTGGGGCGGGCATGCGCCGCTGCTGTTCCCGATTGTCGGATCGCTGAGCGGTGATGTGCTGCGGTTGGACGGCACGGCTTACCCCCTGCCGCGCCACGGCTTTGCGCGGCGCAGCGTGTTCGCGCCGGTGCATGTGGAAGCTGGTTTGGCGCGATTCCGGCTGACCGATTCGCCCGATACGCGCGCCGTTTATCCGTTCGGCTTCGTGCTGGAAGTGACGTTTCGGGTGGATGGCATGACCCTGTTCACGCAGGCAAGCGTCACCAATCCGAATGCAGGCGTGTTGCCGTTCAGCTTCGGCTACCATCCAGCTTTCGCCTGGCCGCTTCCCGGCGGGGCGGCGAAGGCGGCGCATAAGCTGGTGTTCGAGGCGGAGGAGCCTCAGGACATTCGCCGGGTTGCGCGCGATACCGGGCTGCTGCTGGACGCGGGCGAGCCGACGCCGGTGAGGGCGCGCGAACTGGCGCTGTCCGAAGACCTGTTCCGCGCCGATGCGATGATCTGGGACGATCTGGCCAGCCGTTCGCTATCATATGGCGCGGATGGCGGCGCATGGCTCGATATCGCATTCCCAGACACGCCTTCGCTGGGCATCTGGCAGGTTCCAGGGGCGCGCTATATCTGTGTCGAGCCTTGGCAGGGCCATGCCGATCCTGAGGCCTTTGCCGGAGACTACCGTGAGAAGCCCGGCGTCGTGTCGCTGGAACCCGGCGCGACACGCAGCTTCCGCATGGACGTAAGCGTGCGTCCCGTTTAGGGGGCGCTCATGTCAAATCGCCGCACCTTCGCCATCATTTCCCATCCTGACGCCGGCAAGACCACGCTGACCGAGAAGCTCTTGCTTCAGGGCGGCGCGATCCATCTTGCGGGCGAGGTCAAGGCGCGGG
>JAZKBJ010000023.1:0-970 GCA_040388685.1 Pseudomonadota bacterium
TGCAATCGACCGCTGATACCATTACCCGCGCCACCGTAGCCTGCATCACGAACCCTGTTCCGGTCGCGGCATCGCTCGTCCCGCTTCTGGCTGCCCATGCCGAGGCGTGCGAACGCGAGGGGCGGATACAGCCCCCGGTCATGGCCGCGCTGCGTGAGGCGGGCCTGTTCCACATCACCGCGCCGCGCCGCGCGGGCGGACCGGGCGGAACGCTGCTCACCCATGTCGAAACCGTGGCGCAACTGGCGCAAGGCTGTGTTGGAACGGCGTGGGCGTTCTGCCTGCTGTCCGGCGTTACCGGCACCGTGCTGGGCTTTCCGGCGGCGGTGACCGACATCGTATTTCGCACCGGCGACGAACTGCTGTGCAGCGCGTCCGCGCCGACCGCAAAGGCGACGCCGGTGCCGGGCGGTTACCGCGTGACCGGCAAATGGGGCTATGGTTCGGGCTGCTGCCACGCCGACTGGGCGCTCAACGGCGTCCAGCTTTTGGATGCGGCGGGCACAGTCTGTGAAATGGCGATGGTGTTCATCGATTTGCGCGATCCGGCCTGCACCGTTCTTGACGACTGGCGGGTGGCGGGCATGGCCGGATCGGGCAGCAACACCATCGTGGCGGAAGACCTGTTCGTGCCCGAAGCCCTGATCCTGCACACGGCGCAAACCCCATCTGCCGAGGTATTGCTGTCCATCCCTGGCCTTGAGCCGCGCGATCTGTGGCCTATGGAATCACTGTTTCCCCTTGGTGTCCTGCCCCCGATGCTCGGCGCGGCAACCGCGATCCTGCAAGCTGTCGTGCGGTCGACCGGCACACGCCCTGTTGTCGGCTGGACCTACGATACGCAGGCCGCCTCGCAAACGCTGAGCGCGATGATCGGGCAGTCGGCGCTGGAGATCGATTCAGCATGGATGCACATCCGCCGGGCGGTGGGCATGATGGACGATACCGCCAGTCAGCGCGCGCTGACCGG
>JAZKBJ010000023.1:980-1552 GCA_040388685.1 Pseudomonadota bacterium
GGCCGATTGCGGATTCGCGATGGGCCTGCTGCGCGCCGCGGGCAACCGCCTGCTCGATGTGGCCGGGCCGGGCGCCTTCGCCCTGAACAACCCGCTCCAGCGGTTCTGGCGCGACCTTAACGTCGGCAGCCGTCACAATGCATTGAGCAGCCATCTGTCCACCGAACTCTATGGCCGCGCGCTGACCGGCCAGCCCTCGAATCTGCGCCTGTTGCCCGATATCGGCCCCGCACCGGCATGGGCGAGCGCGGCGTGACGGCACCTGCGACACCGCACTCTGAAGATGGACGCCTGCGCCTGGCGGCAGAACGCCGAGACCGGATGCGGGCGCGGTTGCTGGACACGGTGCTCGAACTCTATCAACCCGGCCGTGACAACGCCGCGCTGGTCATTGACGATGTGATCCGCGCGGCTGACGTCTCGCGCGGCACGTTCTACAAATATTTCACATCGATCGAGCAGGCGGTCGACGAATTGGGCGAAAGCCTCACAAGCGGCATGGTCGCCGATTTCCGGGCACTGTTCGCCGCCGAATCCGATCCCGCCGTGCTGGCCATTGGCGGCTGCGCGAT
>JAZKBJ010000023.1:1562-6263 GCA_040388685.1 Pseudomonadota bacterium
GATGACCATGCTGCGCGCATGGCATGATCCGCGCTGGGGCGGGTTTACCTGCCGCGTGGACTATGTCGATTACTTCGCGCGGGCAAGCGCGCTGGACGCGTTGGTCCGCGATGCGCTGAGCGCTGCACGGACCGGCGGGCAGATGCGCTTTGGCTCACTCGACGTCGCGGTGGACCTTATCGTCGGGATGACCGTCGAGGCGCGCCGCCGCCTGATCCGCGCGCCTGAAAATCCGCTCGGCTACATTGACGAGATGCTCGCCTGCACTTTCGCCGGGCTGGGCATGGACCGGGCGGTGTTCGCGCAGGCCAGAAATTCCGCCTTTGCCCGCATTTCGGAAGGTGCGGGCTGCTTGCGCTGGTGGTCCACCGACCGCGCTGCCTGAAACGCGGCGGAGAGTGGGAGCAGAAGGCATCATGGGATCACTTGACGGAAAGATTGCAGTGGTGACCGGCGCGTCTGCCGGGATTGGCGAGGCGATCGCGCGCAGGCTCGCCGCTGCCGGGGCGACGGTGGTGCTGGCCGCGCGGCGCGAAGACCGGCTGGCGGCGCTGGCGCAGGAACTTGGCGGCAAGACCGGCTATTTCGCCACCGACCTTGCGCTGCCCGATGCGCCGCAGGCACTGCTCGATCATGTCACGGCGCGTTACGGCACGCCCGATATCGTGGTCCACAATGCCGCTGTGCTTCACGTTGGCTCCATCGAGGAGTTTGATCTGGCGCACCTGCGGCCGATGATCGCGATTAACTACGAATCGGTGGTGCGCAGCTGTTATCTTTTTGCCCGCGCGATGAAGGCGGCGGGACGGGGCAACATAGTCAACATTTCCAGTCTTGGCGCCAATATCACCGCGCCGGGCACCGGCATCTATGGCGGGCTGAAAAGGGCGCTGGAAATGTTCACCGACGCGCTGCGGATCGAGCTGGCCGGCACCGGCGTAAAAGTCGGCATGGTTGCTCCCGGCACGACCAGCACCGAAATTTTCGAGCCGATGAAGGCCGACGGCAAGGCGGCGTGGGACACCTATATCCCGGCTCTCGACCCCGACGATATTGCGGGGGCGGTGCTGTTCCTGCTCGAACAATCACCCCGCGCCAATGCCGCGCGGGTCCACGTCTATTCCTCGCACGAGGTATTCTGATCAAGGCAGCGCCGGGCGGTGTGCTTCGCCCGGCGTCACTAGTTACCCAAGTCCAAGCATTTCGGCATCTGCAGCCTCCGGGTAGAGCGTGAGCGGCAAGCCCGCGACGGTCGGCCCGAAGTAATAGGCGTGTCCGCCCGATTTGAGCGCGCGGGTGTGGCGCACCGCAAATCCGCCCTCGGTTCCGTCCAGCAGCGCCGTTGGCCCTTCGATCAGGCGAACGCGGTGGTTACCGCAAAGCGCCCGCGCGCCAAGGCCTGCCGGGTCGGTCTCCTGAAATTCCATATCGAAGAACCGGGTCAAGTCTGCGGCCAGCGCGTCGATATCGGGCGACACGACGGTCATGCAGCCGATCTTGGGCGGGGCGGCATCGTCGAGCGCGTCAAACGGCAGTTCGGACCGGACTTGCGCCTCGTTCACGCCTTCGGTGCAGGCGAGGAACTTGATGCCGTGGAAATCGGGGCCGAACAGGTATTCGTTGACCTTGGGCACCGGCAGATAGCTGGTCGCGATAGGCAAGTGCCCCGCAGACGTCATCCGCGCGAGCACCGACTCCGCATCGGCCACATCGACCGCGATCTCGATCAGCGGATCACCCTCGGCAAAGGGCAGACCTTCGGGTCCAGGCTGGATCGGCTCGACGCCGTGTTCGCCGAACATCACCTTGAACCCGGCGTCGGGGTAGAGTTCGGCGATGATTCCCGGTGCAAAGAATTTCAGGCCGAGCAGCGCCCCCATCTGCGCCGTGAAGCCGTCCATATCGTCAACGCGCCAGGCCATGCGGCAAAATTTCGGTACCATCAGGTGTCTCCCAATCCGGTCGGCCCCTATTCAGCGCGGGGGCCGATTATCCGCTTGATGCGGAATAAGGCACGGCGATCCGGGCCAATGTCCCGCCGTTTGGTAGGAAGCGCCCATGGCCGTGTTGCGTATCCCTTTGGCATAACGATGGTTCCGCGGCGGCGGCGCCACATGATGGAGAGCATGATGGCAGAATCAAACGATCCAACAAATCGGGGCGCTTCGGAAAGCGCGGACCAGCTCGAACGCATAACCCTTTGGGCCGAAGCCAACCTTGGCGGCAAGGTCACGCGGGTCGAGCGGCAGCGCCGCTGGCGTCCGGTGTGGCGGGTGAGCATGGAGGATGCTGGCGAAATCCGCGAGTATCTGTTCAAGGCGGACCGCGTGTGGGCGGCGCACCCCTATCTCCACGTCCATGAAATGAACCTGCTCAACGTTCTGGCCGCGCATGACATTCCGGTCCCGCCGCAGCGCGGTTTCTGCAACGATCCGCCCGCCATCGTGATGGATTGGGTGCGCGGTGGCCGCGATCCGGGCCTGGTCATGGAAGCGGTGGAAACCGCCTCGACGATGACCCCCGATCGCTGGTCGGCCTCGCTGCAATACATGGAGCAGCTGGCCGCCATGCACAAGATTCCGGTCCCGGCACTGGAAGCCATCGGCTGCAGCAAGCCCGAAGGCCCAACTGAACTTGCCCTGCAGCACTACGAACGCTTTCAGGCTATGTATGACGAGCAGGGCATCGTCGATCCGCCGATGGAATTTGCCACGCGCTGGTTGCGCCGCAACGTGCCGCAGCACCGCAGCCGCATCTCGCTGGTCACCGGCGATTGCGGCCAGTTCCTGTCCGACGGGCCTGACCTGACCTGCGTGATCGACGTGGAAATCGGTCACCTTGGTGATCACCTGCATGATCTCGCCTGCTTCCGTGGGCGTCATCCGGTCGAGAACATGGGCGATCTGCCCTCGCTGTTCCGCCACTATGAAAAGGCGCTGGGCGAACCGCTCGATCTGGGCGTGATCGCCTATCACACCGTCGCCTTCCTCGGCGTCGGCTACTTCGGTCCGCTGTTCGCGCTGGCGCGCACCGATGCCGGTGGCGACTGGGTGGAAGCCGCTGTGCAATGCGCGTTTATCGGGCGGCGGATGCTCGAAGCGCTGGCCGAAGTCGAAGGCATCGAACTGGACGAGCTGACCCTGCCCGATCCGCGCCCGTCGCCGCTGGAAGAAATGGCGCTAAGCAAGCTCGCCGCCGATCTCCACCGCCTGCCCTTGAGCGAGACATTCGCCAGCTGGCAGCGCGGTATCCTCGCCAGCGTGCCCGAATATCTCCTCAATCAGGCGCGCTACCGCCGCTGGGCCGAGGACGCCGATCTCGATGAACTCGCCGTGGTGCTGGGCAAGCGCCCCGCCGATCTGGTCGAGGCCGACAAGCTTCTGGTGGACTTGATCCGCACGGCGGGACCAGAGCGCGATGCCGAACTGCTGCGCCTGATGCACCGCCGCCTGCTGCGCCAGTGTCTGATCATTGCCGGGCCGGACGCGCCCGAGGATCATCTCGCGCTGATGAAGGTCGAGCCCCTGCTCGATGGCCGAATGGATCGCGTCGGCGATCCTGCGCTGGTCTTTGCCTGACGCCTTGGGGCGAGCGCGGGGAGGGGCCTGCGCTCGCCAACCCATGATGCGCCATATGCGCGCCTTGAAAGAGTGAGCAAAGCGATGGATCTTGGAATCAAAGGCAAAGTGGCGCTGGTTACCGGCGGCACCATGGGGATGGGCCGGGTCGTCGCGGAACGCCTGGGCGAAAATGGCGCCAAGATTGTGGTCGTCGCACGCGGCCAGGCGGGGCTTGATGCCACGGTTGCCGCAATCGCGGCCAAGGGCGGGGAGGCGGTCGGCGTTTCTGCCGACCTCACCGATCTCGAAGCCTATGATTATATCGCAGCCGAAGCGGCCAAGGCCTTCGCCGCGCCAGACATCGCCATCTTTACGCCCGTCGCGCCACCCTCGGGCGGGTTCGACGCTTTTGACGACAGCGATTTCGACACGGCTTACGCCAATATCGTGAAGGCGTTCCGCCATTTCGCGCGCGCCGTCGTGCCCGCGATGAAGGAGCGTCGCTGGGGCCGGATCGTGACGATCGGATCGGGCGCGGCCAAGTCACCCGCACGCGCCTCGGTGCTCAATTTCGATTATGTGCTCGCCAATGTCGTGCGGCCCGCAGGTCTCGGCCTCAGCCGCAGCTTGGCCGACGAGCTTGGCCCGTTCGGGATTACGGTCAACACCGTGGCGCCGGGATTCATCGATACCGGCAAGGCTTATGGCGAATTCTTCGAACAATGCGCCACCGATGCGGGCATGGAATTCGAGCCGTTCATGGAAGCTTTCCTGCGGCGGATTCCTGCCAATCGGTTCGGGCGGCCCGAGGAAGTCGGCTCGCTCGTGGCGTTCCTGTGTTCGCAGGACGCGGGCTATATCGCCGGGCAATATATCGTCGCCGATGGCGGCTTCATGCAGGCCTATCACTGATCCTCCCCAACTCCTGACAGAAGAAGAGAACGCACGATGAAAGCTATCCGGTTCCTGTCCACAGCGGCGGGTTTGGCCCTGATCACGGCAACGGCTGCCTGCGCCGAGTCCGCATCGAAGCCCACCTTCAACGCTCCGGCTGACGTTGCCGCGATCAAGGAAGTCGAGGAAATCCTCGCTACCGAAATCGATATCGACAAGGTCCTGCCGCACTATGCCGACGATGCCA
>JAZKBJ010000024.1:0-7144 GCA_040388685.1 Pseudomonadota bacterium
TGACACTAAGGTGACAGGCGGGTGTCGGTCAGGTCATTCAAGGTGAGCCGATGCGAGAAGCGCCAGCCATTGCGCCTTCGCTTCGTCCGAAATTCCATCTTTCGCCAGCACGGCAAGCTGGAACCATGAACGCTTGCCGGTGACCAGCCGATAGAGACCATAGCTCACCGTTTCCGGGCCGCAACCGGGTGATTTGCGTTCGAACGTCACGGAGATTTCGTCGCGGGCAAGCACGGTGAATTCGGCTTTGCAAGCCGCCGAGGCACGGGCGCGGATGCCGTCCTGGATTTGGCCCATCCAACCTTCTGCGCCGCCAAGTTTTTTCTGCTTGGGAATGGACACGATCTGAAGTGCTTCATTCCACGAACTGGCCGATTGGCCCCGCACAGCGATCAGATCGACGAGGCGAGTCGGGTCGGACCCGTCGAACTGCACCATCTCGGACCGGCCCTCATCCAGCACGCGTTGCAGGGGCGGGGACAGGCGATGGTCGAAGTTGAGCCGCTCGGCGTGTGCCGGCATGGCAATCAACAGGAAGAAAAGCGCTATCAGTTTCCTCATACGCAGAAGATAGCGCGCGGGCATGCAATTGCACATGTTTTCGCGCGTTGTCTTGAAAATGTAACAAACACGAATTCTGGATTCGCCCTTCAGATTGCGCGCCTCAACCGCCGTGCCAAAGGCGATCCATCCGAGCCAAGGCGCCGGGGCGGGAAAGCCGGCTTTTCCTTCAAACGTCATATTCCCATGATTCCACAAGCTTCGAAGAATCAAATGGGCCGCCGAGGTCAGGCACTTGCCAACGTCGCCCGGTCATGCAAAAACTGAACCATATGGTTCACTATAATGCCGCGCACCTTGATTCATCGTTCTCCGCGCTTTCGGATACCACGCGGCGCGGAGTCATTCTGCGGCTTGCGCAGGCAGACGCGTCGATCACCGATCTGGCGCAGCAGTTCGGAATGACGCTCACCGGTATGAAGAAGCACATTGGCGTGCTGGAGCAGGCTGGATTCGTCGCTACCGAAAAGGTCGGGCGTGTGCGCACATGCCGGCTCGGCGCACGCCGGCTCGAACAGGAAGCTGCATGGATCGCGCAGTACCGCCAGCTTTGGGAAGCGCGGTTCGATGCGCTGGATGATGTTGTAGAGCAATTGAAACTGAAGGAGAAAGCCAATGACCGCGACGCCTGAAGCAGCCAAAGTTACCGTCGAACGCGCGTCGGAGCGCGAACTCCTCGTCACGCGCAGTTTCGATGCCCCTGCCGCCCTGGTGTTCGAGGCATGGTCGCGGCCCGAGCTGTTCCGTCAGTGGTGGACGCCCAAGTCGCTTGGCATGACCATCGTCTCTTGCGAGATGGATGTGCGCACCGGCGGCAGTTATCGTCTCGAAATCGGCCATCCTGCCTTCGATAGTCCGATGGCTTTTTTCGGTCGTTACCTCGACGTCGTACCGGGCGAGCGCATCGTCTGGACGAATGACGAAAACGGCGAAGGCGCGATCACCACCGTCACCTTCGCTGAAGCGGAAGGCCGCACCACGGTCGTCATTTCCAACCTCTTTCCCAACGTGGAGGGGCTGGAAGAAGAACTGGCCTCTGGCGCGTGCGACAGCATGGAGGAAACGCTCGGCCAGCTCGAAGCGCTGCTTGCCGAACCAAACTGAGGGCGGGGGTCAGGTCGGCCGGTTGCCCATGGTTTCACCAAGGCGTACCGGTCGTTCCGGCGCCCAGTCCGGGTTGAACGCGATGGTATCCGGCTGAAACAGCATGACGATGGTCGATCCCAGCAGAAAACGCCCCATTTCCTCGCCCTGTTTCAGCGTCACGGCCCCCGGCTCGTACCGCCATTCTGAAAGCTTGCCGGTGCGCTTGGCGTTGATCACGCCGTGCCACACCGTGGCCATGCTGCCAACGATCGTTGCGCCGACGAGGACCATCACGAATGGGCCGTGCGCCTCCGATTCGAACACGCAAACCACGCGCTCATTCCGCGCGAACAGGCCCGGCACGCCGCGCGCGGTGACCGGGTTTACCGAGAACAGCGCGCCCGGCACGTGAATCATCCGCGTCAATGCGCCGTCGCAAGGCATGTGCAGACGGTGATAGTCGCGCGGCGACAGGTAAAGGTTTGCAAAGCTGCCATGGCGGAACTGCGCGGCCAGCTCCGCGTCCCCGCCAACCAGTGCGGTCGTTGTGAAATGGTGGCCCTTGGCCTGTACGATCCGATGATCGTCGACTTTCCCGAACTGGCTGATCGCGCCATCCACCGGGCAGACGAACTCGGCATCGGCCAGCGGGCGCGCCCTGGCTTTCAGCGGGCGCGTGAAGAACTCGTTGAAAGTTTTGTAGCTGGAGACATCCGGGTTTTCGGCCTCGTCCATCGCCACGCCATATTTGCCCACAAACCAGCGAATCAGCCGCGTCGTCGCGGGCCCGCCTTTCGCGCCTGCGATTTTCCCGGCAAGCGTCGTCAGGCCCTGCTTGGGCAGCACATGTTGCAAAAGGACTTTAAGCCGGTCGGACATTCGTGACACTCGCGTTGCAAGCAGCGCGCGTAACACATGAAGGTCAAAACCGCATCAGGGCCAAAACCGCATCAGGGACGATCCAGCACATACCCCAGCGAGCGGACCGTCCGCAGCGGCGATCCGGCGCCAACGTCGCGCAGGGCGCGCCGCAAGCGGCTGACCCATGCATCCACGGTGCGTTCGTCGATGGGCGCGTCGTGCTTGCCCAGTGCGGTGATCAATTGCTGGCGGCTGAAAACGTGCCCGGGCTTTTCCATCAGGTAGCGCAGCAAGCGCAGCTCGTTGGGCATCAGAATCAACGCACGTTCGCGCCAGCGCGCCTGCAGTGCGGCAAGATCCAGCGAAAGATCGCCCAGCTTCAACGTGCGGGCAGGGGCCTCATGGTCGGGCAATTGCACCGACAGCACGCGGTCGAGCAGCGCAGGCCGGTCCACCGGGCCGATGATGTAATCGTCGGTGCCGGCACGAAGTGCGCGGCGCTTGGCCTCTGGGTCATCCTCTTCAAGGATCATGGTGATATGGGCGTTCTGCCCCAAGCCATCGGCGCAGCGGAAGCGGCGGCACAGTTCAAGGCCGGACATTTCGGGCAAGACCCAGTCGATGAACGCCCAGGGTTGCCCTTCCATCAGCGGCAGTGGCGCATCGGCTTTCCAATTGTGAAACACCACGCGCAAATCCGAGTGCACGAATGTGTCGTGCCCCCCGGCCAGTTCTCCCGTCAGCAAGATGTCGATATGCCGCATGCAAAAATTGCCCCTGTCTACAGAGGCTTTTTGTCCCGATTATGTGACGGGCGCATGACGATGTTACAACCACACGCCCCTCCCGTGCACGGGAGGGGCGTGTGGAGGGGGTGTCGAAGGATTAAACCGGCAGCCCCACATAGTTCTCGGCGATGCTCGTCTGCGCGGCCACGCTTGTTGCAATGTAGTCCAGTTCCGCCACCTGCATCGCACGCTCGAACGGCCCATCCTCGGGGAAGCGGTGCATCAGCTTGGTCAGCGACCATGAAAATCGCTCGGACTTCCATACCCGCGCCAGCGCCTTGGCCGAATAGCCGATCACCGCATCGTTATCCGCGCGCTTGAACCAGGCGCTCAGCGCCTCGGCGGCATAGTGCACGTCGCTCGCCGCAAGGTTCAGCCCCTTGGCCCCGGTCGGCGGCACGATATGCGCGGCGTCCCCGCACAGCAGCAGGCTGCCATGGCGCATCGGTTCGAACACGTACGAGCGTAGCGGCGCGATCGACTTCTCGATCGAAGGCCCGCGCGTCATGTTCGCCGCCGCGTCGGGTCCCAGACGCACCGCGAGTTCGTCCCAGATCCGCTCGTCCGACCAGTCCTCGATCTTCTCGGTCAAGGCTACGTCCACATAATAGCGGCTGCGGGTGTGGCTGCGCATCGAGGCCAGCGCAAAGCCGCGCTCGTGGTTGGCATAGATCAGCTCATGGTTGCACGGCGGCACATCGGCCAGAATGCCCAGCCACCCGAACGGATAGACGCGCTCGTATTCGCTCACCACGCTGGCGGGAATCGCCTTGCGGCTCGGCCCGTGGAACCCGTCGCACCCAACCACAAAGCGCGCATCGATCCGCTGCGCCGCGCCGTCCAGCGAATAGGTCACATAAGGCGCATCGCTCTCGATATCGAACAGCGCCACATCGTCCGCGCCGTAGATCACCTGAAGGCCCCGTTCGGGCGCTGCATCCATCAGGTCGCGCGTGATTTCAGTCTGGCCATAAACGACCACGGTCTTGCCGGTCAGGTTTGCCACATCGATGCGGATCAGGCGTTCGCCATCGGCAAGGTTGAACCCTTCCTCGACCAGTCCTTCGGCCTTGAGCCGGGCGTCCAGTCCCAGCCGCCCCATCAGGCCGACGGTGATCTGCTCCAGCACGCCTGCGCGGATGCGCCCAAGGATATAGTCGGGCTGCTGCCGTTCGACCACCACGCAGTCGATGCCCTCGGCCTTGAGCAAGTGTCCGAGCAGCAATCCGGCAGGACCGGCGCCAATAATGGCGACCCCGGTTTTCATGGAGGTGGTTGTCATGGCAATTCTCCCACGCGCCCGCACTGGGATGCGGGCAACTGTCGTGGAGATTGACACAGGCGCGGGCAGGGCGGAATGCAGGCGCAGGACAAACAACTGGCACTATCGGGACATGCAATCCGCCATCCCCACCTACGCGCTCTACGGTGAAGGCGCGGCCCGGACATCGGGCGGCTTCGCCCACATCGAAACGATTGCCGAGCGCAGCGCGCTGCATGATTGGGAAATCGGCGTCCACCGTCACGATCACTTCGTGCAGGTCCTTCTGGTAGAGGAAGGACATGCCCGCGTCATGCTGGACGGTGTGGCGGCGGGCCTCGAAGGGCCGGGCCGGGTGATCGTTCCTGCCGCCGCCGTCCACGGCTTCCGCTTCCGCCAAGGCACGCGCGGCTTTGTCCTGACTTTGTCGACAGACTTTTCCACAAGGGCCACTGGCCCAGCCGATAGCCTGCTCACGGCCCTGTCACGCGGCGGCCTTGCCCCGCTGTCGCCAGAGGCCGCACCGCGCGCGTTCTGGCTCGCACGCGAAATGCTCGCGCTGCAGCACCAGTGGCAGGACCAGGATCCGCTGTTCCTATCGCTCGCGGAAGCCCTGATCCGCACGCTTGCCCGAGAAGCCGCGCCAGCCGATCCCGACGCCCGTTCCGACCGCCGCCTCGACCGTTTTCGCCAGCTCGTCGAACTGCATTACCGCCACCATCAGGGCCTTGATTTCTACGCAGGCTCCCTCGGCATGACCCGGCGGACCTTGACGCGGCTTACCACTGCACACCTCGGCTGCACGCCGCTTGATGTGATCCACCGCCGCCTGACGCTCGAAGCCCACCGCCTGCTGCGCTATACAAATGCCACCGCCGCGCAGGTCGCCGCCGAACTTGGCTTCGACGATCCTTCCTATTTCTCGCGCTTCTACCAGCGCATGACCGGGCGCAGGCCGGTGGAGGACAGACGCTAGCCCTCGCGCCACTCGCCCTGCGCCAGCCCGTCCAGCGACCATTCGCCGATCTGCCAGCGCACCAGCCGCAGCGTGGGATGGCCCACTGCTGCAGTCATCCGCCGTACCTGCCGGTTGCGGCCTTCGCGGATCGTCAGGCTGATCCAGCAATCGGGCACGGACTTGCGAAAGCGCACCGGCGGATCGCGCGGCCACAAGGCGGGCTCGTCGATGCGCTCGGCCTCGGCGGGCAAAGTCATGCCGTCCTTCAGCTTCACGCCGCGCCGCAATGCGTCCAGCGCGGCTTCGTCCGGCTCGCCCTCGACTTGCACCAGATAGGTCTTGGGCATCTTGAAGCGCGGATCGGCAATGCGTGCCTGCAAGCGGCCATCGTCGGTCAACAGCAGTAGCCCCTCGCTGTCGGTATCCAGACGCCCCGCCGGATAGACGCCCGGCACCTTGACATAATCGGCCAATGTCGGGCGCGGCGGCCCGCCCTTTTCCTCGGTAAACTGGCAGAGCACGCCAAAGGGCTTGTTGAGCAGGATAAGCGTCATGTCCCGCCTTTGCGCCCCGCGCGTGCCAGTGTCAAAACACCTTGCGCAGTTCGGCCATCACGGTGCGCCCGATCGGATCGCGATAGGCCGGCTGGAAGCCCAGCGGCAACTCGCCGCTGGCTGTGGTCACGCGCTGGCGGGTGTTGAAGGCATTGTCCACCACCAGCGAGATTCGCACTCCTTTCCAGAGCGACGAACCCGGCTTCATCGAACCAATGTCCGCAATCGCACGCAGGTTGAACGTCGTGAGCGGTGCGAACGCCAAGCGGTTCGGCGCGGCTGCCGTGCCATATTGCAGCTGGCTTCCGCCGCGCCGCCTGGCGCTCAGGCGAAAGCCGCTGGCTCCGCGCATCACCGCGATGTTGGCATCGGACACATGGCGCTGCTGCCCTCCGCCAAGGCCGATGGCTCCGCCCGCGAGCAGATCTACTTGGCCCAGACCTTCGCGGATCACCGATGTGTTCTCAAGCACCACCGTGTGCGAGGCATTGACCTGCAGCGACAGGCGCGGGCCATAGGGCTTCGGCTTGCCCTTGGCGTCAAGCGGCACCGGTTCCAGCGGGATCGTGAAGTTGGTCCCAAGGCGCAATTGCCGCGAGTGCTGCCGTTCGAAATTGACGGTCCGGTTGTCCACCGAAACCAGCCGCCCATTTGCATCGCGCACGAACCGCTCGGGGAAAGCGAGGACCACAGCCTGCGTCGGCAAGGGCAGCGCGCCGAACTGGTTGCGAATGTCCGACACGGAATAGTCGGCATTGAGCTGCAACTTGTAACGCGCCCATGGCGAGGCCGAGAGCGAGAGCGTGCGCACCCGCTGCGTCTCGCTCTTGAGATTGCCGCCGCCGCCATAGATCGTGGTCACCGGCACCGTCTCCCCGCGCAGCGGATCGAAATAGGGCACGTTCTCGGCGATCATGCCTGGCGCCGACAGCAGTTCGAGCGGAATGGCGCGCCCGTCGGTATTGTCGGTGGCGTTCAGGCGGATCCACTCCGCCCGAGAGAGCACGACATAGTGGCTGGCTCGGCTCACCCGGCGGCGCAGCCACGTGTGCCGCCACGTGTTGACCGAGTTTTC
>JAZKBJ010000024.1:7154-9112 GCA_040388685.1 Pseudomonadota bacterium
TGTGCTCGTCGATCCTGCCGAACCGCCCAAGGCTCTGGCGCGACAGGTCGGCTGAAAGGTCCGTGTCACCGATGAAACCCGGAAATCCCTTGCCCCGGGCGGTTAGCGGCACCGTCACACCGCCGCGAATGTTCCATTCATTGCGGCTGATCGCGGTCGTTCTGCCGGTGGCGTCCGTGGCGTTCAGGCTCGTCCCGCTTGCGCCGATACCTGCGCGCAGTTGCACGCTGCCAGTCGGCAGCGCTAGCAGCGGGCCTTGCACATCGAAACGGGCTTCGCGCGTCGTCGTCCTGCTGCGCGTGGTTCGCAGCGATAGCGGGATCAGTGCGGCAAGCGAGCCGCCGAACGGGTCGGTCGCCGCATCGATCGGTATGACGCCGCCTGCGACCGACCCATTGAGAATGCTGTCAGACCGCCGTTCGCGCTCGTCATGGCGGCCCAGTAGCGTGCCTTGCCAATTCGCCCAATTGGCCAGGAGCGACGCGGTTACGCTCTTACTGTCAGACGTCGTTGCATAGCGCAGCGGACGTGCCGGGTCGCTCAGCGCAAGCACGACCGGAACGCCAAAGGGGCTTGCGGGGTGGCCCGGCTGTAGCAGAAATCGCGCTGTCGGCAGTCCGTTCAGGCTCGAACTCGTGGTGCGGCCGATGCGCGCGTTGAAAGACAGCGACAGCCACGGCAGCAGCGTCTTGTTGCCCGAAAGGCTCGCATCGATTGGTCTGGTCGCCCCGCGAAGCGTGCGAAATTCACCAATCCTGCTGTCGTTCAGCGTGTTGGCAAAAGGCAGCAGACTGGCGAGAGTCGGCCGGGCGGTTTTGCCGGGGAGGGCAATCGTCGTGACCGGCATGCCCGCCAGCGCGGATAGCGCGGGGTCGATCTCCTCAGTGCGGAACGGCAGGATGTTGCCTGCAGGAGCGAACGGAACGCTGGCGTCGAGGCGCGTCAGGTTGCGGTCGCTTTCGAACAGATCGTCTGAATCTGAAGCCCGTATGGCAAGGTTCAGACGGTTCTTCCGCGCGATAAGCGTGAACAGGGCCTCGCCGCGATTCAGGCTCCAGTCGCCTTCGGTTGCCACTTCGCGGCTGCCGGTCAGCGTCATCGATTTCACCGAAGGCCGCAGCACGATGTTGTACGTGCGCTGGCCTGAAGCTCCACCAACGCGCGCTGCCGAACCGCGCGGGAGGGCCTCGACCTTGCGGATCGCTTCCACCGGGAAATCGGAAATATCGCCAATATCGCCCACCGGCTGGCCATTCACGAGCAGCGCGGGCTGATCGTCGCCATTTTCGTCGCGGATCTGGTCGACAAGTTCGCCGACTGTGCTGGCCCCGTAAGAGGCGATGCGATCTTCGTCGTAGACCTGCTCAGGTTCGACATCGGCAAGCTGCGACACGATCCAGCGTTCACCGATGACGACGATCTGGCGATCAAACAGCGGCACGGGCAGTTCCAGCGCGGAGCCACGCGATTGCGATGTCTCGCTTTGCGCTCCGCCTGATGCGTTGCCAGCGTCCGAATTTGCCGCAGCATTGTCTTCCGCGCGCGCATTGCCGTGCGCAGCAGAAGACATCAGCAGCGCAGAGATCGAAGACCGCGATGCCAGACGGCCAAACCGCTTTATCGCCTTGGCGACGTCCGGCTTGCCGTCAACTTTGCGGGGGAATGTCATTCAGCCATCCGGGAAATGCGCTTGGCCCCACCGGCATAAAGCCGATGGAGCCAGCCACAATGATACTGAATTCGTGAAGGACGAACTCAGACGCCGGGAACCGAGATGTAGGTTCCGTTCGACGTCTGCGAACCACCGCCCCATGGTGCGGTGTTGAAGTACGTCGTCTTGCAATTGGTGCCGGTGTAGCCGTTCTGATTGGTCCAGATCCCTGGCAGCTTCTTTGGCGAGATGCAGATCACGACTTTTTCGGCAAGCCAGCGATCACCGGGCTTGGCAATTTCGGTCC
>JAZKBJ010000025.1:0-519 GCA_040388685.1 Pseudomonadota bacterium
CGGTTCGTCCGCCTTCGTTGCTTGAGCGAGCAAGGGCCCTGGCAGCGAGGCCAAGAAGGTGATGAGCAACTGGGCAGAGGTGTAGGTGCGCATTCCGCTCCATCCAAAGTTTCTGGCTCGCGGCATTGGGTAACCGCTTCTGCAATAACAACAAAGGTGGCGGGCGCGAAATTTCAGTGTTCGCCAGTTTGTCCTTCAAACCAGCTGCGTCCCCTACTCCCCATCCAACATCGCCGCTCGTGTATCCTCAAGCGCCATGTCGATCAGCCTGCGCATGGCTTCGCCTGCCTTGGCGGGTTTGCGCGCGGCGATGGCTTCAAGCACGCGGGCGTGGTCGGGGATGGCGTTGCGCGGCTGGGTCAGGCTGCGTTGCTTGAACTGGGTGGTGTAGCGCACTGCCGCACCGATGCCTGCGCTGAGGAAGATCAGCGCGTCGTTGCGGGTGGCGTGGAGGATGGCGTTATGGAATTCGCGGTCGGCCTGCTGCCCGGCGTCGGTGGCGAGGGTCTCGCGCTCCAT
>JAZKBJ010000025.1:529-12751 GCA_040388685.1 Pseudomonadota bacterium
GAACGCCGCGGCCAACGGCGTGGTGCTTGAGCCGGCGAGCGCGGCGGTCATGCGGGCGAGGTCGGCATCATCGCGGCGCTTTGCGGCGAGGCTGGCGGCGGCGGGTTCGATGATGCCGCGCAGCTCGAACAGGCTGCGCACCAAGGACACATCGGGCACGCTGGCGAAGCTCCATGCCAACACGTCAGGGTCGAGCAGGTTCCAGCGCTCTCGCGGCAGGATCCGTGTGCCGGTCTTGGGGCGGCTTTCGACAAGGCCCTTGGCCGTGAGCACCTGGATCGCCTCGCGGTAGGCAGTGCGCGATACCTCAAGCTCTTCGGCAAAGGCGACTTCGCTCGAAAGCGTGCTGCCCGGCGCATATTCGCCCGATACGATCGCCGTGCCAAGCTTGGCGGCGAGCGCGCCATGCAGGCGCCGTCCGGGCCCCCGGATAGAACGGATGTCGTTGTCGGGCTTAGTCATTGCTGAATGCGATGGAGTAGGCGAGCCGCCTTGCCGGGATAACCATGCCGCTTGGGCTAGGCGAGCATCATGCCCCGTGCAAGGGTGGAAAGGCGCAGCAGTCACTGGTCAGCCAAGACGGCTGGGAAGCGCTGTGCCAGGTCGCCCGCGTGCAGCGCTCCTGCTTTTCCGTAAAACGCGCAAGGTACGGGTCGTCAAAGCGACACGGCGCTCTTGGCAGCGCGCAAGTTTCCGGCGATGAGCCATGCCATGATCCTGTCGTTCACTTTTCGCTCGGCCCGCGCCCGCTTCGCAGGAGGTCCTGCATGATCCGGCGCGTCTTCAGTCTGTTCGATCCCTTTGTGCTGGCGCTGATCTGCACGGTCTTGCTGGCAAGTCTTCTCCCCGCGCGCGGAGGGTGGGTTCCCGTAGTGGACCGGGTTGCCGATGCCGGGATCGTGCTGCTGTTCTTCCTCCACGGGGCCAAGCTCTCGCGCGAGGCGATTGTTGCGGGCGCGCGCAACTGGCGGCTGCATCTGGCGACACTGGCGGTAACGTTCGCGCTGTTTCCGCTGCTCGGCGCAGGGTTCGGGACGATCCCGGTTCTGCCGCCGGAGTTTGCGGCGGGTCTGCTGTTCCTGACCCTGCTGCCTTCGACGGTGCAATCCTCGATCGCGTTCACCGCGATTGCGCGGGGTAATGTCGCGGCGGCGGTCTGCGCGGCGTCGTTCTCCAATCTTCTCGGCATTTTCCTGACGCCTGCGCTGGTCGCGCTGCTGATGGGCGGATCAACCGGCGGCTTTTCGTGGACCTCGGTCGAGACCATCGTGCTCCAGTTGCTGCTGCCGTTCGTCACAGGGCATTTGCTGCGGCCATGGATCGGCGGCTTCGTGACGCGCAACAAGGCGTGGCTGGGGCGGGTGGACCGGAGCACCATCCTGCTGGTGGTCTATTCGGCGTTCGGCGCGGCCGTCGTCGAAGGACTGTGGCAGCGGATCGCGCCCGCCAGCCTCCTGGTGCTGGCGGCGCTGTGCCTTGTCCTGCTGGCTATCGTCATGGGCCTGACTTGGGCGCTGGGCCGCATGATGGGCCTCTCGCGTGAGGACGCGGTGGTCCTGTTGTTCTGCGGCTCGAAAAAGAGCCTGGCGTCGGGCGTGCCAATGGCGGGAGTGCTGTTTCCCGCGGCACAAGTGGGCATCGTGCTGCTTCCGGTCATGGTGTTCCACCAGTTGCAGCTCATCGCCTGCGCCCTGATCGCGCCGAGGCTCGCTGCCGGTGCGGATGAAGCGGACCAATAGCGCAGTCGCAGCTTCCCTGCTTGCAGTGGCTTGATTCATGGTCGCAATCGGCAAACCGATTTGCGCCACGAAACGGCCAAGTCAGAAAGCGGGTTCGCGTCCTTGCGCGATACCAAGGGTGATGCCCGGGCGCGCCCGGGCGCTATCGGCCCGGCGGCGTCTTGCTATCGCCGCAAACCATTGGTCGGCACTGCCCGGTTGCGGCAGAAGCGGTGGAACAAGCAGCTCTTTACCACCTGCGATTTCTCTGACGGGAAACCGATCCAATGACCCGACGTTATGTCGACCTCTCGATGACTCTCAGCAACGATGTGATCAGCGATCCGCCGTTTCTCAAGCCTGAGATTACCTATGAAACGCACTCGGATACCCGCAACGAGCTTGAGGCGTTCTTCCCTGGCGCGGATATCGATGCAATGCGCGGCGGTGACCCGTTCTGCGCTTCCGAATGGATCAGGCTGACCACGCACAGCGGGACCCATGTCGATGCACCTTGGCATTATCATGCGCAGCAAGATGCCAGGTTGCCTTCTGGCCCCAGACCGTCGCAGACGATCGACGAGATGCCACTGGACTGGTTTTTCAATCCGGGTGTGAAGCTTGACTTCAGAGACAAGCCGGACGGTTATGTCATCGGTGCCGCCGATATCGAGGCAGAACTCGACCGCATCGGTCACGCACTTGCGCCGCTTGACATCGTCGTGGTCAACACATCGGCGGGCATGGCGCTTGCACAGCGCGATCCGGCCTACGTCAGCCGCGGTGCAGGGGTGGGCTACGAAGGAACCATGTACCTGCTGGATCGGGGCGTGCGCGTGACCGGTACCGACGCCTGGTCGTGGGACGCGCCGTTCGTCCATACCAAGGCAAAGGTCGCCGAAACCGGAGACTCACGGCTGATCTGGGAAGGGCACCGTGCCGGGGTCGATGTCGGCTACTGCCATATCGAGAAGATGCACAACCTCGAAGCGTTGCCAGGGACGGGATTCATGATCTCCTGTTTCCCCAACAAGATTGAGCGTGCTTCGGCGGGCTGGACGCGTGCTGTCGCGATTTTTGACGAGTAACTGGTCGCAGTCGTGGGCACCGTTTCCGCGGCGCTGACCAAACAGGAGAGAGCAATGATACGCGATTTGCCCGTCCGCCACTACGGCTATGCTGTCGCCAATATCGAGGAAGCGGCGCATACCTGGACCACGCTGTTCGGTGCGGGCCCATTTTTCATGATGGGGAATGTCGAGTTCGATTTTCTCTCCCATCCGGGCGGCGATTGCACTTTCGTTCATTCCGTCGCGTTCGGGCAATGGGGTTCGATCGCAATCGAATTGATGAACGTAGAGGCCTGTTCGCCACCGGCGGTGGCAGAGCGGTTGATACCCGGGCCAATGCCTGTGCTGAACCACGTTTCCTATTTCGCTTCCGATCCCGACGAGGAAAACGAACGGCTCGAGAAGCTTGGCGCCGAGCTCTATCTGAGGGCCCGCTCGGGACCGATCGACGCCCGGATGTTTGACGCGCGCAAGCTCATCGGATGCAGCATCGAGGTTCACCGGCAATCGGATGCCATCGCCGGATTCTTCGAGGAAGTCCGCAGGTCGTCGGTCGGCTGGAATGGCGACAATCCGCTGCGGATGGCCCAACCACCGGTCTGACGGTCAACCGCAGCGACGCCCCGGCACTGCGCCCCACTCGAGGAATAAGGGCAATATGGCAAAAAGGGACTTCTGCCACGTGTTGCGGAAAACTCTTACCCGGCAATCCGCAGTATGACTCTGAACCTGCCTATCCGGAGCGTTCCATTGACGGCCGGACCGGTGGGATTTGCCGATTGGTCACGTGCCCGATTGGTTGATGGCAAGTCGTTGCGGGAGCTGGGTCTGGGGTGCCAGTTGTCCGCGTAACGTCTATCCCATACCGCTCATCCGGAAATTTCGGGTCGCTTCCAGCATTCGATCCTTCAGCCATTTGATGCCGCTGTCACCCTTTCGCGTCGTATGCCATTGCATCGCTTCCCGAAGCGAAGGTGCGGGCATGGGTAACGGCAACACTTTGAGCGGAAAAAGGCGCGCGAAATATTCCGCATGACGGCGGTTCATGGTGCCCAGTCGTTCGGTCCCGACAACTGCCGCCGGCACGGCGGAATACGTCTGAACCTTCATTTCCTTCCGCAGTTCCGTGCCAAGGCCGTTGAAGAAGTTCTCGCTGAAAGATGGATGGCGGTGCGTTCCGAACGTGACGACGACATGCGAGCGGTTGAGAAATTCCTCTTCCGTGATCGAATCGCCGGTGGACGAGCGATCCCATGCGACGACCGCCAGTTGGTCTTCGAAGAGGAAGCGGCTCGGATGTTCGTTCGCGAGGAAGGGTTCAAGCGTGATGTATAAATCCACCTCGCCCATTTCGAACCGCGCCTCTTCATGTTCGCTCGGCATCGAAATGTCGAACGAGACATACGGGGCTTCCGCGGCGATATTGCGCAGGGCATCGGCCAGCATAACGTCGTACAGGTAGTCCGACGCGATGATCGAAAACGTCCGCTCGGCAGTTGCCGGTTCGAATTGACCTGCCGTCGTGATGGTCGACCGGATAAGCGTAAGTGCGGTCTTCGCGTGATCGGCAATCTCGATCCCGAAAGGTGTTGGCATCATCGATCGACCGACCAGAACCAGCAGCTCGTCCTTAAAATAGTCCCGCAGGCGGGCAAGCGAACCGCTGAGCGCGGACTGGCTCATGTTCAGCCTGCGAGCGGCACCCGAAACCGACCGCTCTTCCATTAACGCCTCGAGCGCGATCAACAGATTAAGATCAAGCAGCCCAAATCGCATCGAACCCTCCCTGAAACCGCCATATGTATCTGTTGATTCGATTGGTAAGCGGGAATTCAATCGGAATGGCGGATATTAAAGAATTCCGGTCAGCAATCAATGCATCACCCTCAGCGATCGCTGCCAGGCAAACGCGGTGGCGACGGTGTGCATTGGTCACACTGTAGTGAATGGACGTCTAGGCGAGAACCGTTCCCGCTGTTGCCTTGGCACCACAGCGCGTGCGAGGCAGCCGCGAGAGTGCGCCTCGAAATTGGTGTATGTCTAAGCAGCCCAAGTTCCTGTCAGGGCATCGTGGACCTTGGCAACATATCGCCCACGCCGATGCCAACCCCCGCAGATATGGATTTGGATCGATAGGTTCCAAATGATAGCCCCGGCCAGTCAAGCGCACTCACAAGCGGTGCGATGAAAAAACAGGGGAGGTTCAGCGATGCACCTAAAGCTCACTTGCTCAATTGTGGCCCTCACTTGTGCCATCTCTGCGACACCTTCAATGGCGCAAAGCGCTGCCGACCCGGATCAAGTCACGAGTTCGAATGATCACGGTCTGGCTGACATCGTGGTCACGGCACAGCGGAAATCCGAGAACTTGCAGTCTGCCCCAATTGCCATCGCGGCGGTGTCGGGCGACGAAATTCTGTCGGCCAACGTCACCGATCCGGCCGGACTGACCAAGCTGGTTCCATCACTGCAGGTTGCGAAGCTCGCTGGCGCCTATGCTCTGTTCTATCTGCGCGGGGTAGGAAACTTCAACAGCAACTCGCTTTCCGATTCCGCCATCGCGTTTAACTTCAACGATGTCTACGTCGGACGCCCATCGGCCACGAGTGGGTTCTTGTACGACGTTGGCCGGGTCGAGGTTCTCAAAGGACCGCAAGGTACCCTGTATGGGCGCAATGCCACAGGCGGTGCGATCAACGTGCTTCCCAACGCTCCAAGCCTCGGCGAAGTCGGCGGCTATATGAATGCCGGCTATGGCAATTTCAACGCGGTTAGCCTTGAAGGAGCGATCAATGCCCCGATCGGCGAAAAAGCGGCGATCCGCGCGGCGGCAAGTTACAACAAACATGACGGATACTTGTCCGACGGAACGTCGGATCAGGACGATTTCGCAGCGAGGCTGTCGTTGCTCACCGAACCGTCGCAGGATCTGAGCATCAAGATCGTGGCCGACTATTCGCAGCAAAAGGGGCGCGGTCTGGGCGGCGTCATCACCGCTGATCCGCGCCTTAACCCCGATGATCGTATCGGCTTGGGCGATCCGAGATCTCAGGCGTTCTATGCGGCGAATGTGTTTGTATTTCCCGCAGGAACGACCCTGGCCGGACTGGTGAACAACACCTACATCGACAACAATTTCTGGGGCATTTCGGGTACCGTGAAGCTGGAGCTTGGCTCTGTCGGCAACTTGACCGTTATTCCGGCATACCGCGCAAGCGACATCGAATACCGTTCAAACACGCCAGGGTTCGGCCTGTTCACCAAGGAGCATTCCCACCAGTTCAGTTTCGAGGCCCGATTGGCGTCGGACGATAGCGCGAAGCTGGGGTATCTGCTTGGAGCATTCTACTATGACGACAAGAACCGCACCCCGGCGTTGCATACCAACGTCCAGTTCAATGCGACTTTCCAGGACTATTCGAACGCGACCCGGAGCACGGCGGTGTTCGGGCGGCTGAGCTACAAGATTGCGCCAGACGTCACCGCCACGGTAGGCGGTCGCTATACCGATGAGCAGAAGACTTTCGCCGGAACGTTTGTCAGCGCTACGCGTCTCTGCTTCCTCGATGTAGCGCCGGCACCCCCGGCACCCCCGGCCCCGCCGTTCGGGCTGTGCCCCGGTGCACAAGGGATTCCGCAACTTGCTTCCGCACCTCCAACGGTGATCGGTGGCGGTATCGGCGGTCCGGTCGCCTTCTTCCCGGCGTTTGGAACCACACAGTTGCAGCTGCCGGCGGTGATCACGCCGAACCGGAAGCTGTCCGGTAACAAGTTTACCTGGCGCGCTGGACTGGACTGGAAGGTGACCCCGGACAATCTGCTCTATGCCAGCTACGAGACTGGCTTCAAGACGGGCGGCTTCTATTTCTCGGGCGATCAAGGCACGTACAATCCCGAAACGCTCCAGGCATGGACCCTTGGATCCAAGAACAGCTTTGCGGACAAACGCATCCGGTTGAACCTCGAGCTGTTCTACTGGAAGTACCGCGACCAGCAAATCGGCCACCTGAGCACTGACTCCCTTGGCAACACGATTTTTGCCGTCGAAAACGTCGGTCGCGCCCGGTTCAAGGGCTTCGAGATCGAGGCTCAGGCTTTGGTGACGCCAACGACAAAGATCGGAGCGAACATCCAGTACCTGGATGCCAACTACGACAGCTTTGTCTATTCCGGGCCGATAGCGGCACCGCCCCAGACCGGCTGCGGCACCACGGTATCGCCCAGCCTTGGTCGCATCTTCGTCGATTGCTCCGGCAAGCGGCCGCCAAACGCGCCGGAATGGACGATCAACCTCACCGCCGAGCAGGCGATAGCGCTGCCTGGCGGCAACGAGTTGGTCTTTGGCGCTCGCGGAAACTATCAAAGCGAAACGTTGACCGCGCTCGAGTTCATTGCCGGCGAGGTACAGAAGGCGTTCTGGTTGGCAGATGCCTCCGCCACCTTCAATGCCAAGGACGATGCATTCTACGTTACGGCTTACGTCAATAACCTGTTCGATACGACTGTGATGTCGAACGCCTTTCCGCCGCCGTTGACGAACGGATTGATTGTCGGATCATATCGCCCTCCGCGGACCTACGGCATTCGCGCCGGCATCAAATTCTGATCGGAACCCCGCCTCAACTCTTGGTCAGGTTTGCGTCGTGAGCGCCGACCCGAAGCTCGCAAAGAACCTGACCAAGGATCTGGCGTGTTCAATTCAGTATCGAAAGACTCATCGCGTCATGCCGAAGGGCTGACGCGATGTAGTTGCAAGCGGGTCCTGGTGACTGCGGATTTTGCACGAGTTTGGCGATGGCGCCGGCCTTGCAGGCTTGGGGACCGACGCCGTTTGACATGCGGGTTTCGATGATGCCGCAAACCGCGGGCGCGATGGTGCCGGTCGCCAACGGCGAACAGCGGGACCGACCGGTACCATCAGGGCCGCCCGGTCCCGTCACGGATCGAACCATCGCACTCAGTTATCGCTGGCAGCAGGCATAGCGATTGGACGCAGCTGGGAACTGCCGCCAATGTGCGAGGCGGCGCCGTGATGGGGCGCATTGGGACAGGGTATGGCGATAATTTACGGATTGGGTACGTTTTCGACCTCCGGCAGCGACCCTTGGCCGGGCGTCGTCTGTGATGGTGTCGTCGCACCGCTTGTCGAACTGCTCGATGATGCGCCTGGCGATCTTTTGTCACTTTTCCGGGCTTGGCCTCGCTGGTCACAACTCATCGATACGGCAATGGTTGGCGCAGATACCCGTTCGTGGCGTCCGGAGTCCGAGCTTTCGGTGCATTTGCCTTACCGGCCAGACAATCTGATCGGCTCGGGTGCCAACTACCGCAAGCACGTGATCGATCTCATCGTCGACAAAGGTGCCGGCGGGGCGCAGCACATGAGCAAGGAAGAGCGCCGCATTTTCGGCACCGAGCTGATGGACAAGCGCGCGCGCGAAGGCAAGCCCTATGCCTTTGTCGCTCTGCGGAGCGCCATCGGCGGGCCGACCGACGAACTGTTTGTTCCCTACGACCAGCGTGAGCCTGACTGGGAGATCGAGCTGGCCGTGGTCATCGGGATGCGGTGCCGGCGTGTGTCGCGCGCGGACGCGATGGCGCATGTGGCCGGTTATACGATTGCCAACGATATCACCGCGCGCGAACTGGTTGACCGGCCCGACATCCCGCAGATGGGCATGGACTGGCTGTCGTGCAAAAGCGCGCCGGGTTTCAAGGTTCTGGGGCCTTACATCACCCCCGCGCGCTTTGTCGCCGATCCGCAGAAGCTGCATCTCAGGTTGAAACTCAATGGCCAGACGATGCAGGACGAAGGCACCGACGACATGATCTTCGACGTTGCCCGTTTGATCGAGTTCATGTCAGCACATGCGCAGCTTGAACCCGGCGACATCATCATGACCGGCAGTCCATCGGGCAACGGCACGCACTATGGCCGCTTCCTGCAGGACGGCGATGTGATGGTTGCAGAGTGTGATGGCCTGTTGGGTGCGCAGCGGACGACATGCCGGCTTGAAGTGGCCTAGGCCATGCGGGCGGACGCGAGCATGGCTGCGGCCAAAGCACCCGACGGCCATACCATCGCGCTCAACATCGATCCATTTGCCGAGGCCGTTCTGGCCGATTCTCATGCGCATCACGCAGCACTGCGCGATGCCGGGCCGGTTGCCAGATTCGAAGGTGAACTGGTGCTTGAGGCGCGGCTGTCCCCGACCAAGTCCATCAAGCTGACCGGGCCACCTGTGCGGCCGCTCAACAACACACCGCATGCTTAAGCCAGCTTGCCAGTAGAAGTGGAGGCAATGTGATCAAGGGTTTGGACCGCGTTCTCATCATCGGCGGCGGCATCGGCGGCATGGCAACCGCAATTGCCCTGCGCAAGCATGACGTCGACGTGGAAATAATCGAGCTCGATCCGGAGTGGAAGGTTTATGGCGCCGGCATCACCATCACCGGCCCGACCCTGCGCGCGTTCCGCGATCTGGGCCTGCTCGAGGCCATTCGCGAAGAAGGGTTTTTCGCAAGCGGCCAGCGCATCTTTCTGTTTGATGGAACGCCGCTGGGTGAGCAGGACGTGCCCAAGCTGGAACCCGGCCTGCCAGCCTCGGGCGCGATCATGCGCCCCATGCTGCACCAGATCATGTCGGCAGAGGTGCTCAGGCACGGCACCAAGGTCCGCCTGGGCGTCGTCGCGGAGCAATTCGATCAGCATGGCAGCGGGGTTGACGTACAATTCAGCGATGGAACCTCCGGGCGCTTCAGCCTCGTGATCGGCGCTGACGGCATCTATTCCAGAACCCGCACCATGCTGTTTCCGGATGCCGTGGCACCGGTCTATTCCGGTCAGATGAGCTGGCGCGTCGTCGCGCCTCGTCCGCCGGAACTTGACCGCACCGAGTTCTACTTCGGTCACCGCAACATCTGCGGTATCAATCCCTGCTCGCGGGACGAGGTCTACGGTTTCGTCCTCACTCCGGCACCCGAGCCGCGCCGCATCGCGGACGAAGACATGCCAGCTTATCTCAAACAGCTGACAAAGGATTTTGGCGGCTCGATGGCGGTCATTCGCGAAGGCATCGGCCCGCATTCGTCGATCGTCGTGCGACCGTTCGAATATTGCCTGCAACCCGAGCCGTGGCAAGCAGGGCGCATTGTCCTTTTGGGTGACGCGGCCCACGCCACCACACCGCATCTGGCAAGCGGCGCGGGGATCGCGGTTGAAGACAGCCTGGTCATCGCCGAAGAGCTGCTGCGCTGCGACGGCGATATCGATGCAGGCTTGCAGGCCTTTACCAAGCGGCGGTTCGAGCGCTGCCGCTTTGTCGTCGAAACCAGCGTTGCCATCGGCGAGCGTCAGCTTGCGGGCGCTCCCGCACCGGAAATCGCCGAGCGCATGGGCAAGGGCATGCACCATCTGGCGGGAGCAATCTGATGGACGGAAAGATCACCACTTGCGGCCATGGCCGTCCGCCAATTCCGGTCGAAGCACGCGGCCAGCAACTGGTTGTCGATATCCATTGCCATCTGGCGGTGCCTGCGGCCGAGGCTCAGATCCGGCAGGCGATCCCTGGTTTTGTGTTCCAGATGCCCTTTTCCTCTCCCGCCAGCGACGCGGTCACGGGAAAGCTCTTCACGGCTATCGGACCCGCGCTCAACGGGGTCGAGCAGCGCCTTGCCGACATGGACCGGCTGGGGGTGGATGTTCAGGCGATATCGCCCAGCCCCGGGCAGTATTTCTATTTTACCGAGCCGGAACTTGGCCGCGATCTGGCCCGTACGGTGAACGACGGGATCGCCGACGCGGTCGGCAAACATCCAGACCGACTGGTGGGCATGGGGACGGTCCCGCTCCAGTCGCCGGAACTTGCCATTGCCGAGATGCGGCGCTGCGTGAACGATCTGGGGCTGCGCGGGATCGAGATTAGTTCCAACGTGAACGGGCGCGAACTGGCGGAGGATGAGTTTCGGCCATTTTTTGCGGCCGCTGAAGAGCTCGGCATATTGCTCTTTCTCCACCCGCTGGGCTTCACGCATGGACAGCGATTGTCCGAACACTACCTCACCAACATCGTCGGCAATCCGCTTGAATCGACCATCGCGCTCAGCCATCTGATTTTCGGTGGCGTGCTCGATGCCTATCCTGGGTTGAAGCTGTGCGTCGCGCATGGCGGCGGGTTCCTGCCGGGCTATTGGGGGCGGATGGATCACGCCTGGCGCGCGCGTGAGGATTGTAGGCAGCATATTGATCGCGCGCCGTCGACGTATCTGCGCAACGTCTGGCTCGATACGCTGGTGTTCGACAAGGACCAACTCGACAGCCTGATCCGCACTCACGGAGCAGACCGGCTGTGCCTGGGCACGGACTATCCGTTCGATATGGCCGAACCCGATCCGGTCGGTTTTCACGATCGGCTGGAAGGACACACCCGCGCCAAGGTGCTGGGCCTCAATGCAGCCGATCTCCTTGGCCTGAAGGTTTGTGCCCATGACTGACACGGAATTGTTCGACGCGCTGACGCGGCGCGAGCGCGAAAGACGCGATGCGCTGGTCAGCGACGATATGGCGGCGCTTGGTGAGTTGATGATGGACGACCTTGTCCATGTCCACACCACCGGTATCGTTCAGGGGAAGGCCGAATTGCTCGGTCATGCCGGCAGTTTCCTCCAGTTTATCGAGGTGGAGCGCGGGCCGCTCAACATCCGCCGACTGGGTGAAAATGCCGCCGTGATGACCGGGTTGATGACGAACACCGTCAAGCGCCGCAATGTGGACGAACGGATTACCGTGCGGGCCTATGTCACCCAGGTCTGGGTTCGTGATGTCGGTGCCTGGCGCGTCGCCAGCTTCCAGGCGACGCGGTTGCCCGACGGCGACCAAGGCGGCTGATCTTGCGGATACTCGTCACCGGAGCCGCCGGTTTTGTTGGGCAGGCTTTGGTTGCCTCGCTGCGCGAGCGGCACGCAGTTGTGGCAACAGACAGTGCACCAGACCCCTTTGCCGCGCAGCAGATCCGCTATGTGCAGGGCGACCTCACGGACGTTGCAATTCTTGATGAAGCGTGCCGCGACGGTGTCGATGCGCTGATCCATCTGGCAACCGTGCCGGGCGGTGCGGCCGAGCAGGACCCCGCCACAGCGTTTGCGGTCAATGTCGCTGCCACTGCATATCTGCTTGACCGTGTTGCGAGCGGCGGAACCAAGCCGAAGGTGCTGTTTGCCAGCAGTATCGCGGTTCTGGGTGATCCGCTGCCCCCGCTTGTCGATGATTGTACCCCGCTTCGGCCACGCATGGTCTACGGCGCGCACAAGGCCATGATCGAGCAATGGATTGCGACGCTTACCCGGCGCGGCACGATCGACGGCCTCTCGTTACGTTTTCCCGGGGTCGTTGCGCGCCCCAAAGGGCCATCCGGCCTGAAGTCCGCGTTCATGAG
>JAZKBJ010000026.1:0-385 GCA_040388685.1 Pseudomonadota bacterium
ATCACACTGGAAAAAAACGAAATTCGGGTGTCGTCGGGCAAGAAGAAGCACGGCATCCTGCGCCGGGCCTGAAACAGGGTTTAGGGTTCGCTAACGGCAATTGCTTGCCACTTCCGGCAAGCAATTGCCGGAACTTTACCAAATATTCGCCAATTCGGACCTAGTGCTGTGGCTCCCACACCGGACGCTACAGGAGGAACGATGCGCGGCAGAGCACAGCTTTCAGTCACCGACATGCGTCGCTCGACTCGCCATCCGGTCAACCTCCCGGTCATTGGCGAACATCGCGCGCGCGGCGACATTCTGCTGAAACTCTCCAATGTCTCGACTACGGGCTTCATGGCCGAAGGCGTGGAAGGCCTGGGGCGTGGCGAGCGCGTGACCA
>JAZKBJ010000026.1:395-4498 GCA_040388685.1 Pseudomonadota bacterium
GCCGCATCGAGGCTTTTCTGGTTTGGGCCGACGGCGACCGCGCTGGCTTCCAGTTCGAGCGGATCGTGCGGCTTGATGACTTCGCAAAGCTGATCAAGGCGCTTCAGCCCAATCTCAAGACCCGCAGCAACTGACGCGGCAGTGGGCCTCGAAGCCGGGGCCTCCCAAATTTTGCTTTCTTGGCAACTGGTGACACGGCTGGCATTGCCGCCGGGTGACTGAACCAGCTTCGACCGGGACCATTCCGGCATCACCGCTTGCCATTCCGGACTACCGGCGATTCTGGATCGCCCGGTTCTTCTCGGTCGTTGCCACGTCGGGCATGGTCGTCATTCTTGGCTACCAGCTCTATGATCTCGCCCGCAGCGACTATGGCATGTCGATCACGCAAGCCGCGTTTCAGCTTGGCCTGCTTGGGCTTGCCCAATTCCTCCCATTGTTCCTGCTGACGCCGGTGGCCGGTGTCGTGGCCGACCGATTTGACCGGCGGTCCGTGGCAGGACTCTCGCTCTGCATCGACCTGTGCGTCGCCCTGACACTCGCGGTCGTCACGCAGCTTGGTCAGTTGACACTGCCGCTGCTGTTCGGTCTCGCCGCCCTGCACGGCACCGCCCGCGTCTTCATCGGCCCCGCGCTTTCATCGATCGCGCCCAACATCGTGCCTGCGGAACTGATGCCGAAAGCGGTCGCGATCAATTCCATGGCGTGGCAAACCGGTTCCGTCGGCGGTCCAGCCCTTGCCGGCCTGCTGTTCGCAGGCCATCCCTGGCTGCCTTACTGGACTTCGACCGCACTTCTGGTGCTGGCAGCATTCTGCATCTTCGGAATCCGCCGCCTGCCCGCACCCGCAGGCAGCCGCGATGTGCACCCGATTCGACAGATCCGCGAGGGGCTGTCGTTCGTGTGGAACGACCGGTTTCTGCTGGGTTGCGTGACGCTGGACCTGTTCGCCGTTCTTCTGGGCGGTGCGACTGCCCTGCTCCCGGTGTTCGCGCGCGACATTCTGCTGGTGAACGGCCAGCCGGTTGGCGCAGACGGTCTCGGGATCATGCGCGCTATGCCCGGTCTCGGCGCAGCGCTGGTTGCAATCGTGCTCACGCGCAGGCCCATCGCCAGCAATGTCGGGATCAAGATGCTGCTCGGCGTGGCAGTTTATGGCGCCTTCACCATCGGCTTCGGCTTTTCGCACAACTACTACCTGTCGTTGCTGCTGCTGGCCGGGATCGGCGCGAGCGACATGGTCTCGGTGTTCATCCGCAACACGCTGGTCCAGCTTCACACGCCGGACGCCGTGCGCGGACGGGTGTCTTCGATTTCCGGCCTGGCCATTTCGGCCTCGAACGAGCTGGGCGAAATGCAATCCGGGCTAGCGGCGGCATTGTTGGGGGCGGTTGGTGCGGTCGTCTTCGGCGGTGTGGGCGCGATTGCGGTCACGGCCATCTGGTTTGTGCTGTTCCCGGAACTGAAGAATGCGCGAACCTGTGCAGCACGGTACAGAACGTCCTAGAGTTTCTCCAATTCACCACAAGGAGCCAAGCGAAATGAAAGCGGAATCCATCCTTGCCACCATCGGCAACACCCCGCACGTTCGCCTGTCCCGCCTGTTTCCCGACCACGAGGTATGGGTGAAGAGCGAACGCGCCAATCCGGGCGGTTCTATCAAGGACAGGATCGGTCTCGCCATGATCGAGGCCGCCGAAGCCGACGGCAGCCTCAAGCCGGGCGGCACCATCATCGAGCCCACATCGGGCAATACCGGCATCGGCCTTGCCATGGTCGCCGCCGTGAAGGGCTACAAGCTCGTCCTCGTCATGCCCGAATCGATGTCGCTCGAACGACGCCGCCTGATGCTCGCCTACGGCGCTTCGTTTGACCTGACCCCGCGCGAAAAAGGCATGAAGGGCGCGATCGAGCGCGCGAAAGAACTGGTCGAACAGACCGAAGGCGCGTGGATGCCGCAACAGTTTGACAATCCGGCGAATGTCGCTGTCCATGTCCGCACCACCGCGCAGGAAATCCTCAAGGACTTCGCCAGCGATCCGATCGACGTGCTGATCACCGGCGTCGGCACCGGCGGACACCTGACAGGCTGCGCCGAGGAATTGAAGCGCCACTGGCCTGCGCTCAAAGCCTATGCGGTGGAGCCGACGCTTTCCCCGGTCATCTCGGGCGGACAGCCTGCGCCGCACCCGATTCAGGGTATCGGCGCCGGGTTCATCCCGGGCAACTTGCACACCCAGTCCATTGACGGCGCGATTCAGGTGGATCCGGCAGACGCCAAGGAAATGGCGCGCTTGTGCGCTTCGAAGGAAGGGATGCTCGTCGGCATCTCGTCTGGCGCCACGCTGGCCGCGATTGCCCAGAAACTGCCAAGCCTGCCGGCTGGCAGCCGCGTGCTCGGCTTCAATTATGACACCGGCGAGCGCTACCTTTCGGTCCCCGACTTCCTGCCGGAGTAAACGCCGTGCCGGTCGAACAGGTCGATTACAGCGACGGCGAGGTGGCCCTGACAGGCTTCCTCGTCCGGCCCGAAGGCAAACCACGGGCCGCGGTTCTGGTGATGCCGACAATTGCCAACTGCAACACACCGATGATCCGCCGTGCGCACATGCTGGCGCAGGCGGGTTGTCTGGCGATGGTTGCGGACTTTTACGGCGTGCAGGTCCGCGATTTCGACCATGCGCGTGAGCTGTCAGGACCGCTGCGCGCCAGCCCTGAGGGGTATCGCCAGCGGTTGCGCTCCGGCCTTGACGCCCTGACAGGCCTTGCGGAAGCCCAAGGGGTTCCGGTGGCAGTCATCGGTTATTGCATGGGCGGGCAAGCCGCGCTTGAACTGGCGCGAGACGGCGCGGACATTGTCCTTGCCGCCAGCTTCCATGGGCTGCTCGATACGGCCAAGCCCGCGCAACCAGGGGCTGTCAAGGCGCGCCTTCTCGTCTGCCATGGCGATGCTGACCCGATGGTGCCGCGTTCGCAGGTGATCGCATTCTGGGAAGAAATGGACGCTGCCGGGGCCAACTGGCACTTCCACAGCTATAGCGGGGTGCGCCACGGCTTCACCGATCCCGGCAGCGATGCGCGTGGGCTAGCCGCTATCGGCTACGATGAAAGTGCCGACCACCAAAGCTGGGCAGCGCTGATGTCCATGCTCGATGAAGTTCTCGGCTGACGGGCAGGCAGGCATCGCCCACCCGCCCATCATGATTCAAGCAATCGCCATCTGCTCCGGCGTAAGTGCCATGATCGATTCGCATCCTGCCTCGACCTGTCGGCGCAGGGCGCCAGCCTCGGTGGTATAGCGCGTCGCCCAGTGGCGGGCGCAGGCGAGCTTGGCTTCGTAGAAGGCCTTGTCCTCGGCACCCGAAGCGATTGCCGCACTGGCAACTTTCGCCATGCGCAGCCACATCAGGCCGAGCGAGACGATCCCGGTCAGCGTCATGTAGGGATATGCCCCCGCGCCGAGATTGTTCGGGTTGGCCATGGCATTCTGCATGAACCACATGGTCGCTGCCTTCATTTCGCCCGCGGCCTTGCCGAGCCGTTCCGCGACGAGCCTGACCGTTTCGTCGGCACTGTCTTCCCCTTCGGCGTCCATGGAGGCGGTGCCGCCGTCCATGGAGGGCCAGCTTGCGCCCGGCGAGGTCCATCGCCTGCACGCCATTGGCACCTTCGTAGATCATGGCAATGCGGGCATCGCGCACAAACTGATCCATGCCGTTCTCGGCGATATAGCCGTGCCCGCCCCAGATCTGCTGCATGTCGGTGGCCGTCTTGTAGCCCATGTCGGTGCCATATCCCTTGATCACCGGAGTGAGCAGGCTGATCAGATCGTCCGCTTCCTGACGGTCGGCCTCGGTCGCGCCCTTGTGAGTCAGGTCCACTTGCAGCGCACCCCACAGGCACAGCGCCCGCATGCCTTCGATGAAGGTCTTGGCGTCCATCAGCATGCGCCGAACGTCGGGGTGGACGATGATCGGGTCGGCGCGCTCCTGCGGCTCTGCCGGGCCTGTCAGCGCACGGCCTTGCCTTCGGTCGAGTGCGTAGGCGAGGCCATTCTGGTAGGACACTTCGGCCTGCGCAAGGCCCTGCATGCCCACGCCCAA
>JAZKBJ010000027.1:0-4858 GCA_040388685.1 Pseudomonadota bacterium
TGGGGTCGGGGGTGGGCTTCAGCGCCCGCTCAATCCAAAGCCGCAAACCGCGCCATATCAGCCCTGCCCAGCATCAGCACTTCCTCATTGGGCACCGAGTTGGTCAAGGCATAGAACGCCGCCGCCTTGTCGCCCGCCAACCCCATCTCGCGGTAGTAGCTCACATAAGCCTTGTTGACCGAAGCATCGGCGGCAAAGTCGTCCGGCTCGTGCCCGTCCTCGTCGATCCACGAATGGACGACGAAGGCGGCGTCAGGAGCGGCGCTGCGGCTGGCGCCTGCAAGGAACAGTTCCACCGCGCCCGAGCGCACCGAGCCGTGATCGGGCACATGCGTGGCAATGCCCTGCGCCCGGATCATCCGCCCGAGCCGCAAGTTGGCGAAATCGTCGACAGTGCCGGGGCAATCGGCCATCTCCAGCACGCGAATGCCGGGATAGGCGCGCAACATCTTGCTGAAGTCGGCGGGCGAATAGGAGTCGGTCTCGGCCACCAGTGCGGCACGGGTGCCGTCCAGCACCTCGAACGGCCCGAAGCTGGCCACGCCCTTGCGCGCTGAGCCTTCGTGCAGCCCGACCAGCCGCTCCGAACCCGGCTCGTCCACTTCGACCACGGTGGTCTCGGTCCAGGTCACGCCGTTCTCGACCCAGGTGCGGGTGGAAACCTCGCCCGCCATGGCCGGCTGGCACAGCAGCAGCGCGGACATGGCAGGCAGGAGGATACGGCGGATCATGATCCATCCTTCCGCGCGCGCGCCTTGCCGAATTGCCAAGGAAAGCGGTTAAATCCGGTTCACCATCAATTCCGCAAAGAGTGCAGATGCTTCCGGAATGGCGGCATTGCGCCTTCGCCGCTTCCCACCGCCCTTTCCCTAAGCAATGACCCTGAGCGACAGGAGAGTTCATGGTCGCGCTGGTATCGACGGTTGCCTATCTCGGACTTGAGGCGCGCGGCGTGGAAGTGCAGTGCCAAGTCGCGCCCGGCATGCCCGCGTTCAAGCTGGTCGGCCTGCCGGACAAGGCGGTCGGCGAAAGCCGGGAGCGGGTGCAGTCGGCATTGTCCGCATTGGGTCTCGCGCTTCCGCCCAAGCGGATCACCGTGAACCTTTCGCCCGCAGACCTGCCCAAGGAAGGCTCGCACTACGATTTGCCCATCGCGCTTGCGCTGCTGGCCGCCATGGGCGTGGTCGATCTTGAACAGATTGCCGATTATGTCGCGGTCGGCGAACTGGCGCTGGATGGCCGCGTCCTGCCCTCACCCGGCGTGCTGCTGGCAGCGCTTCATGCCAGCGGGCAGGACAAGGGGCTGATCTGCCCCGCCGCGCAAGGACCGGAAGCGCGCTGGGCCAGCGGGATCGATGTGATTGCCGCGCCAGACCTTGTCGGCCTGCTCAACCACCTCAAGGGCACGCACCGCCTGCCCGCGCCACGGCAGGGAGAGGCCGAGCCGCCGCGCCGCATGGCCGACCTCAGACAGGTGAAGGGACAGGAAACCGCCAAGCGCGCGTTGGAGATTGCCGCAGCCGGTTCGCACAACCTGTTGATGAGCGGCCCGCCCGGCGCGGGCAAATCGCTGCTTGCCTCGTGCCTGCCCGGCATCCTGCCCGAACTCACGCCCGCCGAGGCGCTGGAAGTGTCGATGGTCGCTTCGGTGGCGGGGACGCTGGAGGATGGCCGGATCAGCCGTGCCCGGCCGTTCCGCGCGCCGCACCATTCCGCCTCGATGGCCGCGCTTACCGGCGGCGGGCTGAAAGTGCGGCCGGGCGAAGTCAGCCTCGCGCATCTTGGCGTGCTGTTTCTCGACGAACTGCCGGAGTTCCAGCGCGCGGTTCTGGATTCGCTGCGCCAGCCGCTGGAGACGGGCGAAGTCACCGTCGCACGCGCCAATGCTCACGTCACGTTCCCTGCGCGGGTCCAGTTGATCGCGGCGATGAACCCGTGCCGCTGCGGCCACCTTGGCGATCCCGCGCTGGGCTGTAGCCGCGCGCCGCGCTGCGCCGCCGATTACCAATCGAAAGTCTCCGGCCCGTTGCTCGACCGTATCGACCTCCATGTCGATGTCGATCCGGTCTCCGCCGCCGATCTCGCCCTGCCCCCGCCCGCCGAAGGCTCGGACCAGGTCGCCGCCCGCGTCGCCCGCGCGCGTTGCGTGCAGACCGCGCGGCTGGAAGGAACGGGCAGGCGCAGCAATGCCGAACTCGACGCCGACCTGCTCGATCTGCACGCAACGCCCGATGAACCGGGCCGCAAACTCCTCGCCCAGGCCGCCGAAGCGATGCGCCTGTCCGCGCGCGGCTATACCCGCATGTTGCGCGTGGCGCGCACCATCGCGGACCTTGCCGGTGCCGAAACCATAAGCCGCGTCCACATCGCCGAAGCGCTCAGCTACCGCAGGGTCGCGCCGAGGGCTTAGCTCGACACGAACTGAGGTGGGAGATCATTCCTGATTTACAGACTGCGTCCGATGAAGATCAGCAGCATCGCGCCCAAGACCGAGGCGAGGCAGCCTGCACGGTTAACGCCCTCGCCGAACGTGCTGCGCGAGCGCCAGCTGGCCAGCAGGCCCGCCACCAATGCGCCACCCACGCCTAGCAGGATCGTGCGCAGCAAACCGATGTCCACGTCGCCCGGATAGAAGAACCGCGCGAGCACACCCACGACAAGGCCGGTGAAGACGATCGAGATCAGATTCAGCACGTACAAGGCTCCATTCCTGTGGACACATCATATGGTGCCGGTTGACCGGTTCTTGTCCACAATTTGCTGACCGACCCCAAAAAAATTCCGTCCAGCGTCTTTTCCGACTTGAACTGCCGCTCGCCCCGCGCGTCGCTGCACTGCAGCATGGCTTTTAGAGCGACGAAACGAATCGGGCTTGCGACGAATCGAGTCTGCCTCAGCACCATTACCCTCTTGTGTCTTATCGGGGTTGAGGCACTATGGGTTGTGGTCGGGCTTCAGGGGGACCTCTAAACCTTGTTTGGAGAGCTTGGGCGTGTTTGTCGCGCATTGGCATAACCTGCCTGCGCGGGGAGCGCAGACCGACCGGATTACGAATTTCGCATGAAGTCAGGGATCGGGGGAATAATGTTCCCTATGTGTTCCAACTTCACTATGGTCGGGAAGCGCTCCCGATTCGATGATGATGAAGACATGCCGGTCGCTGTGGCGGCAGGCGCTCAGACGGGGGTTGCGACGTGGATTTCAGAACTGGAGACGGCGCGGTGGCTGCACAGGATGAACTGGCCCTCAACACGTTGAGTGCCGATACGCCGATTGGTGGTGAGGCAAAGGCGATGGACATGAACACCAAGGATGCTGGCAGCGATGCGCTGGTCGCCGGAATGGCGGCTACGGTTGCGGCCGCCGCCGTTGCTGCGGCTGAACCCGTCAGCGATTCCAAGAAGGTCAATCCGCGCCGTTTCACCATCGTCACCGATGATTCCCGCGATGCGCGCCTGACCGATTTCGGCAAGGACACGCTCGACGACCGCTACCTGCTGCCGGGCGAGAAGTATCAGGATCTGTTCGCCCGCGTGGCCGATGCCTATGCCGACGATCAGGACCACGCCCAGCGCCTCTACGACTATATCTCGAAGCTGTGGTTCATGCCCGCAACGCCCGTGCTGTCGAACGGCGGCACCGGACGGGGCCTGCCGATTTCGTGTTATCTCAACTCGGTGGATGACAGCCTCGAGGGCATCGTCGCCACCTGGAACGAGAACGTCTGGCTCGCCTCGCGCGGCGGCGGCATCGGCACCTATTGGGGCAAGGTGCGCGGCATTGGCGAATCGGTCGGCCTCAATGGCAAGACCAGCGGGATCATCCCGTTCGTGCGCGTGATGGATTCGCTGACGCTGGCGATCAGCCAGGGTTCGCTGCGCCGTGGCTCGGCCGCCTGCTATCTCGACGTCAGCCACCCGGAAATCGAGGAATTCCTCGAAATCCGCAAACCTTCGGGCGATTTCAACCGCAAGGCGCTCAACCTGCACCATGGCGTGCTGCTGACCGACGATTTCATGGAAGCCGTGCGCGATGGCGCCGAATTCCACTTGCGCAGCCCGAAGGACGGTTCGGTCCGCGCCACGGTTGATGCGCGCTCGCTGTTCCAGAAGCTGGTCGAAACCCGCCTCGCCACGGGCGAACCCTATATCGTCTTCTCCGATACCGTGAACCGCATGATGCCCAAGCATCACCGCGATCTCGGCCTCAAGGTCTCGACCTCGAACCTGTGCTCCGAAATCACCCTCCCCACGGGCCGCGACCACCTTGGCAACGATCGCACTGCCGTGTGCTGCCTGTCCTCGCTCAACCTTGAGACATGGGACGAATGGAACGGCGACAAGCTGTTCATCGAAGACGTGCTGCGTTTCCTCGACAACGTGCTGCAGGACTATATCGACCGCGCGCCGAACGAAATGGCGCGCGCCAAGTATTCCGCCGCGCGCGAACGTTCGGTCGGCATGGGCGTGATGGGCTTCCATTCGTTCCTGCAGATGAAGGGCATCGCCTTTGAATCGGCGATGGCCAAGGCGTGGAACCTCAAGATGTTCAAGCACGTCGCCGCCAAGGCCGACGAAGCTTCTCTGATGCTGGCGCAGGAACGCGGACCGTGCCCCGACGCCGCCGACATGGGCGTGATGCAGCGCTTCTCCTGCAAGATGGCGATTGCCCCCACCGCGTCGATCTCGATCATCTGCGGCGGCACGTCCGCCTGCATCGAGCCGATCCCGGCGAACATCTACACGCACAAGACGCTGTCCGGCTCGTTCGTGGTCAAGAACCCCTACCTGCAGAAACTGCTCGCCGATAAGTCCAAGGATTCCACCAATGTGTGGAACACGATCCTTGAAAACGGCGG
>JAZKBJ010000027.1:4868-14145 GCA_040388685.1 Pseudomonadota bacterium
AAGACCAGCTTCGAGATCGACCAGCGCTGGCTGCTCGAATTCGCGGCCGACCGCACGCCCTACATCGATCAGGCACAGTCGCTGAACCTCTATATCCCGGCCGATGTCGACAAGTGGGATCTGATGATGCTGCACTTCCAGGCATGGGAAAAGGGCATCAAGTCGCTTTACTACCTGCGCTCGAAGTCGGTGCAGCGCGCGGGCTTTGCCGGCGGCGTCGAAGCAGACAACACCGCCGTCGCCCCGGTCATGGAACTCGCCGGACCGACCGATTACGAGGAATGCCTCGCCTGCCAGTGATGGTGCGGCGGCGCGCTCAAATCGGCGATTTTGTCGCGGGGGGGTTGGCGGTATGGGGGCTCGTGTTAGCGGTACTGCTGGCGCAGGGCACGATCGACCGAATACTGCTGGCGTCGCTGGCATTGGTCATCGGAACGCAGGCGGTGCTGGCGGCGAACAGGCTCCGTCGAACCACGCCGCACCGGACTGCCGTGTCCGCAAAGTCGGCACGTTCGGTCGGCAAGCTGGCCGCACTGCTCTATCCCGTACTGGCCATCGCTTGTGCGCTGCGTCTTCAAGACCGGCCCGGGGATGCGCTCGCCGCATACTACTTCGCTGCCGGAATGTGGTGCGCCTGGATGACATTCGCCATGCTCGTCCTGGTCATGGTTTTTTGGGTGCTCAAGCAGATCCGAAACTGAACGCGTGTTCGGACGGTCGGGGCCAGTGATCGACTTCGGCGTGATCAAGCTCGTGCTTTACACTGCCGGTCCGGCCGTGGTGGCAGCTTGGGCCGTGTGGCTGTTGTTGCGCGCGCGGCTGCCTATGGTGGATCGTGCATGCCTGATCAGCTACCTCGTGGTGGCCTCCGCGACTGTCTTGATCGCAGCGACCCAGAGCGGGGGACGGATTCCGCACGTCGGTTACGCCTTGGCATTGCCACTGCTGTTCGTGCTGGCATTCGTCCTGCGCTGGATAGGCGGAGCGAGCGGCCCGGCACGGCGCTTCTACCCGGCCGCCGGTTGCCTTCTGCTGCCCATCGCCATTGCCTGCGCAACGGTTGGCGCTGTCGGGTGGGCCTTCATGCGATTGGGCACGTGACGATGCGTGGATCGCGTAATAGGGAACGACGGTCAGCTTCAGGTGCGGCCCCCGTTCGCGTCCAGGACAGGCCCTGGTTACACTCCGCGACACTTCGCGGCTTGCGCGCACATGCGACAATCCGCGACAAGACTTCTGCTTGCGCGATCCCGGCCAAGCCCGCTAAGGCGGCTTCGTCTATTGTTGCGATCAATTCGCATTATCAAAGGGGTTCGTTTCATGCGCAAGTGGCACCGCTGGATCACGGTGTTTTTCGGGGTGTTCATGATCTGGATGGCGTTTACGGGCGTCGCCAGCCATGTGACCGCGCTCTGGCCCTCGGGCGGCGAGCAGGCCGGGCCGCCACCGGTTCCGCAGGGCTTCGTCTGCCCCGAAACGATGATGTGCCGGCCCAAGGCGCCTCCGGGCGGGATGAAGTCGCTGGTCGGCTGGTTCCACCACCTGCATTCGGGCGAGGAATTCGGGCCGGTCGGCACCGCGATCTCGCTGATGACCGGCCTTGCGCTGCTGTTCTTCAGCATTTCGGGCCTGTGGATGTATTATACGATGTGGAAGCACCGCAAGCATCGCAACCTGCAACCGCGCGTGTTCTGGAAGTAGGGTGCGCGCACCCTGCCCACCCCGCTGCGACTAACTCCGCCTCCGGCTCCATAAGTCTCGCGGCCCTCCCGCTTGCGGGAGGGCAAAAGCGCTCTTCTTCCCCCCTCCCGCTTGCGGGAGGGGCCGGGGGTGGGCACTTCCAACCCTTCACCCCACAGAAAAACGCCCCGCGTTTCCGCGAGGCGCTTTCCGGCCGCGTGGGGCGACCTGGTCCCGAAGGGGGCGGGACGTATCTGCAGCCCCGCAAGGGGCCGCAGAAGCGCCGCGCCATCCGGCAGGACTTATTTCTCTTCGAGCATGCTCCACGCCACGTCGCCGTTGGCCGAGAGCCGCACCTTGTCGCCTTCCACTTCGGCGACCAGCCCGCTGGACAGGTAATGATGGTGGCCCGAATGGGTTCCGCCTTCAAAGCCCGCGTCCGAATCCTTCTTCGTCAGCTTGATCCGGTCACCGTCGAGCGAATCGACCGTGCCCACGTGGACGCCGTCTGCGCCGATCACTTCCATGTGCTCGCGGATGTCGTGGTCACTCATGGCACTTCTCCTGCAAATTCCGGGGATTGCGGCAGTGCGGGCATCCCGCGCCGCCTTGCCCTGAGAACGGCCCCGCGCCCGGACCGTTCCCCCACCAGATCGCCGGCGCGCGCCCTGCCCTTCCGGGCAGTGGAAAACCCCGCAGCAATCCCCCGCGAAGGCGTGCCACGCGCTTTCGCCAAGGCCCGCCAATCCCTACATTCCCCCCACTTCCTAGATTCAAAGAATCAGCACAGGACCGCAGCCCATGTCTCTTCTTGAAGCCCGCAAGACCTACAAGCCCTTCGAATATCCGTGGGCCTACGAATTCTGGAAGCGCCAGCAGCAGATCCACTGGATGCCCGAAGAGGTGCCGCTGGGCGAGGATTGCCGCGACTGGGCGCAGAAGATTTCGGAGCATGAGCGCAACCTGCTGACGCAGATCTTCCGCTTCTTCACCCAGGCCGACGTGGAAGTGCAGAACTGCTACCACGAACAGTACGGCCGCGTGTTCAAGCCGACCGAGGTCAAGATGATGCTCGCCGCCTTCTCCAACATGGAGACGGTGCACATCGCCGCCTATAGCCACCTGCTCGACACCATCGGCATGCCCGAAAGCGAATATGGCATGTTCCTCGAATACGAGGAACTGAAGGCCAAGCACGACTACCTGCAGACCTTCGGCGTCGATACCGACGAGGATATCGCCCGCACGCTCGCCATGTTCGGCGGCTTCACCGAAGGGCTGCAGCTTTTCGCCAGCTTCGCCATGCTGATGAACTTCCCGCGCTTCAACAAGATGAAGGGCATGGGCCAGATCGTCACCTGGTCGATCCGCGATGAATCGCTGCACTGCGAAGGCATCACCAAGCTGTTCCACGCTTTCGTGGCGGAACGCGGCTGCCTGACCAAGGCGGTGAAGGAAGACATCATCGACTGCTGCCAGAAGACGGTGCGCCTTGAAGACGCCTTCATCGACCTCGCCTTCGAACAGGGCCCGGTTCCGGGGATGAGCGCCAAGGAAATCAAGCGCTACATCCGCTACATCGCCGACTGGCGCCTCGGCCAGCTGGGCTTCCAGCCGATCTACATGATCGAAGACCACCCGCTGCCGTGGCTCGCCCCGCTGCTCAACGGCGTGGAACACGCCAACTTCTTCGAAACCCGCGCCACGGAATATTCCAAGGCCGCCACCCGCGGCGACTGGAACACCGTGTGGAGCAGCTTCGACAGCCGCCGCAAGGCGAAGTCGGTGGCGAATGAGGAAGCGCCGGCCGAGGTTGAGGTGGATATGTTTGGCGCGGCGGGGATCGCGGCGGAGTGAGGTGAAGCTGAGGTGAGGTAAGAAGCGGTGCCCAAAGTCTTCGACTGGAACGGTTACCGCTTCCACTTCTTCTCCAATGAGGGCGATCCGCGCGAGCCTGCGCACATCCACGTGACCAAAGGCCGCGATACGGCGAAGTTCTGGCTGCAACCCGAAGTAAGCCTCGCCTATGACCGGGGTTTTCCGCCGCGCGTGCTTTCCCAGTTGATTGATGTTATCGAACAGCGGCGCGAAGACCTTGAAAGGGCGTGGAATGACTATTTCGCCTGAGCCCCTGTCCGTCCGTTTCGACCAGCACAGCCTGTGGGTCGAACTCGACGACGGCCGAACGATCGGCGTACCCTTGGCATGGTTCCCAAGGCTACTTCACGCGTCTGCGCCTGACAGGGAAGCGTTTTTCCTGAGCCGTGATGGCATCCATTGGGATGGGCTGGACGAGGACATTTCGATTGCGGGCTTGCTGGCGGGCCGTGGGGATGCTGCGGGGGCGCGTAAGGCGGCGGCTTAGCTGCAACCCTGCCGATAACCCTCACCCCTCAACACCACCCGCTGCGATAGCCTTTCCAGCGCTCCGCCAGACCTTCGGCCACCAGCGTTTCGCCGAGGCTCTCGCCGTTTCGCGTGATCACGCGCAGGGTGCGGCCGTATTTGTCGGTTTCGCGCTCTACCGGTTCGAGCGTGAAGGCGCCTTCATTCAGCAGGTCGATCATCCGTGCGGTGGCGGCGTCGCCGAGTTCGCGTTCCAAGGCGCATTGCGCTTGGAAAGTTTCTGGCGTGTTGATATCGGCGATGCGGATTTTCTCGCCGTGGTAGCGGATGGTGTCGCCATCGATCACGCAGTTCCAGCCCATGCCCCGGCACTTGCCGAACGATCCGCTCTCGCGGTCGGTGCCGCCGGCAGGCGCGGCCAGCGGCTTCAGGAACGACAGCGACAGCGCTTCGGCAGAGGGCGGTCCGTCAAAGGTGTAAACCGCGCTCGCGGCGGCGAGTGGCAGGGCCACCATCAACAGCTTGAACCACGCGGGGTCTTTCTTGCGGAACTGGAGGCGGTTCGGCGGACGGCGTCCCTTGAACGGCGAGAGCCGGGCAGGATAGCGACGCGGATTTCGGCGGTTTATGCTCACAACACAGCGGTTTAGCGCTGGGCGGGTAAACAATTCCAAAATGGTGGGATTGGATTTGTTTGCCGTTGCTCGGCGGAAGCCGAACAAAATTCGCTGTCCTACACAGACGCGGTCTGCCAGCGTCCGGCCTCGCTCCTTGAACCGTCAACAGCCACCGGGCGCCCCGGGTTTGCCCGCTTGCCGGGGGTTTACACTTTGTCCTCTGGACTGTGTAAACCCTGTAAACCCCGCTCGCCGCAAAAGGGTGGTCACTGTCCTATCGCTGTCATGCGAATCGTGCTATCTACATTGGTGTGAACAAGCTCCCGCCCCATCTCGTGCCCATTGCCGTCCAGCCCTCGGACATCGATTTCATGGGGCACGTCAACAATGCGTCCTATCTCACCTGGGTGCAGGACGCGGTGATCGATCACTGGCGCGCGCTTGCCCCGGCCGATGCGGTGGCGGCGCACCTGTGGGTCGCGCTGAAGCACGAGATCACCTACCGCCGCCCGACCTTCCTCGACGATACGGTGATCGCCCATGTCATCCTCGAAAAGGTGCAGGGCGCGCGCGCGTTCTATGAGACGATCATCAAGCGCGGCGAAGACGTGCTGGCGGAAGTGAAGTCCAGCTGGTGCTGCCTCGATGCCGAAACGCTGCGGCCTGCGCGGCTGGCGCGCGATCTGGTCGAGCGGTTCCTGCCTTCGGAAAAGCTGCCAGCCTGACGCTCGGATCTGGCGGCAAATATACCAATCGTTCAGCTTCCGCCGATAGCGCTGCGGCAATGGATACCCTGCCCGCCAGCCTGCTCACGCCCGCCAACGCCGTTACCGCGCTGATCGCCCTGAACTTCCTCGCCTTTGCCGCGTTCGGCCTCGACAAATGGAAAGCCGAGACCGGCCGCTGGCGCACCAGCGAGGCGACGCTACTGTGGCTGGCCTTTCTCGGCGGTTCGCCCGGTGCCTATCTCGGGCGGCATCTGTTTCGCCACAAGACGCGCAAGCAGCCCTTCGTCGGCAACCTCCACACCATCGCCTTCCTGCAAGCGGCAGGGCTGTGCGGCTGGGCTGGCTGGAAGCTCGGCTGGATCGACCTCAGCGCAGTTTTGTAATGCCGAGGCTGTCCGCCTTGGCGCGGGTCTTTACCGATTCCTCGCTGCGGGTCAGCGCCTTGGCGATGGCTTTGAGCGGCATGCCCTTTTTCGCCAGCGTGTGCAGCTTCTGGATTTCATCGGGGGTCCACGCCTGCTTGTGACGCTCGAAACGCTCGGCCATTGGTAATTCCTCTCAGCCGCGTTTCGCGGTGACGATGTAGTTGAGCGCGAGGTTGTCCGACAGGTAAAGTCCGCGCGATACGCTCCATGCGATGCCCATCGGGTTGCCCATGGTCAGGCCCGCCGCGCCGAGCAGGTCATGCAGTTCGACGGGCGTGATGAAATCGTCCCAGTGGTGCGTGCCGCGCGGCACCATGCCCAGCGTTTCCGCGCCTTCGACCAGCAGCAGCCGCGATTGCGGGGTGCGGTTGGGGGTGGACAGGATCATCAGCCCACCGTCTGCCAGCGCGGCCTCCAGCGCGGCGACGAACGCGGGCTTGTCGGCCACATGCTCGATCACTTCCATTGAGGTAACGAGATCGTAGCCGGCAAGGCCAAGCTGACCGACATCGGCGCAGCGATAGTCGATGGCGAGGCCCGAGCCTTCGGCGTGAAGGCGCGCGGCGGCGATATTCTCCTGCGCTGCATCGACGCCGGTGACGCTCGCGCCCAGCCGCGCAAGCGGTTCGCACAACAGGCCCGCGCCGCAGCCGACGTCGAGCGCGCGCCTGCCCGCCAGCGGCTTCAGGCCGCGCGAGTCGGCGGCGAAATGCTGATCGATGGCATCGCGGATGAAGCCCAGCCGCACCGGGTTCAGCTTGTGCAGCATCGCCGAGGAGCCCTTGGGGTTCCACCAGTCCGCCGCCAGCTTGCCGAAATGGGCGGCCTCATCAGGGCGAATGGTATGCGCAGAGGTTGCATTGCTCATATGACGTCCCTAAAGCGCCCGCGCCGCAGGGTCCATGGCTCATGCGGGAAAGATTCTTTCGTTTGGACAGGTTGGGAGCAAGCCCGTGGCCCGCATCGTGATGAAATTCGGCGGCACGTCGATGGCCGGGACCGAGCGCATCCGCCGCGTGGCGCGCATCGTGCAGCGCCAGCAGGCGGCGGGGCATGAAGTCGCCGTGGTCGTGTCGGCCATGGCAGGCGAGACCGACCGACTGGTCAACTTCGCGCGCGAAGCCAACCCGCTCTACGATCCCGCGGAATACGATGTGGTCGTCGCCAGTGGCGAGCAGGTGACGTCGGGCCTTCTGGCGATGCACTTGCAGGCGCTGGGCTGCAAGGCGCGGTCGTGGCTTGGCTGGCAGGTGCCGATCAAGACTGACGACGCCCATGCCAAGGCACGCATCGAGGACATCGACGCAGGCGCGCTGATGGCCTCGATGGCATCGGGCGAGATCGCGGTCATTCCGGGCTTCCAGGGAGTATCGCCCGCAGGCCGCGTAACCACGCTGGGGCGCGGCGGGTCGGACACTTCGGCCGTTGCCGTGGCGGCCGCCGTCAAGGCAGACCGCTGCGACATCTATACCGACGTCGATGGGGTCTATACCACCGACCCGCGCATCGTCGCCAAGGCGCGCAAGCTGAAGAACGTGACCTATGAGGAAATGCTCGAACTGGCTTCGGTCGGTTCGAAGGTGCTGCAGACCCGCTCGGTCAGCCTCGCCATGAAGGAAGGTGTGCGGGTTCAGGTGCTGTCCTCGTTCATCGACGACGATGCGCCTGCTGCAGACACTATCCCCGGCACGATGATCGTCAGCGACGAGGAACTGGAAGGACTTGATATGGAACGCCAGCTGATCACCGGCATCGCTGCCGACACGAACGAAGCCAAGATCACCCTGACGCGCATCGCCGACCGTCCCGGCGCGGTGGCCGCGATCTTCGGGCCGCTGGCGGCTGCGAACATCAACGTCGACATGATCATCCAGAACATCGCCAAGGATCGCGGCGAAACCGACGTAACCTTCACCGTGCCGCTGGCAGACCTCGCCCGCACGCAGGCGCTGCTCGAAGAACGCAAGGACACGATCGGCTACTACCGCATGCTGGCCAACAGCAAGGTCGCCAAGATCAGCGTCGTCGGGGTCGGCATGCGCAGCCATGCAGGCGTTGCCGCCACGATGTTCCGCGCACTCGCCGATCGCGGCATCAACATCCAGGCGATCACCACCAGCGAGATCAAGGTCTCGGTGCTGATCGACGAAGACGAGACCGAACTGGCCGTGCGCGTGCTGCACACGGCCTATGAAATGGACGGCGAGTAAGCGCTTCAGGGGCAGGCAGCGACCTGCCCCTCACCCGCATCAGCGGATCAGCAGGCCCCAACCGGACAAGAGCTGCTCGGCCTGTTCACGCGAGATCGTTGCGCCCCGGAACAGCCCGGCGTCTTCCAGACGCAATCCGCCGAGATCCGCGCCGCGCAAGTCGGCGCCTGCGAACTGCGCACCATCCATGTTGGCTTCGCGCAAGGAACAGCCTTCGAATACGGTGCCGCGGAAATCGCATTTGGCGAGATCGGCCTGCGCCAGATCGACGCGGCGCAAGGTCTCTTTGCGGAACGACAGGCCCGGCAGGCGGGCGTTTACCAGCAGGACTTCCTCGAACGTGAAGCCCATCCCCTTCACGCCGTGAAAGTCCGCGCCGGTCATGCGTGTGGCGGTGAAGCGGGCCGAGGCGATGTTGGCGCGGCGCAGCGATACATTGTTGAAATCGCTCGCCGTGATGGCCGCTTCGGCCAGATCCGCGCCGGTGAAATTGGCGAATGCAGCGCGGCAGGATTGCCATGTCGTGCCTGCCAGATTTGCCCCGGTCAGGACGGAATGGCGAAGGTTACACCGCTCGAACGTCCAGCCTGAAAGGTTCAGACTGGACAGCTCTGCTTCTTCCAGATCGCATTCGACCAGATGGGCCGGTTCTTCGCCGCAAAGCGCGGCCACGGCGGTGCGGTCGAGGGTCTGTCCGGAAATGGCGGGCCTGGTCATGCAAGTCCGCATAGTGGGCATCCGGATGCTCTACCAGCAGACAGGGGCAGTTTCATGTGGGTTCCTTCAGCCGATCCGGTTCCCGCGCGCAAACTCGGGCCTTGTTGCAGGCACCAAGGCACCGTAAAGCCCGCGCCAGTTTACCGACGGGATTTCACGCCACATGACTGCCAGCCCCAAGACCACTGCCCTCATGCGCCGTGGCGCCGAATTCCTCGGCACCGAACATGCCATCCTGTGCGGCGCGATGAGCTGGGTCTCCGAGCGCAATCTCGTTTCCGCAATCAGCAACGCGGGCGGCTTCGGCGTGATTGCCTGCGGCGCGATGACGCCCGAACTGCTCGACACCGAAATTGCGGCGACGAAAGCGCTGACCGGTCACTCGCTCGGCGCGACCGGCGTGCAGGAATCGATATATTCGCTGTTGATGATGAACAACGGCTTCATCTGCGAAAGCGCCAACATCACCGAACTCGATCCGGTGTTCGCCGACATGCCGATCGTGCGCAAACGCATCGACAATGCCAAGCTCGGAACCGTGCTGTCGAATTCCT
>JAZKBJ010000028.1:0-3244 GCA_040388685.1 Pseudomonadota bacterium
TCGGCCATCTCACCCATAGCGATGTAGCTGGCGCGGGCCATCTCCAGCGGAAGCTGGCTCATCGGCGGGGCATTCACCCCGTTCAGGAAATCGAGGAATGCCTTCACATCAGGGCGCACAAAATGTGTGGTCTGCTCGGTCATGCTCTCTCCGCGTTCCCCCGCAGCGTCGTGGCCACGGGAATCGTTATCGACAAAGGGGTAAGTCCGCGATTGCAACTTGACTAGCCTGCGTGGACTGAAACAACTGCATTGGCCGAATTTTCTCGCACAAGAGTTTTTCTTCTTTGCGATTGGTAGGTGAGGGGCATAGGCGCAAAGGTTCATTGAGACGCGGCATATGGCAAGGGGTAAACCCCTGCACGCAGCAGAGGACACTATGGCGACACTAGTTGAAGGACCGGACGCACTGACGGGCGGCAAGGACGATCTGGCCCCCGAGGCCGTGGTCGTGCGCTTTGCCGGTGACTCGGGCGACGGTATGCAGTTGACCGGCGGACAGTTCACGCTTTCGACCGCGCTTGCGGGCAATGACCTTGCCACGTTCCCAGATTTTCCTGCAGAAATTCGCGCGCCGCAGGGTACGTTGTTCGGTGTTTCGGCGTTCCAGATCAACTTCGGATCGACCGCGATCGATACTGCGGGCGATCAGCCCGATGTGCTCGTGGCGATGAATCCGGCAGCGCTCAAGACCAATGTCGGTGCGCTGAAGCGCGGCGGGCTGATCATCGCCGACAGTGGCGAATTCAACAAGCGCAACCTCGAAAAGGCCAAGTACGAGGTCAATCCGCTCGAAGACGGCAGCCTTGAGAACTGGCAGCTTCTTGCGTTCGATATTTCGGCGATGACGCTGGAAGCGGTGAAGCCGTTCGGCCTTGGCAACAAGGAAGCGCTGCGCTGCAAGAACATGTGGACGCTGGGCCTTGCCCTGTGGATGTTCGACCGTGACCGGCAGCCACTGATCGACTGGCTCAACGCCAAGTTCAAGAAGAACCAGGTGCTGGCAGACGCGAACGTCGCCGCGCTCAACGCAGGCCACGCCTATGGCGAAACCGCCGAACTGGCGGGGCCGCTCAAGCAGTATCATATCGCGCCAGCCGAGAGCGAACCGGGCCTTTATCGCACGGTGACTGGTGCCGAAGCGATCAGCCTTGGGCTGGTGGCGGGTGCACAGTTGGCGGAACTGCCGATGTTCTTCGGCGGCTATCCGATTACCCCTGCCTCGGCGATCCTGCACAACCTGACCCGGCTCAAGGAATTCGGCGTCACCACCTTCCAGGCGGAAGACGAAATCGCAGCGATTGCCTCGGCCATCGGCGCAAGCTTTGCCGGGCAATTGGGCGTGACCTCGTCGTCTGGCCCCGGTATCGCGCTCAAGGGTGAAGCCATGGGCCTTGCCATCATGACCGAACTGCCGCTGGTCATCATCAACTCGCAGCGCGGCGGGCCGTCCACCGGTCTGCCGACCAAGACCGAGCAGTCCGACCTCTATCAGGCGATCTATGGCCGCAACGGCGATGCGCCGATGCCAGTCATCGCCGCGCGCTCGGCGGCTGACTGCTTCGAAGTCGCCATCGAGGCCTGCCGCATCGCAGTGGAATACATGACCCCGGTGATGGTGCTGACCGATGGCTACATCGCCAATGCTGCAGAGCCGTGGAAAGTGCCCGATCCTGCCAGCTTCAAGTCGTTTCAGGCGCAGTTCCTGACCGAGAAGAACGGCCCCGATGGCGAATTGCTGCCGTTTGCGCGCGATGAAAAGGGCGCGCGCCCGTGGATCAAGCCGGGCACGCCGGGCCTGATGCACCGCATTGGCGGGATCGAGAAGAACCCCGGAACCGGCAACATCGACTACAGCCCCGCCAGCCACCAGACCATGACCGATGCGCGTCGCGCCAAGGTCGATGGCGTGGCCGCCAGCGTTCCGCCGCAGGCTGTGGAACTTGGCGAAACTTCGGGCAGGCTGGCCGTCGTGGGCTGGGGTAGCACGTACGGTCCGATCCATCAGGCTGTGCGTCGCGCACGCCGCAAGGGACAGGACGTGGCGCAGATCCATGTTCGCCACGTCTGGCCGCTGCCCACCAACCTTGGCGAGTTGCTCAAGGGTTACGACAAGGTGCTGGTGCCTGAAATGAACACCGGCCAGTTCAAGACCGTGCTGCGCGACCAGTATCTGGTTGACGCACAGCCGCTCAACAAGACGAGCGGCCAGCCCTTCACCATCGCGGAAATCGAAGCCGCGATCGATGAAGCTCTGGCTTGAGGGATAGACGATGAACGACATGACCCCCATCGCCAAGGTCCAGACCACGCTCAAGAACTGGGAAACCGATCAGGAAGTGCGCTGGTGCCCGGGCTGCGGTGACTACGCGATCCTCAAGGCCGTCCAGCGCACGCTGCCCGAACTGGGTTCCGACCCGGCCAACACGGTATTCGTGAGCGGGATCGGCTGCTCCAGCCGCTTCCCGTATTACATCGAGAGCTATGGTTTCCACACCATCCATGGCCGTGCGCCGGCGTTTGCGACTGGCGTCAAGCTGGCCAACCCCGATCTCGACGTGTGGATCGTCACCGGTGACGGTGACGGCATGTCGATCGGCGGCAATCACACGATGCACATCCTGCGCCGTAACGTGAATGTGCAGATCCTGCTGTTCAACAACGAGATTTACGGCCTGACCAAGGGCCAGTTCTCGCCGACAAGCCGGGAAGGCACCAATAGCCCGACCTCACCACTCGGATCGGTTGACCGCCCGGCAAGCCCTTGCGCCTTCGCGCTGGGTTCGGGCGCGCGGTTCATCGCGCGGGCCTACGACGTTTCGAAGAACCTCGGCGGAGTACTCAAGGCGGCCCATGCCCACAAGGGCGCGTCGTTCGTTGAGATTTTCCAGAACTGCATCGTCTATAACAAGGACCGCTTCGACGACTTCGTGGCCAAGGGCGTCGCCGACCAGAACCAGCTTTGGGTCGAAGATGGCCAGCCGATGCTGTTCGGCAGCGAAAAGTCCGGAGGGATCAAGGGCATCGCGCTCGATATGGAAACGCTGAGCCTGAAGGTCGTCGATGTGGTGGACGGCGACTGGAAGTCAGCCGGCGTGATCGTCCACAACGTCAAGAACCGCGCGGTTGCGCATATGCTCGTGGAAATGCCGTTTGGCCCGTTCCCGATGGCGCTGGGCGTGATCTATGATGATCCTCGCCCGACCTATGAGGAAACGCTCCTCGGGCAGGATGCGAAGTCGCGC
>JAZKBJ010000028.1:3332-3624 GCA_040388685.1 Pseudomonadota bacterium
GGATAACCTGACTCACAGCCTCGTCGGTTGGGCCTTGGCCGAAACCGGGCTGAAGCGGCGGACGCGCAAGGGGGTGGCCGCCTGCGTGCTCGCGGCCAATTTGCCGGATATCGACGTGTTCTTCGGTTGGGCGCCGTGGGCACCACTGGCGATGCATCGTGGCTTCACCCATGGCCTTGTTGGCGGCGTGCTGCTGCTACCGCCGGTGCTGGCAGGCTTGTTGTGGCTGGTTGATCGGTGGCACGTGCAGCGCGGCAGGATTGCCGCGGATGCACCGCCAATGCGCTTTGGC
>JAZKBJ010000028.1:3648-4049 GCA_040388685.1 Pseudomonadota bacterium
TCGGGCACAAAGGGGCGCCCGGCGATCGTCGCCTTGACCGCCTGCGCGGCTTTCATCGCGGCCAATATCGGCATCAGTGCCCTTGCATGGAGGGCACCGGAGCGCGAGATTCCTTACACCCAGCCCGACCGAATATTCGCCGCTCCCGATGCACTGCGGTTTTGGCAGCGAGATGTCGTCTGGCGGAGCGACGGGATGATCACGCATGCCCGTTTCGATCCGTTTGAAAGCGTGACCAGAGTGACAGATCGCAGTCTCCCCGTCGCGGACAACATGGCTGTGCCGGTGGTGCAGCGCGCGGCGCAGGCCACGTCGGACGTCCAGGATTTCCTGGCATGGTCGCAGTTGCCGGTAGCCCGGACGCAACGCCGTGGCTGCGATGTGACGGTGATTTTCGGGGA
>JAZKBJ010000028.1:4059-7475 GCA_040388685.1 Pseudomonadota bacterium
CGCTTCTCGGGTCCGGCCATGACGCGAAACTTCAGCACGTCGGTTCGACTGCCCGACTGCTAACGCCCCGGAGTCATCCGCTCGAGCGTTTCGTCCGCGCCGGCAGCAACGGCTTTGGCAGGGCGATGAAGGATGGCGGTGGCGAGAAAAGCCCAGCCCGCGCCGCCGAGCCAGCCAGCAGCGACATCGCTGGGGAAATGAACACCCAGCCAGACGCGGGTAATTGCAACGGCGAGGCTTAGTGCAATCGCCAAGCTGACAAGCGTCCACCGCACGCTGCGACGCGGGCTGATCGCGGCGAATGCCAAGGCAATTGCGATGTAGACCACCGCCGAATTGAAGCTGTGACCGCTGGGGAAGCTCTGACCCCCCGCTTCGGTAAGGTGGGGCACGATCAGGGGGCGGGGTCGGCCTACTGCCACCTTTATCAGCGTGTTGATGATCCATCCGCTTGCGATTGTTGCGGCAAGCAGGACGGCCTCACGCCTCAGGCGCAGAAACAGCAATGCGGCGAGGGCGCCCAAGGCGACCATATTGCGCAGCAGCACGCCGCCCAGCGAGGTCAGGTCCCGTACCGCTTCAAGAACCCAAGCGGGTCCGGCGGGGACGAGGGTAGCGCCGCGGCGCCAGAACATCAGACCTGCGCTGTCCAGTGTTTCGCTGCGCCCCGTCCACACTGCAAAAGTGACGATTGCAAAGCCGAGCCAGCATACAGCAGCGGCCAAAAGGGCATGCGCGGGCGCGATGCGCCAGCCATGTGCCCTTTGGGACAGGTGTATATCGGGGGCGGGGTTTATCATGCGATGTCGTGGAACGGGTCTCGGCCCATGGTGTTCCCCTACGACCGCGCCAAAGCAACAGGAAATTCAGATTGTGACCTCAACGCCCGCGCGATCCCCTTCCATCGTCTGGTTGCGCCGGGATTTGCGATTGGCCGATCAGGCGGCCTTGCTGGCAGCCGCAAGCGAAGGTCCGGTCATTCCGGTCTATGTTCTGGATGACGACACGCCCAGGCACTGCCGCATGGGCGGCGCATCGCGGTGGTGGCTCCATCACAGTTTGAATGCGCTCGACAGCGACCTTCGCAAGCTCGGCTCGCGCTTGATCCTGCGCCGAGGCAAGTGTCACGAGGAACTGGCGGCAGTACGCCGGGAAACCGGTGCGCGGACCGTCCACGCCTTGCACCACTACGAACCTTGGTGGCGCAATGCCGAGCGCGCCGTAGCCAAGGCATTCAGGCTTGTGCTTCACGATGGGAACTACCTTGCACCTGCAGGATCGGTGCTGACCGGCGCAGGGGCGCCTTACAAGATATACACGCCATTCTGGCATGCCTTGCATGAACGCATGCCCCCTGGAGAGCCCTTGGCTGCACCAACCGCCCTTGAGGCGCCGGATGTGTGGCCAACCTCGGATGACCTTGCAGATTGGAATCTTTTGCCGACAAGGCCGGATTGGGCAGGCGGCATGCGAGACGAGTGGACACCCGGCGAAGCTGGTGCGCTTGATCGTCTGGAAGATTTCGCGGAGAGGGCTGGACGCTATGGCGAGTGTCGCAACCTGCCATCGATCGAGGGAACCTCGCGCCTGTCACCCCACCTGCATTTCGGCGAGATTTCCCCCGCGACGATCTGGCACCGTGTGGCGGATGCAGGCGGATCGGTCGATGTTTTCTTGGGCGAAATCGGATGGCGGGATTATGCGCAGAACGTGATCATGCAGTTCCCCGAATATGGAACACGCAATGCTCGCGAGGCCTATGATGGCATCGAGTGGCGGGATGCGCCTGAAGATATGAAGGCATGGCAGCAGGGTTGTACCGGCTACCCCATCGTCGATGCGGGCATGCGAGAATTGTGGCATACCGGATGGATGCACAACAGGGTGCGGATGATCGCCGCGAGTTTCCTCGTCAAGCATCTGCTGATCGACTGGTTGGTTCTGGGACACGCTGGTTGATGCGGATTACGGCTCGAATGCGGTCAATTGGCAGTGGACCGCCGGGACGGGCGTGGATTCAAATATGTTCGTGCGGATCATGGCGCCGCTGACGCAATCGCCCAAGTTCGATGCTGCAAGCTATATCCGTAAATGGGTGCCCGAACTCGCGCAGCTCACGGATGACAAGATACACGATCCTTCAATGCCGCCGCACGGTTATCCCGCCAAAATCGTGGCTCATGCCGAAGCTCGCGCCCGGGCGCTGGCTGCCCATGAGCGTATGAAGCAAGCCTGACCTTGCACAGAATCACTGGCCGACGCATATGCCGCATATGAATGCGCAGACGCCAGCAAGGGGAGGGCATCTGGTCGCGGGCGGCCGGAATATTTCCGCTGCTGGCGGGTGGATTGCGCGACTGTTTTCGGGTTCCTTTGTCCACGCGGTCGAGAGGATCGACCACGGACTGGTGCAGGGCACGATAATTGCTACCCTGCCTGACGGATCGACGCGCAAGGTCGGCGGGCGCGGTGAAGGTCCTGTCGCCCGGATTGACCTCAAGAGCTGGAATGCGCTTGTCCGTCTCGCCACGGCGGGGTCGATTGGCTGGTATGAGGCCTGGGTCGCTGGCGAGTGGACCAGCCCCGATCCCGTGCAGATTTTCGACCTGTTCATGCGCAACGCCGATACGCTGGGCGATGTCGGACGTGCGAAGGGACCGTGGCGCTGGGCCGGGCGCCTGCTGAACATCGCACGGCGAAATTCGAAAGCGCAGGCGCGGCGCAACATCGCGGCGCATTACGATCTCGGTAATGACTTCTATCGGTTGTGGCTGGACGAAACGATGAGCTATTCCAGCGCACTTTGGCAGGGCATGGCGACGGATGCGCCGCTCACTTTGGCACAGGCAAACAAGGTTGATAGTCTGGGCGCGCGGCTCGCGCTGGGCCCGGGAAGTGAAGTGCTGGAGATCGGTTGCGGCTGGGGTTTCCTTGCACGCCGTCTGGCGGAAACGTCTGGCGCCCGCGTCACCGGTATCAGCCTGTCGGACGAACAGCTCGATTGGGCACGCCACGCTCTGGTCGACTCCGGGCTGACCGGTATCGAATATCGGCATCAGGACTACCGGGACGTTCAAGGGCAGTATGACGCCATCGCCAGCGTCGAGATGGTTGAGGCAGTGGGGCGAGAGTACTGGCCGTCGTATTTCGATTGCCTCGCCCGCTGCCTGAAACCTGGCGGCCGCGCAGCGCTGCAATACATTTCGATCCGTGATGAACTTTTCGATGCCTATGCCGCAAGCGCCGATTTCATTCAGGCCTATGTCTTTCCCGGCGGACTGTTGATCAGTGAGACGGAGTTCCGCGCCCTCGCAAAGGAGCGCGGGTTGACGTGGGAAGACCAGCACGATTTCGGCATCGATTATGCCCAAACGCTCAAGATATGGCGCGATGCACTGGACCGTGCGGTTGCCGAA
>JAZKBJ010000029.1:0-4325 GCA_040388685.1 Pseudomonadota bacterium
AGCTCGGCACCGGCTGGCATGCCGTCCAGTTTCGCCGCGAGCGAGATCGCGCCGGCCAGTGCATCGGCAAGCGTCCCCGCGTCATCATCATCACACTGGACGTCGGACTCCGGCTCATCATCGGGCAAGCCGGGCGCGTAGACAGTCACCGCCCAATCCTCCAGCGAAGGCGGGGACTTGCCATCGCTGGCCATCGCCCACGCGCTCGCACCGCCGGGCCAGCGCCGCCAAAGCCGCCCGCTGCCCGGATCGAAAACAAAGCCCGCTGCGCCGCATGCGAGCAGCGCCAGAGTCTGCGATTGGCTAACCGGCGCGAGCCGCTGCGCCCGGCTCAATTGCCCGGCTCCAGCATTGCGCCAGCTTCAGCAAGCGCCGCCTCGAGTCCGTCTAGGTGCCGTTGCTTGCCATGTTCGACAAAGGCCGTAGCCGCATGGCGCAAGCTGGCCAGCGCCGCGCGCAGCGCCGGGGCAGAGTTGGCGAGATCGGCCGCCGCCTGGTGCGTCCCATCCCATCCCCGGCCATCGGTTGAAGCGTCGAGACCGTCGGCAATGGTAAGCACCAGCGAGTCGCCCTTGTGGCCTTCGCGCGCCGCCATCTGGCGCATCCCGCCCGGCGGGCGCAGCAACGCGCCATAGGGAAAGAACGATTCCGCCCCTTCCGCTTCGGTGCGATGATCGCAATTCAGGCAATCGAAGGAACGCCCGCCTTCGTCGTCACGCTCGCGCATTTCCCAGCCCTTGCGCTCGCTATCCCATTGCGCGTCAATGGTGAGATAAAGCGCGCCGTCGGTGCCGTCGTTCCCGCACTCTTCGCAGCGTGGCCCGCGCTCTTCGACCTGCCACCGGTAGCCGCCATGTTCCGGACAGCTGCCGAAATAGATCGGCCCGTCTTCATCTTCAGCCATTTGTTCCATGTCGCCGACATCAAGCCGCCGCTGGCATTCAGGGCAGGCGGCAAAATCGTCGCAGTCGATCAAAAGGACGGGGCGACCGTCCGCTTGCATTGCCAAGTTAGTCATTCCGGAGTCTCCAGTTCGCAAGAGAAGGCCAGCGCATAGCGCGGCTGGTTTGAAGGTTTCGAGTCGTCGCAATCGTCATGGGTCAGGCCGGAGTCGAGCACGAAGGAATCGCCCTTGAACGTGCCGACGATTGCCCAATCGCGCCCCGCCTGGTCGGGCGCGGGGAGCGGGTGCGAGCGCCAGACAGAGAGATCACCGCCCGCCGCAGCGAGACAGCCGAGCCCGAGCAGCGCGCCGAGCGCGAAGGCGTCGCGGCGCATCATGCCGCACCCCCAAAGCCGGACATTTCTTGCGCCGTAAGCCCGCGCTCGATTTTGGCGCGAACGAAGCGCGGCACGAATTCCCAATCGAAGGGTAATAAGTCCCGCTCATCACCGGACAAGGCGCGCCAAGCCGTTTCGCATTCGGTTGCCCAGCCGCAAGCCATCGCCCGCACTGCGCTTGTCCCTTGGCTTTCGAATTCGCGGTGCAGCGCAACCGCCACCGGATCGGCTGGCGCACCGACCGGCGAAGGGTTGTGCATATCCTGCACGGCTTCCCATAGACAGGCGGCGACTTCGCAAAGCGTTTCGGCATCATAAAGCGGCGCGGCTGGCACCGGCTGGCGAGGCAGCGCGGAGTCGACCTTGCACCCTAGATGCTCGGCCAGCGCATCGGCCCAAACGAACGCCGCCGCGCTCGCTTGCTCAATCGTGCCGACTCCCGGTTCGAAGTCCTGAAGGTGCATCGCCAGCGGATTGCGCAAGTAGACGCCAACGCCGTCCGCCTGTTCGAGAACGCACCGCCCGCCGCAAAAGCCGTTGCCCTCGCGCCGCCATGCCGAGACTTCGACACAGAGCGCGGAGTCGTCGCCGCCGTGAACGGTGCGCCGCGTTTCAATATCTCCCATCGCCGTTACTCCCCAAACCAGAAGCAAGCGGCAAATGCGCAAATCGCATCAACCTCCGATTCGGTCTCTTCGCTGTAGGTTGTCCAAGGCGTCCCCCAATCTTGCCACTCCAAGTCAGGCGCGCCGTCAACCGATCCGTAACCGTTTAGCTTGCCATAGATGCGAAGCGCTGGCCCGCCGGTCGAAAGCAGAATTTCGAATTCTTCGGGTTTTGCGTCGAAACCGTCGCTATCGCCGGGCGTATACCATCCGCCACGCACTTGAACAGAAAGCGGCATTTCGTCGATGCGCTGCCTCAAGTCGTCGGCATCGTCATAAGTCGAGCCGTCGAATTCAACGCTTTCAACCTCGCCAGATTCGAGCGCGGTAAAAGCCGTCATGACTTCGCAAATGGTTCCTGCCCAAGCGCGAGCGTTGCTGATTGCATGGTCGCTCATGTCAGTTGCTCCCCTTCAGGCCAGCCAGATCGGCCGGAAATGCCCATGCGAGGAATAGGGCGGTTTTTGTGCGGCGCTGCCCACGGCGGCGCAGTGTCGCTGCCTTGGCATCGGTGGAGCGCGAACGGTCGCGGCGAGTATCGGAGATTTTGGAAGCCATGAGATCAATTCCCTTTTCAAGTTCTGCCATCATCAGGCGCGGGGCGAACAATCCCGCGCGACCGGCCTAAGCCGGTTTCGGCATGTTTAGACTAGCAAGCCATTGAGCGGCTGTGTGGACAGCGTAGCGCTTGCGGTTGATCGCATCGGCCACGGCGCGGCTGTATGTCTCCAGCACCGCCTCGCCGGTCGCCAGATCGCTCACAATCCAGCTTCCGCCTTGCCACTCCAGATCGGGCGGGCAAAGCGCTGGCCTTGCCCCTTCGATCAGGCCAAGCCGCTCAAAGGCAGCGAGACCGCGCGCATAGGGACAGCCGGGAAGCGCGAACAGTTCCGCAATGTTCCGGTCATATTCGGCGGCATCGGCAGCGCTCAAAGCGGGGACGTAATCCGCGCCGCGCGTATCGGGATGGAAGCCCAGCCCAATCTTGCGCGCCCATTTCTCGGCTAGCTGGTCGCCGATTATGTCAAGCATGCCAGCGCGCAAATCGGGGCAGGGTTTCCCGGCCTTGTCGTTCTCGGCGATGATTGCGCGCGCATCCTCTAGTGTGGTCTGGTTCAAGCGAAGCCGGGCCATCCGCAGCGCGTCCGGCATGCTGTCGCCGATTGCCAGACTGTCGAGCAAATCTTGCGCTTCGATCAGGTTGGCACAGTTCAACACCGCCCTGTCGTCGTCGCCATGCTGCCAACCATTGACGGGGCAGCGCGTGGCCATCTGCACGAATTGCAATTGAGGGGGCGAGAATTCGGCCCATTCACGCTGCGAAGCGTCTGGATGGTCGCAATACAGCACCACGCCGGACTCATCGTGCAGGAACGATGGGCAAGGTTCATTGTGCCAGCTTTGATCGCTCCAGCCATCGCCCATCGCCGGGATTGCCATCGCCGGGAAATTCGGAAATTCTGTTGCACAGTTGCGCATGGTCTAGCGCTCCCCTCTTGCGGCAATCGCGGCTTCGAAATCTTCGCGCGCTTGCAGATATTCCCAGCGAATGCAGAACGACCGAAGCCAAGCGCACATTGGAGCATCGACGCCTTCGTCGAATTGCATTTCTTCGGCGCAATGATGGTCTAGGCCATGCTTGTCTGCGAAGGCTAGCAAGGCGTCGGTAGCGGCTTCGCAGGTCTCACAAGCGGCGATGTCCTGCCAATCGTCGGAGTCGTGGCCTAGACCGGCCATCGCCTCGCTGGCCACTCGCATGGCATCTTGCCAATCGGCAGTTATGGTTTCGTCTATGCCGCATCGGACATAGTAGAGCGTCCCCGGCTTGCCCTGCCAACCTGCCCATTCTTCGACAACAAAGCCGAGACCGTAGGCATCGCGCTCTATGTCGCGCCACGCCCCGTCTAGAACGTGAAAGCCGGTGACTTGTGCGCCGATTGGTTCGCCTTCAGCAAAGGCAACATCTGACGCGGCGAAATACTGGTAAGGGGCGCGGATCATGCCGGGATTCCTTCGATTGTGAGCGCGCCAAGGCGGCGCTGATTGTGGCCAGTGGCGCACATTAGGGCGGTGCTGTAAAACGTGCCGCTGCCGATGAATTCACCGCAGAATCGGACGACGTATTGCGGCTTGCCGCTGGCGTGGCCGGTGAATTCCAAGCCGATGCGATAGCGCCTATCGGGCGCGCCGTTCTGTGTGACAGGGTGAGGGTTGAAGGTGCGGGCCATTGGTCAGGATTCCTTGCGGGCATGAGGGAAGGCGGCAGTGCGGAAAGCGTCATATGTGTCGCGCTTGCGCTGGCATAGGCTGGCCAGAAGGGGCGATGCAGTGCCTTGGCTGGTAGACCGTGCGACGCATGCCTTGCTGCCATAGGTGCGC
>JAZKBJ010000030.1:0-562 GCA_040388685.1 Pseudomonadota bacterium
AAGATCAAGGCTACGATCGACTTCCTGACAGCGCGGGCCGCGGCCGGCCGCGCCGGAGGTAGGTGATGAACGAGCCCGGCCTCAACCCGATGATCGCGCCGATGATAGCGGCTCGGCACGCGCGACACTGGCTGAGATATCCCGACAACTCCCTCCAGCGGGTGAAGTCACCGAAGGTGTTGTCTGCGAGGGCGTCAGCGGCGAAGTCGCGGGCAAAGGGGTGATCGAAGCAAGCACCGGCAAGATACTGCTTGAAGGGCATCATATTGTTCATTGTTTGTTCGGTCCTTGTCATAGTCGTTTCCCCGTTTCGGCGCGGGAAGCGCGTGAAGCGCGTGATCCGCTATTCCCGTCCTCTTCGCCCCCCGGCCCCGAAAAGCCCGGAAAAGAGAACTCAACACCGATCTGGAAGCGGGCGCGCGAAAGGAGGGAAATCGAGCGGGATAGGAAATCACGCGCTTCACGCGCTACACGCGCCGTCACCGGCCCGTCGTTCGCGTCACATTGGGACATTATATCCCTCCGCTGCCAGCTTCTCCGCCGCAGCGATCATATCCCGAAT
>JAZKBJ010000030.1:664-27411 GCA_040388685.1 Pseudomonadota bacterium
CAGTCCGCGAATGAGGTTTCAGCAGCATCCGCGATCATGCCCAGCGTGACCGCATCGGGGTTTCCGAGTTTCGCTAACGCTTCCGCCAGTTCATCCTCCTCCGGCGCGCGGTTCGCAGAGACAATGTCCCAGAAAGCAGGGGTCTTCGGCGGCGGAGCTTTCGCGTGAAACCCGCTCAGATCGCGTTGCGCCAGGAAGGCGACGACATGGCCGATCCCGCCATTCTCATACCAGTCCCAGAGCCGTGACCAGTAAGCCTCGTTGAAGTCGGCCATAGTCCGCTCGGACCATGCGACGAAATGCCTGCGGTCATCCTCTGGCAGATAGATGCCGTCGGTCTTGTAATTAGTCGTTATGATGACGCCGCAGACGTTGAATGCCGAGTATTCGCGAAGGTTTTTCTCGTCCACCCGCAGGACATCTGGCGGCGCTGCGGTGTAGGTTTTCATGTGATCGTAGAAGGCGAAACGGTCCACGTCCCCCAAGTCCCGTGCCTCGCTAATGCGAAGGATCACAGACTTTACGAAGCTGTTGAAGCGCCCCAGCAGATGCTTTGGTGACACCTCTGCGAAATTCCAGTGACCGACGCCTTCCTTGACTGGGTGCAGGATGGTGTCCTTTCCAATCCCCGGCACGCCGCCGAAGACTAGCGCGTGATTGATCTTTTCCTCGGGCCTCTGGATGCGGTGCGCCAGCCAGTTGATGATGTGCTCGGCTTCGTCCGCATAGACTGCCTTAACGTGGTCAACCCACGGCGCGGCCTGCTCGGGGTCGCCAAGTATCGCAGCAGGTGGACGATACTGATTGAATACATTGCAGCCGGTTCGGTGAATCCACCCGCCTTCTGAAATGAGCCGATCCTTTATGACCAACGGTTCGCCCGGAGCCCATGTCATTTGTTCGACCGGACGATGCTGATCGAGCCATTTGTTGGCCGGCAAGAACACCTGCTCACCGTCGTCGTTGACTACGGGAGTGCCGTCCTCATGCTCCAAGGGCACAGGAGGGATGCGCGAATTGACGCTGGTGGCGGGCCACGCCTCACGGCTTGGCGCGAAGATGTAATTGTGAGCGGGCATGAAGGCATAGAAGTCGGTTAGCCGCACGCCGTCGCCGCCCTCCGCCTGTGAAGGAGCGTTTTGGGCTGCGCCAGACGCTGGGCCGTGAACCGCAGCCTTCTCCACCTCGGCCAGAAGCTCCTCGGTCGTGCGCCCGGCTTCAAGCCAATCAGTGACGTCGCCGTTTTCGTCCAAGTCTGGTAATTCGAGCACTTTGATCGAGCGGGCATAGCGCCGGAGGCCGGGCAGCACCTTGTTGATGCGCTTGCGACCGTTTCCATCCTTGTCGACCGGGATGACGACATGCCGGTCCCGGAAGTGTCGGTTGAAAGCCGGTTCCCACTTGAGCGCACCGTTCGGATTGGTCGTGGCGATCAAGTCGCGCTCGCGCAGGGTGTCCGCGTCCTTTTCGCCCTCGCATATGAACACTGGGTCGTCGGGGCGCGCGGCCATCTCCGCGAGCAGTTCAGGCAAGCGGTAAAGGAGCAGCGGCTCATCGCCCCTGCCTTTCTCATAGGTGGTTAACCCGTCCCATTTGAAAAAGCCTTTCGGATCGTCGCGCCTCGCCATGTCGAGGTCGCTCAAGCTGCCGGCGAATCGGCGACCCGTCAGAAACACCTTTTGCCCATCGCCCCGCTTGCCCTTGATGACGCGGAAGGCTTCGCGTCCGTCTTCGTGCTGATAGGCGTATTCGTGGACGACGCATGTCGAGCCGTCCCACAAAGGACGGTCGGGGTCATCATTGCTCCACGAACCGCGATGTTCTCTTTGATTTCGAGCCGCGCCAGAAGGCGGTTCCAGTGGCATGGTGGCCCCCGGCGTCGTCGCAGCGCCGGGGGTTTCCTTATCGGGATCACTCGCCATCATCGCCCCCGATCACGCGCGGAGCTTCGGCAATCGCAGCGCTGACCCGCTCGGCATACAGGCGAAGGTCAACTACCAAGGCGAAAGCGAGCCGCGCGCCCGAAAGGAAGCCGGTGCGGAGGTCCGCTTGGTCATACGGCAGCGACGACACGTTGCCGTTTTCCGCAACGACTACGGCCCACTGCTCAACGGCAGGCTGTGACAGGTGCGCCTCCATGATCCGCCGGGCGATCTTCGCCGCCAGTGGAGCCTTCACACCGGACGCGACAAACTGCGCGACGAGACAGACCATCCCGGCCTGTAGAGGATTGAACAGGCGAGCCAGCCCGCTGAACTGCGGCTTTGGCGGGAAGATCGCCACCATGTTCTCATCGTCCAGCGACCGAAGATGGATCATGCCGCCATCGGAAAGGTGAGCCGCCGACTTCACTACGCTGGTCGGCATCAAGACATTTTCTGTAAACATAACAACTCCTTCGCAAGTTACGAAGCGAGAGAGCGCCATCGCCAATTCAAAGAGAACAGAAAGCCGTTGGCCCTATTCTTTTCCTTCGGCTCTTGCTGTCTGGAACACGGTCAAGTCGCGGAAGGGCAACTTTAACGACTGCCAAAGCCATCGAGCTTCGCCCCAAGCGTCGTGCTTGCTGGCAAAGGATCGCGGCTCGGCGTCCCCGGTCGGCATGGGCGGCTCTACAGCCACCCGGTAGCAGTCGCCCACCGGGCGCAGGACCACGAACGAACCGGAATGCTCCGGGCCGTAGTCGTGGGGGTCATGCGGCATCCCGCGCGGCCTTGCGCTGCTCGATCCATTCTTCAATCTCGCAGACAAGCCAGCCGCGCGCTTTCGGACCCAAGGGAACCGGACGCGGAAAGGTGCCAGCCTTCATGGCGTCCTCGCGAAACTTCCGTGATGTGCTAGTAACCGCCTTCAAGTCGCGCTCACGGTAGATGAGAGGCTTGGGCAGCGCGCGCAGGATCACATTTGGTTTCGTGGGATCAGAATCGGTAAGCACTCGGAATCTCCTTGCTAAGTCACGCAAGGAAGCCGGAAAAAGCCGATAAGATCGCCGCCGATAAATGGGCTATTTAGGTGCGGCTTTTACTGGGCGACGCTCTTTCGGACGCGAGGCGCGATCGTCGAGCGACTGCCGGGACACTCCGTGCCGTTCAGCCGCCAATTCATGCGGATGGATAGGCGGACGGGGACGCGATCCGGTTGGGTTCAGTCGCTTCCACAAAGCCTTAATCCGGCCCGCATCAACTACCGCCCGCCAGAGTTTGTCCCCCGCGCGCGATTGGACAGGTCTACCGCGCTTGCCCTTTCGATTGCGGGCGGCGTCCACGTCGCAGAATTCCTCCCACTCCATGCCGGGGAAGGCAGCGCGGGCGTGGCCCCATCGTATGTACGCATCTGCGAACCAATCCGCGTCCGGTTGCTGACTTGCCCATGACTCGCGGTCAGCCTCGTCACACTGATCCAGATGGGTAAACACAAGCGCCTTGAAAGCCTCCGGCGTCACTTCTCGTCTCCCCGGCAATACGCCGCCCACCGCTCCATAAGTTTGCGTCTGACATTGAAATAATCGCCGCGCTGATATGCGCCCTCAACGCCACCGACGCTATGAGCAAGCGCCGCCTCGGCTATCTCGCGAGGAATATCCAAGCACTCCTCCGCCGCCCAGGTGCGGAAAGTTGACCGGAAACCGTGAACCGTGACCCCATCCTTTCGGCCCATGCGCTTGAGTAGCTGCGTCATCGACATGTTTGACAGAGGCTCTCCCGGCGTTCCCCCGATGAAGGCGTGCGGGTTTCGATCCTCGCGGGGAAGCGACTTGAGTACGGCGACCGCCTCCGGCGACAGCGGGACGCGGTGCAGGCGATTAGCCTTCATGATCGAGGCGGGCGCATTCCACACAGCTTCCTCAAGATCGAATTGATCCCAAGTCGCCAGCCGCACCTCCTTTGTCCGAGCGCCGGTCAGGATGAGGAAGTCGAGCGCCGACGCGGCGACACCGGGGCGCTTCCGCAGCGAGGTCAGGAATGCAGGCAACTCCGCGTAGGGCATCGAGTCATGAGCTTCAACAACATGGACCCGCGCCGCCTTCGGGAGTAGCTTGTCGAGCTTGCCCCCGGTCCGCGTCAGATCGACATCGGGTCGCAGATCAAGCGCAGCCGCATAGGCTAGCACCGCGCCGATCCTCCATCTGATCTTTTTGGCGGTCGGATGCTTGGTCAGCCAAATGGGCAATAGGACCGCGTGGACATCCTTCACATCGATATCCTTCACATCCTTGTCCCCAATCAGCTTGAATGCGTGATCGCGAAGGCTGTTGCGCCAAAGTCCTTCCGCTTTATCGGGATCGCGCCAGCTTCCCTTGTGCTCACCGAGATACCGCTCAAGCACCTGTTCGAAGGTCCGCCGATCATCTACCTTCTTTACCGCGCCGCGCGCCTTGGGCGGTTCGATCCCCTGCCGCAGCATGGCGCGATATTCCCCGGCCCGCTCGCGAGCTTCATCGAGGCCAACATGGCGATAGGAGCCCAGCCCGCGCATCTTGTCCGCACCCAGTCGGCGGTAGATGAACAGCCAACTCTTCGACCCGTTTTTCCCAACATGGAGATATAGGTTGCGCCCATCGGCGTATTTGCCGGGCTCTTTGAGCCGCTCGATCATCTTCACATTGAGCCCGTCACGCTTCGCCATCGCCGCCTCCGTAGCGGAATTATCACCCGACTATCCCCCGACTTGGACAAAAAAGGAACAGAAATCGCAAGGGAGCGAATAAGGGCCGATCGACTGGCGCAAATCGCATAAAATGCTAGTTTTATCAGTTGTTTGGAAACGCGGCTGGAGCGGATAAAAGCTGTTCGGAAGGGTCAGGTGGCGGAGCGGGAGGGATTCGAACCCTCGATGAGCTTTTGGCCCATACTCACTTTCCAGGCGAGCGCCTTCGACCACTCGGCCACCGCTCCGCAAGAGCCTGATCGTTTTGCGAACGCCGCGAAACGTGAATCAGGTAAACAACCCATTCGCTCTGGAAGGGAGGCCCCTAGCGGCACGTGAGCGCTTTCGCAAGGCGTCGGTTCCTGCAATGATGCACAAATGTCCTTGCTTGCCATGCTTGCCGCGCTCGCGGCCTCGCCTGCCCCCGCCGTGGTCCCCTCTCCGGGCGAGATCGTCGCAGCGGCGCCTGCCGCCGACTGGGCGCGCATTCCCGCTGAAGACCTGCTGGTCATGGATCTTGCGCCCGATGCCGCCGGACGTCCTCGCCGAGTGGTGCTGCAACTCATGCCCGAGCCGTTTTCGCAAGGCTGGGTGGGCAATGTGCGCACCATGGCCACTGCCCATTGGTGGGATGGCACGTCGGTCTACCGCGTTCAGGACAACTGGGTTTCGCAGTGGGGCGATGCCGATGGCGAGGACAAGGCAAAGTCCAAACCGCTGCCGTCCGGGCTTATTGCCGTCCCGCAGAACGCCTATGTGGTGCATCCCGAAGGGCCTGAGAAAAGCGCCAGCCATGAGGAACTCGATACCTGGCTTGGCACCATGGAGGGCACCCACGCGGCGTGGCACGCGCTGACGCACAGCAAGCTGGCAATCAAGGACACCGACCCTTATGCCGACGAGACTTTCTTCTATCGCGGCTGGCCACTGGGCGCATCCCGCAAGGGACCGAGCGCCTGGCCGCTCCATTGCTATGGCAGCATTGGCGTGGCGCGCGACATGCCCCCTGACACCGGCACGGGCGCAGAACTATACGCGGTGATCGGCCATGCGCCGCGCCAGCTTGACCGCAATCTGGCCGTGATCGGGCGGGTGATCGAAGGCATCGCACACTTGTCCTCGCTGCCGCGCGGGCCAGCCCCGATGGGCGTCTACGCCAATCCTGTCGAGCGCACGCCGATCATTTCGGTTCACCCCGCCAGCGAAGTGCCGGATCTTCCGGCCTATGAATACCTCTCGACCGAAAGCCCATCGTTCCACCGCTTTGCCGAGGCCAGCGCCAATCACCGCGAAGCGTTCTATGTCCAGCCAGCGGGCGGGATCGACATCTGCAATCTGAAAGTTCCGGTGCGCCGCGTCAAATGAGTAGTGCGGAATTTAGACTGACAGCGGCGCTGTGGCGCTGGAGCGCAGGAGACAAGGGCGGCGACTGGTTCTTCGTCACCGTGGGCGGAGAAGCGGGTGAGGCACTTTCTGCGACGGCGCTTATGCACAGGCTGGAGACCGGACGCTCCGCCGGATGGGGCGCGGTCAAAGTGGAAGTCACCGTCGGCGAAACCTGCTGGCGCACTTCGGCATTTCCGAGCAAGGAGCGCGGCTGGATGGTTCCGGTCAAGGCTGCCGTGCGCAAGGCTGAAGCTCTGATCGAAAGCGAGCCGTTCACCTTGACTCTGGCCTTCTGAGGAGCCCGCATTGCCCGTCCCCCACAACGTTGCGCTGGTCGGTTACGGCTATGCCGGGAAGACGTTTCACGTGCCGCTGATCGCCGCAGCGGATAGTTTGACACTGGCCGCGGTCGTTTCGCGCGATGCGGCAAAGGTCCACGCGGACCTGCCCGGAATGCGCGTGGAGGCAGATATTGCCGCCGTGCTCGCCGATCCATCTATCGCGCTGGTGGTGATCGCGACGCCCAACGACAGCCACGCTCCGCTCGCCCATGCGGCCATAGACGCGGACAAGGCCGTGGTGGTCGACAAACCGCTGGCGCTGACGCTGGTCGAGGCGCGCGAGATCGCCGACCATGCTCATGCGCGCGGCGTGCCGCTTTCGGTGTTCCACAATCGCCGGTGGGACGGCGATTTCCTCTCCATCCGCCACGCCATCTCGCAAGGGACCATTGGCGAAGTCGCCCATTTCGAGAGCCACTTCGATCGCTTCCGCCCTTTGGTGCGCGACCGCTGGCGCGAGAAACCCGGCCCCGGCAGCGGCGTCTGGGCAGACCTTGGGCCACATCTGGTCGATCAGGCGCTGACCCTGTTCGGGATGCCGGAGCGCGTCATCGCCAGCCTCGGTGCCCTGCGCGATGGCGCGGCGACCGATGACTGGGCGCACGTCGTGCTGGAATACCCACGCCTGCGCTGCGTGCTCAACGCCGGAATGCTGGTGGCGGGCGGTTCGCCGCGCTTCATCGTTCATGGCAGCAAGGGCAGCCTGATCAAGCACGGCCTCGATCCGCAGGAAGCGCAGCTGGTGCGGGGCATCAGGCCCGGCGATGCAGGTTGGGCGCATGATCCGCAGCCGATAGACCGGTATGACGCGGAAGGCGCGTCAGAGCCGGTGCCGTTGCTCGATGGCGATTATCCGCAATTCTATGCAGGCATGGCGGCAGCGCTCGATGGCGGCGACGTTCCGGTGCTGCCGCAAGAGGCGCTGGCCGTAATGGCCGTCGTCGAAGCCGCCGCCCTCGCCGCTGCAACCGGACAGGCGCAATCCGTGGCCGACTTCGGCTAGATCAACCGCCGCGCAGCACCATCTCCACCGCTTCGACCAGTTGCTGGACCGAGAACGGCTTGGCGAGGAAGTGCATGTTCGGAATGTCGATTTCGCGCCGCAGATGTTCCTCGGCGTAGCCCGACATGAAGAGGAACGGCAGATCGGGCTTGAGCGCCCGGATTTCGCGCGCCATCGCCGGGCCATCCATCGACGGCATGACCACGTCCGACACGACGAGGTCGAACGCGCCCTTGCCGATGGCCTCCAGGCCTTCCTCACCATCGGCGGCGGTGGTCACCTCATAGCCTTGCCGCAAAAGCGCACGTTCGGCCACGGCGCGAACGGTGTCCTCATCCTCGACCAGCAGCACACGGCCACCGCCGGTCCATTCACGTTTGGCCTCTACCTTGGGCCGCGCAGCCTCGGCGGTTTCGGAAGCGTCGGGGACGTGCACCGGAAGGTAAATGGTGAAGCGGGTGAACTTGCCCACCTCACTCTCGGCAAAGATGAACCCGCCCGATTGCTTGACGATGCCGTAGACTGTCGAAAGGCCAAGTCCGGTTCCCTTACCCTTCTCCTTTGTGGTAAAGAACGGCTCAAATATTTTACCAATCTGGCTAGATTTGATGCCATGCCCGTTATCTTCGACCACCAGCGCGGTGTAATCGCCGATCGGCAGAATCTCGCTCTTCATCGTGCGCACATCAGCCGCCGTCACCCGGCGCGTGATGAGCTTGACCACACCGCCCGCCTTCGCGCCCACGCCCTTCTGCTTGTCGTTGATCGCATCGCGCGCGTTGACCGCAAGGTTAAGCAGCACCTGCTCAAGCTGCGTCGGATCGGCCCGCACGAAACCGAGATCCCGGTCGTGCGTCACTTCCAGCACAATCTTCTCGCCGATCAAGCGCTTGAGCAGCGCCGATACTTCGGCCACCACATCGGGCAATTGCAGCACTTGCGGGCGCAGCGTCTGCTGGCGCGAGAACGCGAGCAACTGGCGCGTCAGCGATGCGGCGCGGTTGGAGTTCGCCTTGACCTGCTGGATATCGTCGTAATCGCTGTCGCCCGGCGTGTGGCGCATCAGCATGAGATCGCAATAACCGATAATCGCGGTCAGCACGTTGTTGAAATCGTGCGCCACCCCGCCCGCAAGCTGGCCCACCGCCTGCATCTTGGTGGCCTGTGCAATCTCTCGCTTCAGCCGGGTTTCCTCGGACGAATCCTTGAGGCTCAGCAGCACTGCGCCCTCGCCCAGCCCGCGCACCCCGGCAAGGCTGAGCGAAACCGGCTCTTCGGGCGCAATGCGGAGGCGCACGGCCACGTCGCCCGCCATCGGCTGCCCCTGGCCATAGCGCCGCACGGCATCGGCCAGCGCGCCCTTGTCTTCCTTGATCACGAGGTCGGACGGATAAGGCGGCGGGATCGTGTCGTCATGCCCCGCCGCGCGCAGGAATGCCGCATTGGCAAACAGGATGCGGCCGTCACGGTCGGTCATCGCAAGGCCCAGCGGCAGGCGCGAAAGCAGCGCCTCGATCTGCGGCAGGCCTGCGCGCACCTCGCCCACACCGCCCTGATTATCGATCAACAGGAACAGCGATGCGGTACGCGCCGGGTCGATATTGGCAAAGCCATCGGGATCGGCGACCGGCAGATGCACCAACCGAACCGGCGTGCCCTTGCGCGCCTCGCGCGCGTAGAAAATCCGTTCGGCCTCGTCGCTCGCCAGAAACGAGACAAAGTCCTGCCCCGCCATGTCCTGTGCGGCATCGCCGGCCGCCCGCAGCGCAAACGCGCTGTTCGCCGCAACGATAGCGCCCTCGGGTGTGACCACTGCGGCTTGCAGGCCCTCGCGCGCCAGCACGCGGCCCAGCTTGCCGGAGACATGCGCCGCTGTTTCGGCGACCAGATCCTGCGACGCCACCGACATCAGCCGCCAGACGAGGAAATCCTCACCCCGCCCTGCCCGGTTGATCTCGGCGCGCCAAGTGCCGGTAGGGCTGTTCAGCGCATCGACCGTGGCGGAACCGTCGCGCCATGCCGCCCGCGCAGCATCGTCCAGCGCGTCCACGGAAGCCTTGTCAAGCGGAAGGCGCGGCGGCGCGGCAGACAGTCCGAACCACTGCCCCATCAGCGCATTGGCGCAGACCAGTCGTCCCGCTCGGTCGGTAATAGCAATGCCTGCGTCCGACCGCTCGATGGCGGCATTGGTCACCGACCAGTCCGGGATGGCGAATTCGGCAGCGGCTTCGGCCCGTGCGGGACGGATCACCAGCCGCCAATAGCGCTCACCCCGCCAAGAAAACCCGCCGCGACCAGCGGCTGGCCCGAAACACCCCACAGCAAACCCGCGCTCGCAGCCACCGCTCCGCCCAGCAATGCCCAATCACGCCATGGCGTGGGGCCAGTGGATTGCCCGTCGAGGTCTGCCCCGGCACTGGCCATCAGTCGGGGAAATCCTGCGCGGCAAAGCGCATCAGGCGAACCTTGCGCTTGTGCGCGGTCCACATCCGCCAGCCGATGGCCGAGAGCAGATAGCCCACGGCGGCAGTGACCACGGAAATAAGGAACAGCCCGATGATCAGCGAAGGCGCCGCGTCAGACCCCAGCCATGCCAGCCAGTCGCCCACGCTCGCGCCGCGCGTGACCAGGTCACTCACGGTCGAAAAGTCGGCGTGATAGCCAAACCGGTTGCCCACCCAGATCGCACCGGGGAGGAACACGAACAGCGTGGTCGGCGGAATCGACACAAAGGTCATCAGCACCGCCAGCGGGATATTGCCGCGCACCGGCACGCACATCAGCGCCGCGCCAACGATTTGGACGCCGGGAATCAGCGCAAAAATGCCGATGAACAGCCCTGCCGCCACCCCGCGCGGCACCGAACGGCGGGTGAACCGCCACAATTCATGGCGCGCGGCGAGCGGGCGGGCGAAGCGGTTGTGCTCCATCTGCTCGCGCGTCGGCATGTTGGCCCGTGCCCAGTTGACGATCCTGTTGAACATGGCGCCTTGCTGTTACCCGTTTCCCGATAGCGCCCCAAGGGGCGCCTGACCGCAATTAGACCAATTCGCCTTACCGGGCGGTGAAGTGCATCACCTGTCCGTCCTTACCGCGCCAGCACCTAGCCGTGATCCTTCATGATCCGCGCCTTGTCGCGCTTCCAGTCGCGTTCCTTCATCACGCCGCGCTTGTCGGCAGCGTTCTTGCCCTTGGCCAGCGCGAGTTCGACCTTCGCGCGGCCCCGGCTGTTGAAGTAGATCGAGAGCGGCACCAGCGTCATGCCCTTGCGCTCCACCGCGCCGTGGAACTTGGCGATCTGCCGTTCTTTCAGCAGCAGCTTGCGCGGGCGTTTGGGCACGTGGTTGTTGCGGTTGCCGTGGCTGAACTCGGGCACGTTGGAATTCACCAGCCACACCTCGCCGTTCTTCACTTCGGCATAGGACTCGGCAATCGAGCCTTCGCCAAAGCGCAGCGACTTCACCTCGGTGCCGGTGAGGCAGATCCCTGCCTCATACCGATCCTCGATGAAGTATTCAAAACGCGCGCGCCGGTTCTCGGCGACGACTTTCGTTTTCTCGAATTCTGGGTTTACGGGGCGTGCCATGGTTCCGCCCATGTAGGCGCTGGCCCGGCAAAGCGGAAGTGGGGCTTCGCACTTTGTCGGGCAGTTTGCATTCAGGCTGCGCCAAGCAGTCCTGCATGCTCCAGCGCCGCGTCAACCGCCGCCCGCGCCGCTTCGTTGCATGCCACCATCGGCAGGCGCAGTTCGTCGCTGATGTCCGGAAACACACGGCTCAGCGCATACTTCACCGGCCCCGGCGAGGCATCCTCGAACATCGCGTAGTGCAGCGGATAGAGCTTGTCGTTCAGCTCGCGCGCCAGTTCCAGATCGTTGGCCGCGCAGGCCGCCTGGAATTCGGCGCAGAGCTTCGGCGCAACGTTGGCGGTCACAGAAATGCAGCCGACCGCGCCCGCGGCATTGGCCGGAAGCGCCAGTTCATCATCGCCCGACATCTGGCAGAAGTGCTTGCCGATGCCCATGCGGTGATCGGTCACGCGGCTGAGATCGCCGCTGGCGTCCTTGATCCCGATGATCTTGTCGGGATAGCGCTTGGCCAGTTCGCACACGGTTTCGGGCAGGATGTCCGTCACCGTGCGGCCCGGCACGTTATAGAGCACGATCGGCAGATCGTTGTGCTCGGCCAGATAGCTGAAGTGCGCGATGATCCCCGCCTGGCTGGGCCGGTTGTAGTAGGGCGCCACGCACAGCGCGGCCTGCGCGCCGCACTTCTTCGCGAAGTTCATGTGCAGCAGCGCGTTCATCGTATCGTTGCTGCCGCAGCCCGCGATCACCGGAACCCGGCCCGCCACCTGCTCCACGCAAACCTCGATCACGCGGTGATGTTCGGCGTTGGAAAGCGTCGAAGCCTCGCCCGTGGTGCCGCAGGGCACCAGCGCCGACGATCCATTCTCGATCTGCCAGTCGACCAGACGGCGAAACGCTTTCTCGTCGAACGCTCCGTCGCGAAAAGGAGTCACAAGGGCCGGAATGGAGCCGGAAAACATGGACAATATCCCTCAATTTGCCGCATGATCGCAGTTCGAACATGCGGTGTCATACCCACGGGGGGTCTGTTCAGCGCCTGATAAGGAGCCGGTCCAGAGTATGTCCCGCATGGACGTGAAAGCCTTGATCTTGCGTTGGGGGGTTGCAGGGGTTCTTCTCCAGACGCTCGCCGCCTCCAGCGTGGTACATGCCAGCAGTGCGGACGGAACCGACGGCGCGGACTGGGACCGTGCGCGCGCCAATCTCGTCGCCAGCCAGGGCGGGCCGATGATGGGCGCGGTGGAACGGTGGAAACTGCTCACCTCGTCCAACCGCTTCGGCTTCTCGGACTATTCCACTTTCGTCCTTACGTATCCCGGCTTTCCGGACGAGGAAAAGCTGCGCCGCTTCGCCGAAGGCGCGCTGGAACGCGAACCGGCAGACGCCAGCCGCCTCGTCTCCTATTTCGACCGCAAGCCGCCGCTGACCAACCCCGGCCGCGCACAATATGCGCTCGCGCTGATGGCGCTGGGCCGCCCCGAAGCCCGCGAATCGGCCCGTGCCGCATGGCGCGGCGGGGCGATGACCGACGCTGCCGAAAGCGCCCTGCTCAGCGCCTTCGGCCCCACCTTTACGCTGGACGATCACGATGCGCGGATGGACGCGCTGCTGTGGTCCGGCGCGACCGATCAGGCCGCGCGCCAACTCGTCTGGGTAAGCCCTGCGCGCAAGGCCATCGATGCCGCGCGCCTTTCCGCCATGCAGGGGACAGACCCCTATGTCGCTTTCGGCGGGATGACGACAGAACCGCTCAACAGCGATCCCGGCTTCGTGTTCCAGCGCGTGCGCCAGTTGCGCAAATCCGGGCAAGGTGCAGCGGCGCGGGCCTTCCTCGCCAGCCGCCCCTTGCTCGCCCGCCAACCGCTCGACCGGGAGAAGTGGGTCGAGGAACTGCTGATCAATGCCCGTGCCGCGGCCACATCGGGCGATGCCCGCAGCGCGATGCGCATCGCCGCCGGAATCGACGATGCTTTCAATCCGGGTGAGGACGTGAGTCAGGCGGGATACGACCTGCGTGACGATTACACCTCGCTGATGTGGCTCGGCGGCACGCAGGCGTGGTTCAATCTCGGCGATGGTGCCAGCGCCGCCCCGCTGTTCTGGCGCTATGGCGCCGCCGCGCGCACCCCCGGCACGCGGTCAAAGGGCTTCTATTGGGCCGGAAAAGCCGCCGCCCGCGCGGGGCTTCAGGCTGATTCGCGGCGCTATTTTGAAATGGCCGCGCAATATGCCGACCAGTTCTACGGGCTGCTCGCGCTCGAACGGCTGGGCCGCCCGGTGCCGACGTTCGCCACCGATTCCACCGCGCAGGTATCACCTGCCGAACGCAGTCAGTTCTACGCCCAGCCCCTCACCCTCGCCGTGCGCGAGGTGGCCCGCAACGGCGATTGGAAGACGACGATCCGCTTCTTCAAGGAAATCGCCGAACAGCAACAGAGCGAGGGCCAGCACATGATGGTCGCGCAGCTTGCGCGCGATCTCGGACGGCGCGATCTCGGCGTGATCGTCGGGCAAGCCGCCGCCGCACGCGGCTTCCTCGATTTCCAGCACATCGCCTTCCCGCTGATCCCGGTCCCGCCGGGCCATGACTCGAAGTGGACGATGATCCACGCGATCAGCCGTCAGGAAAGCCAGTTCGCGCAGAACGCGGTCAGCCATGCGGGCGCGCGCGGCCTGATGCAACTGATGCCCGGCACCGCCAACGAACAGGCGGGCAAGCTCGGCATGTCCTATAACGCCTCGTCGCTGATCGACGATCCCAACTACAATATCATGCTCGGCTCGGGCTATTTCCAGCGCATGCTCGATTACTACGGCGGCTCATGGCCCCTCGCCGTCGCCGCCTACAACGCGGGCGCTGGCAACGTGAACAAGTTCCTCCGCGCCAACGGCGATCCCCGCAACGGCGGCGTCGACTGGATCGACTGGATCGAACGCATCCCGCTCTCCGAAACCCGCAACTACGTCCAGCGCGTGCTGGAAAACGCGGTGGTCTATGAGGCGATGAATCCGCAGTTCGCGCGGTATCGGGGGAGCAATCCGATGAGTTATTACATCGGAAAGCGGGAGCCGGGGTGAGTGTTTTGAGATGGCTTGGAAAAAAACTCAAGCTTGGGACTCAAAACGTCAATGACAAGCATTGCCAATTAAATGGTATCTCACTATGGTTTTCAGAAATCCTTTCTAGGAAAATTCAGTGAGCGAAAATCAAAGCATCATAGCAAAAATTAAAGATGTCGTTCTTAATGTCGATCCAAAAGATATTGTTGCTGACGCCCGGAACTTCGGAATTGAGGTCTCAGAACCAAAAGATTTTGCAGGGCATGCTTTGAATTATTCTCATCTAGAAAAGCTTAGTAACAAATATCTTGATTCAACCTGCAATATGTGTGCAATCGGTGGAATAACTTCGGGTATTGGTGGAATCGCAACCACCATAACGCTTGCTGGCGCCGATATAGCTAACATGGCAGCTCAGATTTACAGGCTAAATCAAAAACTTGCTTATTTGAATGGCTTTGATCCTGAATCTGAGCTGCATCGTGAAAGAGTTCAGTCCATATTTTTTACAGCACTTGGCCTTGACGCCATGGCTCAGGCAGGGGCAATTATATACTTTACTTAGCAGCGTGATTGCGGCATACAATCCGCATGGTAACGAACATCACCGACCCGATCTTCCACGACGAAGCCAAGGCGCTTGCTCACATTGAAGCATCGCGTTGGGGTGGCGAACCTTCATGCCCTCACTGTGGTTCGCTTCGCGTTCGTCGGATGGAAGGCAAGACGCAGGCTGGCATGTTTCTCTGCAACGATTGCCGCGACAAGTTCACCGTCCGCACTGGCACGGTCATGGAGCGCAGCCACGTGCCGCTTCACAAGTGGCTGCTGGCAACGCACCTTATGGCCGCGTCAAAGAAGGGCATGAGCGCAAAGCAAATGGAACGTATGCTTGGTGTTACCTACAAGACGGCATGGTTCCTCTGCCACCGTATCCGCGAAGCTATGGACGGCGCGGCTCCTACCGGACCTATGGGCGGTGTGAACGAAGTTGTCGAAGCCGACGAAACCTACGTAGGCGGCAAGGCTAAGAACCGCGCAACCCGCAAGCCCGCTGCAAAGAAGGCTGTCGTTGCCCTTGTGCAGCGTGACGGCATCGCTCGCAGCTTTCACGTTGCCAACGTCAACGCTTCAACTGTCCGTTCGCTGATCGTGACCAACATCGACCGCGCTTCGGTTCTCATGACCGACGAAAGCCCCGTCTACTACCGTCTCGGCAAAGAGTTCACCAACCACTACGCGGTGAACCACAGCGCCAAGGAATACGTGACCACTGGTGGCTTCAAGCACAGCAACACCGCCGAAAACTTCTTTTCGATCTTCAAGCGCGGCGTGATCGGCACGTATCACCACATGAGCGAAGCGCACCTTGGCCGCTACTGCGCAGAGTTCGATCTACGCTATAACACGCGCGGCATGACCGATGGCGAACGCGCTGCGCTCATTCTCAAGGGTGGTGAAGGCCGTCGCCTTACCTATCGGCGGATTGACAAACTCGCCGCCTAAGACGGCGGTTATCCCCCGCCAGCACGGGGAGAGGCGCAGGCGCTACTTCGATTGACTCGACTCTTTGGACCGCTTCCCGCTAGCCTTGTGAGGCTTGTGGGGGGTGGCAAACATGCGATTGAGCGCCGCCTCTCGACGGGCTTCCGTCTCCGATTCGGAGTAAGTTTCGTCAGGATTTACATCGCTCATGATCGATCAATCTAAGGATGAAGAAGCTACATTGCAAATGATGGCACTCGTTGGTGAAGCCATTACGCAATGGAGTTTTGTAGAGCAGACGTTGAGCAACATATTCACCGTTTGCGTCGTTCCATGTCCGACGAGAATGACACCAGACGGCGGGTATGTGTCATTCATAGATAGTGAAGTCCCAACCGCCATATTTTACTCAACCGAGAGTTTTCGCGGGAAACTCAGTTTGGTGGATGCGGCGTTGACGGGTCGAATAAAGAGCAATGGGCAGTGGGCGACAGCGCTCAAGGATGATTGGGCCAAGGTGCGGGAAAAGACGCGAAAGCTATCTTTGAAGCGCAACTCACTTGCTCATGGAACGGTCACCCCCGCATTTACAGATGACGACCAATTTTACGGCTTATGCCGCCGTATGGAAGCCCGAAATGGTGGGCAGAGACAGGTGCCAATCCGCCAGGAAGTAGCAAGAGTTTCCACGAAATGAAGGAGTTGGTTAAGGCATTTTGCCTTCTAGATCAGAAATTGCGTTGTTTTTACAAAAGCTTGTCGATGCACCCAAGACTGCATGAACGATACGACCAGCTAACGGTGCGTCTAATTCGCTCACATGATCGGCTATCCCCGAGTCGCGGAGAATGGATAAGACAACAGCTATTGTCTGAGGATTAACTTGAGCATCGGCCTGTCGCTGTTCGGATTCGCACATCTCTGTTGCTCACTCAAGTATATAATTGCCCAGGCAGGCATCCGTTCTGCCGTTGCGAAGGCAGCAACTGAAAGCCTAGTGAAGCGCGGCCCGGCATCCAGCCCGGCCATACGTTTAATAATTGAGGTTGCTAAGGTTCTCGGTTTGAAAATGACCAAAACACAGGCGGGGAAATTGGTTCCTCTTGTGGGCGGCCTGATTGGCGGAAGCGTGAACTATTTATTTGCCAAGTCTGCTGGGAAAAAGATGGTGGCGGAATACAAATCTGAATACTTTGATAGGTGGCAGATGCAAAGTAAGTAACTACAACATTCGAAGTGAAGCCCGACGGCCATCCCATTACCCCCGCAGGGTTCGCCGCCTTGCGCGCGCGCTATGATTTGCTGCTCGGCACCGAGCGCCCCGCGATTGTCGAGATCGTCAGTTGGGCGGCGGGGAATGGGGATCGCAGCGAGAACGGCGATTATCTCTATGGCCGCAAGCGCATGCGCGAGATCGACCGGGAGCTGGCGTTCCTTGCACGGCGGATGAAAGCCTCTCGCGTGGTCGATCCGGCGCGGATGGAGGATCGCAGCCGCGTGCTGTTCGGCGCGACAGTCGAGATTGCGGACGAGGACGACAGCCGCCGCGTGCTGACCATCGTCGGCGATGACGAGCAGGACGCCTCCAAAAACCTGATCGGCTGGAGCGCGCCCATCGCCAAGGCCCTGCGCGGGGCGCGGGTAGGCGATCTGCGCGTCGTGCGGTTGCCATCCGGCGAGAAGGAATGGGAAATCATGGCCGTTTCCTATCCCGACGCCTGACGCTATGACGCGCGCATGTAAAAGGGCCGCTTCTACATCATGCGCCACGGCGAGACGGTGTTCAACGCCACCCGCCGCCTTCAGGCCAACAACATCCACACGCCCCTGACGCGGCAGGGCTTCGAACAGGCCGTGGCCATGGGCTGCGCGCTGCGCCGCGAACTGGGCGAGCGCCCGCAGGTGACCCTGCATATTTCCGATACGGGCCGCGCGCTGCAAACCGCCGCGCTGATCGCCGAGGAACTGGGGCTGGACTGGTTCGCCAGCCGCCGCACGATGGACCTCAAGGAAATCGACATGGGATCATGGTGCGGGCGGTCCTACAGCGATGTGGAGGGCGAATTCGGCCCGATCGTGATCGAGGACCACCTGCTGCGCCCTGCCCCCGATGGCGAGGATTACCCGATGATCGCCGCGCGCCTGAACCTCTGGCTGGACGAGATCGGCGATTCAGGAGGCGACCACATCGTCGTCATGCACGGCATTTCCAGCCGCGTGTTGCGCGGGATCATGGGCGGATACCCGGTCCACTCCGTTCACGGCGCTCCCATCGCGCCATCGCTGGTACAAGGCTCGATCGCGCTGGTCGAGAACGGCGAAGAACACACGCTGTTCGGTTCTGAACGCGGGATCGAGCACGCCTGATGGCCGAGATCGTCAATTTGCGCATGGTCCGCAAGGCCAAGGCACGGGCCGAACACCAAGCCGAAGCGCAGGCGAACCGTGCCAAATTCGGCCGCACCAAGGCAGAAAAAGCGCGCGACCGGCTGGACGCGGAACGCACCGCCCGCCTGCTCGATGGCGCACGGCGGGAAGAGCCATGAAGCGCATCGCTACCGTCTGCGCCCTGGCGCTTGCCCTCGCCGTCCCGGCCATCGCGCGCGACAGCCTCGGCATTTTCGCGCAATGGGGCGCTTTCCGCGATCCCGCCGTGCCGCGCTGCTATGCCATCGCCATGCCAGAGAAGGCCCCGGGCCGGGCGCAGGAGTTTCAGCCTTATTTCACCGTGGGCTACTGGCCCGGGCGCAACATTCGCGGCGCGGTCCACTTGCGTCTCGCCCGCCGCCTGTCCCCCGGCTCCAAGGTGATCGTCTCGTTCCCGGAGGCAAACTTCGCCCTGCAAACTGGGCAAGCCGATGCATGGCCCGCCGACCAGACCACCAATGCCGGTATCCTCGCGCAGATGCGTAGCGCGCGGCAGGTGATCGTGATTGCCCGCAGCGCCGATGGTCGCAGCTTCCGGGACCGCTTCACGCTGGACGGCGCAGGCTCGGCCATGGACGCCGCCGCGCTGGGGTGTGCGAAGCGGTAGATTCCAGTGCATGCAAACGAGCATCGAACACCCACCCCCCGCCCCTCCCTCAAGGAAGGGGAGCGAGACTTGCGCTTGCGAAGCAGGCGTTAGTCGCAGCGGGAAGGGTGTGTCACCGCCGGTTTTTAAGCAGTTCGTTCCATAACAGAAAAGGGCGAGCCAAGCGGCCCGCCCTTCCCTCTGCTTCGTCGCTCTGGATTTTAGAAGCGGACGCCGACGCCAGCCATCACCGAGTGACGGTCCGTGTCGATGTTGAAGCGGCTCGAATCCGGGGTGTTGCCGTTGAAATCGAATTCGGCTTCGCCCAGGTTCGTGTACTTGTATTCCAGCTTCACGAAGGCGTTCGAGCCGACCTTCTGCTCAACGCCGGCGCCTGCGCGCCAGCCGTCGGTGTCAAGGCGCTGGCGCAGGTTGGTCGTGCCATCGGTGCCCTGCAGGTTGAAGCGGGCGTTGCTGTAGCCGCCCTTCACGTAGACTAGCGTCGAAGGCGACATCGCATAACCGAGACGGCCGCCGAAGTAGTACTGACGTCCGGCATCGACACGGCCGAGGTTGAATACGGTCGGCTGATCGTTGTTGTAATCGCGGCTGGCGCTGCTGTCGGTGATCTCCGCTTCCGCGCCGACGATCATGTTGGTGCCGAGCGGAATGTCATAGCCCACCGCGCCGCCGTATTCGACGCCGTCAATCGACTGCTTGATATCGCGGGTGGTGTCGATGTCTTCGCTGCTGCCCGAGCGGATGTGGTCGTAACCGACCAGCGCTTCGGCGTGGAAGCCGCTGAAGGCTTCGGCGGGGGTGGCGTCCTGCGCAAAAGCAGGGGTGGCAGCCAGGGCGGTCCCGGCGGCGAGAATTGCGACGATCTTTTTCATGTTTAACTCCATTCAACCATTCCCTGTCGCTTATCCCGGCATCGATTGTGCGATGCAGTGCGACAGTCCCCCTCCAAATGGCCGAGCGGCGTTCCAGTTTCCTGAACCTCAGACAACAAAAAACTGTGGCAAATCAGTCACATTCATTGCGGCGAGCTGAAATTGGCGTGCGACAAAACCGGGGAACCCCCGCCGCGTTGCAGCATTCGTGCGAGCGCGTTTGCGTGCGTGCGCTCGAATCCCTATATGCGCGCCATGCAGTCCCATCCTGAACACGCGCTCACCCCCGCCGCGCACATGGCCATTCCCGGCCACATCGATCCCGTTCCCGTCCCGCGCGAGGTAACCCCGCGCGAAGATGGACGGATCGACCTGACCGGCCTGCCGCGCAAACTGATCGCAGACATCTTTGCCGAAGCCGGGCTCGACGCCAAGGCCGCCAAGCTGCGCGCCAAGCAGGTCTATCACTGGCTCTACCACCGCGGCGTGACCGATTTCGAAGCAATGACCGACATTGCCAAGACCATGCGCCCGTGGCTGGCGGAGCGGTTCGTGATTGGCCGCCCGGAAATCGTCGAGGCGCAAGTCTCGACCGATGGTACGCGCAAATGGCTGCTGCGCACGGCGGACAACCACGATTTCGAAATGGTGTTCATCCCCGATGCCGATCGCGGAACGCTTTGCGTGTCCAGCCAGGTCGGCTGCACCCTCAATTGCCGCTTCTGCCACACCGGCACGATGCGGCTCGTGCGCAACCTGACGCCCGGCGAGATCGTCGGCCAGGTCATGCTGGCGCGCGATTCACTGGGCGAATGGCCCAAGGCCAATGACGCCCGCAGCGGCACGATGGCGGGACTCGATTTCGACGACGAGGACGACGACGCCGCCAGCGCCTACACCGCCGATGGCCGGTTGCTCACCAACATCGTGATGATGGGGATGGGCGAACCGCTCTACAATTTCGACAACGTGCGTGACGCGCTCAAGCTTGTCATGGACGGCGATGGACTCGCCCTGTCCAAGCGCCGCATCACACTGTCCACCAGCGGCGTGGTGCCAATGATGGCGCGTGCGGGCGAGGAAATCGGCGTCAATCTGGCCGTCTCGCTCCATGCTGTCACCAAGGAAGTGCGCGACGAGATCGTGCCGATCAACCGCAAGTACGGCATCGAGGAACTGCTACAGGCCTGCGCCGATTATCCCGGCGCGTCGAACGCCCGCCGCATCACTTTCGAATACGTCATGCTGAAGGACAAGAACGACAGCGATGCCGACGCGCGCGAACTCGTCCGCCTGATCAAGCAGTACAACCTGCCCGCCAAGGTCAACCTGATCCCGTTCAATCCATGGGACGGCGCGGCCTACGAATGCTCGACGCCCGAACGGATCAAGCGCTTCGCCGAGATCGTATTCGCATCGGGCATCAGCGCGCCGGTCCGCACTCCTCGGGGGCGCGACATCGATGCGGCCTGCGGCCAGCTCAAGACGGCCGCCGAGAAGAAGAGCCGCGCCGAACTGGATCGCCTCGCCGAGGAAAAGCTCGCCGCGCTCGGGTAAATCAACCCACCTTGCGCTGGACGATCATGTCCTGATCGGCTGAAGCGGCGGCCATGCGTCCGGCCACGGCGGCAATGCGTCCGCCTTCGTCGAGCCGCAACGGCAGCGAGAATTCCACACCCATGCGGTCATCGTTCGACCAGCGGCACGTTGCCGTGACGACATGATTGTCGGCCAGCTGCACGCGGAAGATCGTGCCGGCCGGAACGTTCCACAGCCCTTCGATCAGTGCGCCGGTCTGGCTGATGTTACGGATCATCGCATTGTAGTGATGGCCCCCGTGATCGAGCACGACCTTGCGCAACATAGACTGCCGCGCCGCACGCGAGGAGCGCGGGCCTTGGGCAATCGCCATCAATCCGGTCGAAAGGCGCGCGGCCGCATTCATCGCCGAGAGCGGCCGTTCGTAGATATAACCCTGCACGTGGCTGCAGCCGAGCATGCGGACGAGGTCGAGTTCGTCGAGCGTTTCCACGCCCTCTGCCGTCGTCTCCATGCCGAGCGCTTCGGCAAGGCTGACAATCGAGGCGATGATCGCACCGTTGCGGCTGCCAGGCTGGGTTGCGCCGCGCACGAACGACTGGTCGATCTTGATCTTGTCGAACGGCGCGGTGCGCAGATAGCCGAGCGACGAATAGCCCGTGCCGAAGTCGTCCAGCGCCAGACGCACACCGATCGCCTTCAAGGACTTGAACATCTGATCGGTGCCCTCATCATCGTTGAGGAACACGCTCTCGGTGATTTCCAGTTCCAGCCGATCGGGCGCCACCTGCGCACTCGCCAGCGCGCTGGTGACAACGACCGGCAGCGAGGGATTGGCAAATTGCAGCGGCGAGACATTGACGGCAACGCGCACGTTCTCCGGCCATTTCGCCAGATCCTGACAGGCTGTGCGCAGCGCCCATTCGCCGATCTGCGCGATCAGCCCGGTATCTTCAGCCACGGGGATGAAGCGTGATGGACTGATCCAGCCCTGCTCGGGATGGTTCCAGCGCAGCAAGGCTTCGAACCCGGTGATCTTCTCGGTCGCGGTCTGCACGACCGGCTGGTAATACAGTTCCAGACCACCGCTCGAAATGGCGTCGCGCAAGTCGTCTTCCATCTTGCGGCGCTCTTCGGCGTCACTGTGAAGGTCGGCTGCGTAGAAGTGATAGCGCCCGCGCCCGCCGTCCTTCGCCGCATAAAGCGCCAAGTCGGCGTTGCGGATCAACGCTTCGCTGGTCATCCCGTCGTCTGGCGCGATGGCAATGCCGACCGAGGCACCGATCATCACCCTGCTGCCATCGATGGAATAGGGCTGTGACAGGCTTTCGATCACGCGCGCTGCAAGATGGCCAAGCTGTTCGCGTTCGATCTTGCCCGGCAGGATCACCTGAAACTCGTCGCCACCCAGGCGGCCGACCCGGCCCATCTTGCCGACGACGCGCTCAAGCCGCTGTGCCACCTGCTTGAGCAGCGCGTCACCGGCGGGGTGGCCAAGAGTATCGTTGACCTGCTTGAACCGGTCGAGGTCGAGCAGGAACACAGCGCAGGCCCGGTGGTGTACCTGTGGCGCGAGCAGGATCTTCTCCAGCGTCTGCGACATACGGAAGCGGTTCGACAGCCCGGTCAGCGAATCGAAATGCGCCAACCGCGAGGCATGCTCCTGCGACCGGCGCTTTTCGGTCAGGTCGGTGCCCGATCCGCGAAAGCCCGTGAAATTATTGAACGTGTCGTAGGTAGGACGCCCGGTGATCGACCACCAGCGCTCCTCTTCGCTCGCCGCGGCACGCACGGCGAGTTCGCTGAAGCTGGAGCGCGCGGAGAGATGGAATGCGAGGGTACGCTCACCTTCACCCGATTGTTCGGTCAGGTTGAACAGTTCCGAGAACGGACGTCCGAGCATTTCAGCGACCTGACGACCGATCGTTTCTGCCACGCGGGCGGAGACGTACGTCAGTTGGCCCCGGCGATCCGTTTCCCAGAACCAGCCCTGCCCGGTTTCCTCATAATCGGAGAGAATCTCCTGTGCGCGGGTCTGGGCGCGCTGGTTGGTTTCGGCGGCCTCGCGCACCAGCAGATCGATCTTGCGCTGGCGCAGGTAGGTCACTGTCGCAATCGCAAGGCCAAGCCCGAGTGCGATGAAACCGCCGACACGGCTCGAAACACAAGTAACCCCGGCCCAAATCGCCACTTGCGATGCCAGCACCGAGACCAACCGCCCCGACTGGATCACAGTGGCCAGCAGCGCCATCGTGGCAACGATGGAGAGACAATGGAACCAGTCGAACTGACCGGTTCCGCCGAAGATTCCCATCGCCGATCCGAACAGGAACATCGGCACAGCCACCGCCAGTCCCATCAGTGCCATGCGCTTGCCGGTTTCAAGGCTGCGGTCGCCTTCAAGGCGAATGGCAATCCTCGAGAAATGGGCGGCTGTTGCCGCAATCAGGACCAGCACCAAGCCGAGCACGTTCGGCACCGAGAGGCTGAGCAGACCCAGAACCACTGGCGCCAGCAGCATCGGAATTGCCAGTTTAGGCCATTCCGGAGCAATCAACCGATTCGCAGTGTCAGCGCCGAACAGAAAGCTCGCGCCCGCGTCCTGCCCAGCCGTCTGCCCCCCCCGTTCGCGCGGACGCGTGCGCGCAAAGTCGCCGCTGGTGGCGCCACTTCTCGACGGTTCTGGTAAAAGCTCTGCGGACATGCCGCCCTCATGCAGCACGGCCCTTTGAAAAAGCGTTAAGCTTATCCCTAATCAGGTGCTTTTGCTGCGAATGCGAAGGTGGTAGGCCACGCGCTTGGAAACGGGGTCACAGTGACGAATAAAACACAACAATCGATGATCGGTGTTGCGGGGCGCAGGCTCCACGTGGCGCGCTGGCACGCTGGAGCGAAGGGTCATCGGCCGCTGCTCATGTTGAACGGCATCGGCATGAACCTTGAACTGCTTGCGCCGATCGCCCGCGCTCTGCCTGAACGCGAGATCATCTCGTTCGATCTGCCAGGCATCGGTCAGTCTCCCGATCCGATCATCCCCTACACCATTCCCTGCATGGCGCTGACCACGGCCGCACTGCTGGACCGGCTTGAAATCGAACAGGCGGACATTCTTGGGATCAGTTGGGGCGGCGCGCTGGCACAGCAGTTTGCTTTCCAGCACCGTGCGCGAACGGGCCGGCTGGTCCTTGCCGCAACCTCTGCGGGCGCCGCGATGGTTCCCGGCAATGCCTCGATGCTGGCGCACATGGCCGATCCGCGTGAATATACGGTGGAACGCACATTGCGCCGCAATCTCGCCTCGATCTACAATGGGGGCGGTTCGGGCAAAGTCTCGCTCAACGCGGCCAAGGCCCCGTCACCATTGGGCTTTTCCTATCAACTTGCGGCCTTTGCAACTTGGACGAGCCTGCCGTTCCTGCCCTTGCTCTCGCTGCCGGTAATGATCATGGCAGATGAGGAGGATCAGCTTGTCCCCCCATCGAATGCGCACTTCCTCCACAACGCGATCCCGCACAGCCGTCTGGAAATGTTTCACGGTGGCGGGCACCTGTTCATGCTCTCACAGCAGGACCGCTTCATCCAAAAGCTCCGCTCCTTCCTGGACGATGGCACCTGACGGGAAGGCGTTTCATCGCTTCCCTTTTGATCATCATGCGATAGCATCCTGACCAAGTCCGGGTTTTGCGGACTCAGGCCAGGGAGAGGCTATGCGGCATATCGCGATTATCGGTTCGGGTCCTGCCGGGTACTACACCGCCGAGGCCGCCCAGAAGCAGTGGGGCGACGATGTCCGGGTCGATATCTTCGATATGCTGCCAGTGCCTTATGGTCTGATCCGCACCGGAGTCGCGCCCGATCACCAGTCGATCAAGGGCGTTTCGCGCCGCTACGAACAGACCGCACTTTCCGAAAACGTCCGCTTCGTCGGCAACGTAAAGGTCGGGCAGGACATTTCGGTCGCCGAGTTGCAGGGTCTTTACGATGCGGTCGTGCTTGCCACCGGCGCCCCGCGTGACCGTCAGCTTGGCATTCCGGGCGATCACTTGAGCAATGTCCACGGCAGCGCCGCCTTCGTCGGCTGGTACAACGGCCACCCCGAATTCGCAGGCCTCGACCCGGATCTTTCGGGCCATACCGCCGTGGTCATCGGCATGGGCAATGTCGCGCTCGACGTGACCCGCATCCTGGCGAAAACGCGCGACGAATTTGCCGGAAGCGACATCGTCGGCCACGCGCTCGACCGCCTGATGGCTTCGAAGATCGACCGCATTGTCGTACTGGGACGGCGCGGACCACACCAGATCATGATGACGCCCAAGGAACTGGGTGAACTCGGCCACCTCTCGCGCGCCGCCCCCCGCGTCGATCCGAAGGACCTTCCGGACCTAGGCGAAGATGCCTTGCTCGAACCCGGTATCCGCAAGGCGGTCACCCACTTGCGTTCGTTCGCTGCCATCCCCGAAAGCCACCGCGCCGACCTGCCGCTGGAAGTCGAGTTCGATTTCTTCGCCGCCCCGCGCGCGCTGCTGGGCGAAGGCAAGGTCGAGGCTATCGAAGTCGAACGCACCCGGATCGAGGCTGGCCGCGCCATCGGCACCGGTGAATTCTATGAAATCCCCGCCAGCCTTGTCGTGTCCTGCATCGGCTACCAGACCACACCCATTCCCGGCGTCCCGTTCGACGACCGGGCCGGTCGCTTCGCCAACGACGATGGGCGGATCCTGCCCGGCCTCTACTGCGTCGGCTGGGCGCGGCGCGGCCCGTCAGGCACGATCGGCACCAACCGCCCCGACGGCTTTGCGATCATAGAGACGATTGCAGGCGATATCGGAAGCGGCGGCGGCAAGCAGGGCCGCGCAGGCTTCGACGCCCTCGCCGAAGCCCGGAGCCTCGATGTCGTCACCTTCCGCGACTGGAAGAAGATCGAAGAAGCCGAATCCGCCCGCGCCCGCGACGGCGCCCCGCGTGAAAAGTTCGTCGATATCGCCGAAATGATCCGCGCCCGCGATTGAGAACGATTTCGGCGCGCGCCTATCCGTGCGCGCCGAAGTAGTTGGCAATCGCCACGGCGATGCGGATGTTGAGTGCATGCGCGCGTTCGATCGGGTCAATGAAGCGGGCGCGAATGGCGCCGTAATCCTCGCCGCGATGGTCCGGATAATCGGTCGGCTCGTCCACTGCGAAATCGGTGATGCCCGGCTCAATCACCGGATAGGCGCGGCGCAACTGCGCTAGCGCGTCGTCCACCCGCAGTGACAGCACCATTTCCAGCACATCCTCGCGGCTGACATCGTTCGAGCGCGCAAACGGAGGCACCTGCACCGCGCGGATGAACATGTGCATCAACAGCGAAAGGCGCACCGATTGCAACAAGCCGATGCTCCGCCGATCCGCATCCTGCACCTGGTCGCGGCCCTCCTTGTGCCCCGGCACCAGTGACAGCAGCCGGTGCAGCTTCATCCAGTCCACCCGCAAGCGCGACGTCAGGCGGCGAAACACGCCCGAACGGTCGTCCTTGGTCAGGTATTCTGCCAAGGCCAGGCACGAACCTTCGAGCGCCGTCTCGGTGCCGCGATAGGGGCGGCTTGCCCAATAGGCCGAATTGAACAGTTCGCCATGCGCCGCCACGGTCTTGATCGAGGCGATGCCATTGGCCGCGCGCAGCAACCGCACCAGCTGGTTGCCGCGTTCGGAACGGCCGAGCAGTTCGGCCACCGATTCCATCTCCTCGCCCGCTGCTGTGCCCGCGCCCGCGATCACGTTAACCGGGTAGCCGATCTGCTGGAGAATC
>JAZKBJ010000030.1:27421-29232 GCA_040388685.1 Pseudomonadota bacterium
CTGACCGCGTGGGCTGTCGCGCAGCAGCGCCGCGATCTCCTCGCGGTTGCCCTCGGCGGCGGTGCCGATGCCGGCGATGACGTTCACCGGATAGCCGAGCTGCTGGAGGATCGCATTGTGCGGGATCGCGCGGATCTGGCGCAGGCTCATCGTCCGGTCCGCGCCGATGTCAGACTGGCGGCGCGAAACACGGCTGCCGGTGGCCTTTAGCAGTCCCAGCCCGAACGCCGTCAACGCGCGCGAATAGGTTGCACTTTCAAGGTGTTCGCGCTGAACCCGGCGAATCGAGCGGTAGAAATCGAGGCTGAGGTCGGTGCGGTCGTAGAACGGGTCTTTTTCGCCATTGGCCGGAATTTCAGCCTCGGCTTCGGCAATGCGGGTAAGCGTGGCGAGCGCCAGATCATCGTTGCGGAAGAACAGGTAGCCATCCCCGCCCTGGAAGCTGGCTTCGGGTTCGATCACGATCCCCGCCTTGGCAAAGCGCCCGCGTGCCCAGCGGGACAGCGGCCATGTCAGGCGGTCGGCAAAGCCCGATGGATGCGCGCCGCGTCCCATCGATTCCCCGTGTGTGTCGAAAATCAGCGCGGCAACGTCCGTCAGCCCGTTGGCCTTCATTGCCTCGGCAAGGCGGCCTTGCAGGCGCTCGATGGCGAGTGCGGCGGGCAACTGGCCCATGAACCGTCCGGCGTCTGAAAAACCGGTCTGGATCGCTACCCGGCCACGGCGGCGGGCGTAGGAACGATAGGATTCCTCGGCAAGCAGCGCTTCAAGGAAGCGCCCACCATGTTCCAGCGCGGTCTCGGTCTCGAACAGCGGCGAGACGTCAACCTTGTCCTCGATCCCGAACAGCCGCGCGAAATAGAGCGCCGCCAGCACGGTCTGCGGCTGTTCGCACTCTGCGATCAGCATGCGGATCGGCGCATCGGAGTCGATGTGCTGGAGCATCTTGGCCATGACGAGGAACTGACGCATCGCCGTGCTCGTCTCGATCGCCAGCGCGCCGAAATTGACGCGGAGCGGCTTCACTTCGGCCAGCAATTCGCGCAACTTGGACAGCGCGCTCTTGCTGCCAAGGTCGAGCGTGCCGTCCGGATCGATCCGGCGGCGCAGCGCGTTGTGAAGCTGCGAGGCATTCACGCGGAAATGAATCCAGCCGATGCCCAGCCCATCGGCGCGCATTGCGGCGGCCAGCGTCGCCAGCGGGATCGCCTTGTCTTCCGCAGCGGTCCGGGCTTCGGCTTCGAGCGCCTCGATCACCGGGGTCAGGCTCAGCAATTTTGCCGGATCGTCGGCGGACAAGCGGTTGGCCGCTGCGGCCAGATCGTCGGTCGCCTCAAGATCGGACGAAAACAGCTCGGCCATCTCCGCCGAATATGCTTGCGCCGCATCCAGCGTTGCCAGCAAACCATGAGCGTCATCCACCGCACGCAAGGCGGCTGCATAACTCGCCAGCCGCCGCGCCTTCTCACGCAGGCGAAACGCGATGGAGGTGGTCCAGCCGATGTCCGTCCGACCGTCCATGTCGTAGCCGACCCAAGTGGCGAAGCGGAATGGGAGCGGGCGGAAATCGAGCCACCGCCCCGGCCAGCGCTGGCGGGCATGGGCCAAGAGCGCGGCATTGATCCGGTCACGCGCGGCTGCGGCGCGCTCGATCGCGGCGCTCACTTCGACGTGTTCGAATTCCAGCGTGATCTTGGGGCCGACCGAGGGCACAGTGCAAACGGTAGACGCCTGCGGATCGTCCTGCAGCGCCGCCGTAGCAACGGCATCGGACTGCGCAGGACTGAGCAGGAAGGTCGGGTGCGCGGTGA
>JAZKBJ010000031.1:0-1961 GCA_040388685.1 Pseudomonadota bacterium
GGTGGACCTTGCCCCACAGCTTGGGATCGAGCCGCTCGACCTCGCCATAGGCCGTGGCGATGGCATCCACGCGCTTTGCCAGGAAGCGGTTGACCCGGCCCAGCACGGCGTTCTGTTCGTGGATGACCGTGGGAATTTTCGCCGAATGGGCGGCCAGAAGCGCGGGCAACGCCGGATAGCCGCCAAAGCCGATCACGCACGAAGGCTGGAAACTGTCGAACAGGCGCAGCGCCATCGCGCGGCCTTGCCAGATAGCGCGCAGGCCCTTCCACAGGGCTACCGGGTTCTTGCCCAATCGTCCGGCAGGCAGGACATGCGCGGGCAGGAAATCAGGCTTGCCGGGAATTTTCGCGCCGCGCTCGTCGGTGACCAGCGCCACGTGATGGCCGCGCCGTTCCAGTTCCACGGCCAAGGCGAAGGCCGGAATGAGATGGCCGCCGGTCCCGCCCGCAGCGAGGACATAATGTCTGGAGACGCCGGTCATTTGCGCACGAGTTCCGAAATATCGAACTTTTCCCGCGTCAGGTACGGATTGCGCCGGGTGATCGCGAGCAACAGGCCCACGCCCATCAGCAGCGCGATGGTCGACGATCCGCCGTAACTGATCAGCGGCAAGGTCATGCCTTTCGAGGGGAAAAGTTGCAGGTTTACAAGAATGTTGATGAAAGCCTGCCCCACCAGCTGCGCGGTCAGCCCCGCCGCCGCAAGGATCGTGAAGAGATCGTCCTCATCAAGCAGGCGCATCAGCACGCGCAGGGCGATGGCGCAATAGACCGCAACCACCACGGCGCAGGCAATCAGCCCGAATTCCTCACCGATCACCGAAAAGATGTAGTCGGTGTGCGCTTCGGGCAAGGCGTTCTTGCGGCTGCCGAGCCACAGCCCTGCCCCGCTCCACCCCCCGTTGAGCAGGGTGCGCATGGCAAGATCGACCTGATCGAACTCGCTACCGCCCGAAATGAAGCTGTCGATACGGTGGGTGGCGTTGGGGTAGAACAAGTAAGCGGCGATGAAGGCCAGCACACCGCCCCCCATCGACCACAACACCTTGTTGATCGAGAGGCCCGACAAAAGGACCAGGACGAACCACACCCCGCCGAACAGGACCGTCGAACCGAAGTCCGGCTGGGCCATCAGCAGCGCGCTCACCAGCGCCATGATCGCAATCGTGATCGGGATGACCGGGATATTGGGATCGCGCACGCGCCAAGACAGGATCCACGCAATCGCAATGGCAAAACCGGGCTTGAGGAATTCCGAAGGCTGCAGGCTGAAGCCGATCCACAGCCATCGCTTTGCGCCTTTGACCTCGCTGCCGACCAGCGGAACCAGCACCAGCGCCACGACCATCGCCGCCGCGAGCAGGATCGCCCCGCGCCGTGCCGCCTCCTTGGGCAGGACCGACGCAAAGAACATCGCCACTATGCCGACCGCGACCCAGCGCAAGTGAATCCAGAAGAAGTACAGATCGCCGAGTGACTTGGCGCTGGTGGACAGCCGGTGCGCGCTGGCAGGCGACGCCGCGGCAACGGCGATGCAACCGATCGCCACCAGAAACAGCACCAGTCCGAGCAGCACACGGTCAATCTCGCGCCACCAGATCAGCAGTTCGCTGCGACGGCTGCGGCGGAAGCGCGCGCCATGGCCCACCACGCGCACGCCGCCATCGGGCATGGTCGTGGTGACGAGGCGCGTTGGCGTCGGTGTCGTGCTCATTGCCCGCCACCGGGCGGACAGGGCGCCTCGCGGTCCTCGATCAAGGCGCTTACGATCTGGCGGAAATTGTCGCCCCGCGCTTCGAAATCACGGAACTGATCGAAACTGGCGCAGGCCGGGGAGAGCATGACCACATCGCCCGGCTGTGCCGCGTCCATCGCCTGCCGCACCGCGTCGCACAGCATTTCGCTGCGGGTAACAGGCATCACCGGGTCAAGGATTTCGGCAAAGCGCGGGCCCGCTTC
>JAZKBJ010000032.1:0-341 GCA_040388685.1 Pseudomonadota bacterium
TTGATCGGGTCGATCGCCAGATCGCCGTCTTCCTCATGGAAGCCAAGCTGTGTCATGCTTGCCGCGAAGTGATCGGGCAGGGGCGCGGTCACGTCGATCAGATCGCCCTCGGGATGCTCGATTCGCAACCGGCGTGCGTGAAGATGCATCTTGCGGCTGATGCTGCCGGTCAGGAACGCGCCTTGCCCGCCATACTTGCCATCGCCAACGATGGGATGGCCAATGGCAGCCATGTGGACGCGAAGCTGGTGCGTGCGCCCGGTCAGCGGCTGAAGTTCGACCCATGCGGCGGAATTGCCCGCACGGCTGATCACGCGGTAGCGGGTGCGCGCGGTCTGCCC
>JAZKBJ010000032.1:380-2573 GCA_040388685.1 Pseudomonadota bacterium
GGCAGTTCGATCATGCCGTCCTTGATGTCGGGAATGCCGACGATCAGCGCCCAGTAGATCTTGCGCGCGGTGCGGCCGGAAAAGCGCTTGGAGAAGAACGCCGCGCTGTTCGCCGAGCGCGCGATCAGCAGCACGCCCGAGGTATCCTTGTCGAGCCGGTGGACCAGACGCGGGCGGGCATCGGTCTCACCCACGAAAGCGTCGAGCAGGCCATCGACATGCTCATAGGTGCCGCTGCCACCCTGCGTGGCTAGGCCCGGCGGCTTGTTGAGGATGATCGCGGCGCGGTCCTTTTCCAGCACCATCGATTCGGCCAGCTCAATCTGCGCATCGGTCAGGGGCTTGCGTTCGCGCTGGCCCTTGGGGCCGGGGGGCAGCGCGCCGCCCGGCGGCACGCGCAGGACCTGTCCCTTGAGCAGGCGCGTATCCACATCGGCGCGCTTGCCATCGACGCGAATCTGCCCGGTGCGCGCCCAGCGCGATACCGTGGCAAAGCCCACTTCGGGCAGGTTTCGTTTGAACCAGCGGTCCAGCCGCACATCGTTATCGTCATGCTGGACGGTAAACTGGCGGACGTGGTCTTCGCCCGCATTCTTCGGTGCCTTGCTCATGCCACGGCCCTCGTGATGGTAAGGCCGATGAATAAGCCTGCAATTCCGGCGACGACAGAACCTGCGGCGTAAAGCGCTGCCGGGCCGATCAGGCCGCGTTCGATCAGCAGCGCCGCTTCAAGGCTGAACGCCGAAAAGGTGGTAAAGCCGCCGAGCACGCCGACGCCGATCAGCAGCCGCCACGCCTCGCCAGTGCTGCCGTGGCGGGCAAGCCATCCGGCGAGCAGGCCCATGGCCATGCTGCCGGCAACATTGATAGAGAATGTGCCCCAGGGGAACACGGCATTGGGGCCGGCGATGGCGCCGATCAGGCGTCCTGCATGAAAGCGCAGGACTGCACCGGTCGCACCGCCAAGGGCGACGAGCGTGCTCGCCTGTATTGTCGAAGGTAGGTTCATGCCGCGCGCCTTAAACCGACTGGCCGACAATTGCACGACTTTGCTTGCCTTTGCTGGCCGATTTGGGTAGTGGCCCGCCGGTCCGAGCCGATCCCGTTGGATTCGGCCCGTTTAGTGTTTTCAAGAATTACGGTGATTCCCGCAGGCATAGCGGGCTCTCGCCATCAGATTGAGGTGTAGCGGTTTATGCAGATTCTCGTTCGCGATAACAACGTCGACCAGGCCCTTCGTGCGCTCAAGAAGAAGCTGCAGCGCGAAGGCGTTTATCGCGAAATGAAGCTGCGCCGTCACTTCGAAAAGCCCTCGGAAAAGCGCGCCCGCGAAAAGGCTGCTGCCGTTCGCCGCGCCCGCAAGCTTGAGCGCAAGCGCCAGGAGCGTGACGGCGGCAAGTAAGGTCGGACGGGGCGGAAACGCCCCATCTGGCACTTGCCGTTTGAGCCCGCTTGGGCCAAGAGGGCGACGCACTCCGGCGCCCTTTTTCGTGTCCGGGACCTATTGAATCCGGCGCGCCTCGTTCGAGTCGCGTTTCCAGGGGGAAGTCATGTCGGAAATCACCCGCGTTCCGCTCCAGCCCGTCGCCAAGGGCTCGCTCACCAAGATCTGGCTTGGCGTTATCATCGCTGTGCTGGTCGGTTCGGGCGTTGCCTATGCCACCCGCTACAAGGGCGTTGAAATCGAGACGGTTAAGGCCGGAACCGGCGCATCGCCCACCAAGAGCGATGTCGCGCTGATCAACTATGTCGGCCGTCTTGCCAATGGCAAGGAATTCGATCGCGGTGAACGTGCGGTCCTGCCGCTTGAAACCGTTATCCCCGGCTTCGCCGAAGGTCTCGGCAAGATGCAGAAGGGCGGCAAGTACACGCTCGAAATTCCGGCCGAGAAGGCTTACGGCGCCGAAGAGAAGCGCAACCCGCAGACCGGCGAAGTCGTCATCCCCGCCAACTCCGACCTCGTCTTCGAGATCGAGCTGATCGACTACAAAAGCTCGGCGGAACTCGAGCAGCAGCGCATGATGCTCGAGCAGATGCAGAAGATGCAGGGCGGCGCTGGCGGTGCAGGTTGGATCGATTGCCGGAGATGCCGCGTGGGCGGTCGTCGGCCTGGTCAGCATCGGTCTGCTGTTGCAGCTCGACGCGCTCCGGGTGCCGGTCGGCGTCGCCGGTTCGATCTACCTGCTATGGCTG
>JAZKBJ010000032.1:2583-5632 GCA_040388685.1 Pseudomonadota bacterium
CGGGCGCGCCCATGCCTCCGGGCGCGATGCCGATGCCGCAGGGCGCTCCGCAACCCTGATCCTATGCCGGGCGGGCGCGCACCCAGCGCCCACCTCGGCTTGAAGCACGCCGCGCGCTCTGGTAGCGCGCGGCGTTCCTCATTTTTCCGCTGAGAGTATCCACTCATGTCCGTAGATACCGCCACGGTGGCCAAGATCGCCTCGCTGGCCCGCATCAAGGTTTCCGAAGCCGAACTTGGCGCGATGGTGCCCGAACTCAACGGCATTCTCGCCTGGGTCGAGCAACTCGCCGAAGTCGACGTGACCGGAATCGAGCCGATGACCGCCGTTATCCCCAACACCCAGCGCCTGCGCGCCGATGTGGTGAATGCCGATCCGCTGACCGGCGGCGACATGCGCGACGCGGTGCTGGCCAATGCGCCCGCGCCCGAACACGGCTTCTTCGGCGTGCCCAAGGTGATCGAATGATGACCAACCTGACAGATCTCGGCATTGCCGCCATCCGCGATGGCGTTGCCAAGGGTGATTTCACCGCAACCGAAGTCGCCACCGCGTTCAATGCCGCCGTGGCCGAGGCCCAGCCCGCGCTGAACGCCTTCATCGTGACCACGCCGGAAAAAGCGCTGGAAGCCGCCGCCAAGGTCGATGCGGACCGTTCCGCGGGCAAGGCCTTGGGCGCGCTCGCAGGCGTGCCGATCGGCATGAAGGACCTGTTCGCCACCAGGGGCGTGCAGACCACCGCCGCGTCGAAGATTCTCGAAGGGTTCAAGCCGCAGTACGAATCGACCGTTTCGCAGAAGCTGTGGGACGCAGGCGCGGGCATGCTGGGCAAGCTCAACCTCGATCAGTTCGCGATGGGCTCGTCCAACGAGACCAGCGCGTTCGGCAACGTGATCGCGCCATGGCGCCGTCCTGACAGCACCGCACCGCTGGCTCCCGGCGGCTCGTCGGGCGGCTCGTCCTCGGCCGTCTCCGCGCGCCTAGCGCCTGCCGCCACCGGCACCGACACGGGCGGCTCGATCCGCCAGCCCGCCGCCTTCACCGGCATTTCCGGCATCAAGCCGACTTATGGCCGCTGCTCGCGCTGGGGCATCGTCGCTTTCGCGTCGTCGCTCGATCAGGCCGGTCCGATGGCGCGCGATGTCACCGATTGCGCGATCATGCTCGAAGCCATGGCCGGGTTCGATCCCAAGGATTCGACCAGTCTCGATCTGCCCGTGCCCGCATGGACTGCCAATCTTTCCGGCGACATGAAGGGCAAGAAGGTCGGCATCCCGCGCGAATACCGCCTCGACGGGATGGACCCGGATGTTGCAAAATCCTGGGACGACGGCATCGCCTGGCTCAAGGATGCGGGCGCGGAAATCGTCGACATCTCGCTGCCCCACACCAAGTACGCGCTGCCCACGTACTACATCATCGCTCCGGCAGAGGCTTCGTCGAACCTCGCCCGCTACGACGGCGTGCGATACGGCCTGCGTGATCTGCCCGATGGCGCAGGCCTGCAGGACATGTACGCCGCCACTCGCGCCGCCGGGTTCGGCCCCGAGGTCAAGCGCCGCATCCTGATCGGCACTTATGTGCTCTCGGCGGGCTTCTACGACGCCTACTACACGCAGGCGCAGAAGGTCCGCGCGCTGATCGCCCGCGATTTCACGCTGGCATTCGAAAAGTGCGACGTGATCCTCGCCCCCACCGCGCCGTCCTCGGCCTTCGCGCTGGGCGAAAAGAGCGCCGACCCGCTGGAAATGTACCTGAACGACGTGTTCTCGGTGCCCGCCAGCCTTGCGGGCCTGCCTGCAATGTCGGTCCCCGCAGGGCTTGACCGCAGCGGCTTGCCGCTCGGCCTGCAGGTCATCGGCAAGGCGTTCGACGAACAGGGCGTGCTCAATGCGGGCCTCGCGCTCGAAGCCCGCGCGCAGTTCACCGCCCGCCCCGAGAAGTGGTGGTAACCTCTATGCAGGACGGGAGAGGCGAGGGCGCTGCCCTTCGCTATCCCGTCCTCGATGCCCTGCGCGGACTCGCCGCGCTGGGCGTGGTATTTCACCACATCCCTGCCAACGCAGGGCTGTCCGCAGCAGGTTTCGACGCCAACTTCGGCCGCATGGTCGATCTGTTCTTCGTCCTGTCCGGCTTCGTGATCGCGGCGTCGTATGGCGCGAAGCTCAGCGCCGGCTTCTCCATCCCGCGCTTTCTCTGGCTGCGCTGGGGCAGGGTCTGGCCGCTCCACGCGACGATGCTGGTGGTCTTTGCCGCCGCAATGCTCGCGCTCGGCCTCGCCAGGCCCGAACTGCGCACGCACGGATTGATGGCGGGGGCCAACGACCCTGCCGATCTGCCGCTCGCGTTCCTGCTCCTCCAAGGGATCGTCCCATCGCTCGGCCCCACGTGGAACCACCCGAGCTGGTCGGTCTCGGTCGAGATGCTGCTCTATGTGCTGGCCGCGCTCGGCTGGCGCTTGTTCGGGGACAGGGCGTGGAGTGCATGGCTCTGCGTAGCGCTGGCGCTGCTGGTCTTCGCATGCTTCGGCCCCGGCTTCGAGGGCCTCGCCTCCAACATCGCGCGCGGCGTGGCCGGGTTCGGCCTCGGCGTCTTCGTGCATCGCGCATTGGGCAAGACCCGCCCCGGTCTGAACGCGCGCACGGCCACCGTGCTTGAACTCTCGGCTCTGGCCACGCTGGCGTGGGTGCTGTCCACCAGCGGCAATCTGGCCGCGTTCGATCTTGCCGCCGCCGCGCTGGTCGCGCTTGCCGCCCTGCAGAGCGGCTACGTTTCGCGCACGCTCCTGCTCGCGCCGTTCCAGTGGCTCGGCACGATCTCCTACGCGCTCTACATGGTGCACATCTTCGTGATCGGCCGCAGCTTCGACATCCTCGGGCTCCTTCAGGACCGCCTCGGCGTCTCGATCGCGCAGACAACCATCGGCGGCGGGGACGCGCTCACCGGCCCCGGCTGGCAGGCCGACATCGCCAAGCTGGCGATCATGGCGCTGTGCCTCGTCGTCGCCATTCCCTTCGCAAAGCTGATCGAACAGCCCGCCCGGGCGTGG
>JAZKBJ010000032.1:5723-6020 GCA_040388685.1 Pseudomonadota bacterium
CAACTGCGCGAGATGACAAATCTCGTGCCGGCGCAACTGCCGAATGCGGGCCACTGACCCCTTTCCAAGCCTCCCCTCACACCTTATCGGGCATGACCATGAGCGAATATCGTATCCAGGGCGACACCGGTGCATGGGAGGTCGTGATCGGCCTTGAAGTCCATGCGCAGATCACAACCAACGCCAAGCTGTTTTCCGGCGCGGCCACCGCGTTCGGGGCAGAGCCGAACACGCAGGTCAGCTTGGTTGACGCGGCGATGCCCGGCATGCTGCCCGTGCCCAACCGCGAATGCATCC
>JAZKBJ010000033.1:0-2081 GCA_040388685.1 Pseudomonadota bacterium
AATACTGCCGGGCCATTCGCGATGCCTGCCCCAGGCCGTCGCGTTGCAGTGGATCATGCGCGCCGAAGGCATCCTTTCGCAGATCATCATCGCTTTCAACATCCACGATCGATCCAGCGAACATGCTTATCATGCATGGGTGGAACATCGCGGCGAAATGCTGATCGGCCATTGCGACCGGTCATCCTATCGCGCAATTCTGACCATGTCCGTTGGCAAGGACACGCCGTTTCCGGACGCCTTCGTTGACCGGGCCTGACCTCCTGATCCTGGCGGCCATCGACCTTTCCGGGGGCACGGAGTGGTTCAACGACGATTGGGGCAGGGCCGTTCAGGCGCTGCGCCTTGGCAAGGCTGGCGACGTCTTGCACGGCGCGGTTGAGGGTGCCGCCTTCGCCACACGCGCGGCGGCAGCGGGCCAGCCAGAGCGCAAGGTGCAGGTACGGACCCGTGGCTTCACCCAGCACGACAACGGTGGCTACACCTTGTTGTCCGGCACGATTTACGATCCGGATGACCTCTGCGCGCGCTGGGGCATCGGTCAGCATCATGATCTGGCCGGACTCTATGCTGCCATGCATGCAAGACTTGGCGACGATTGCGACAAGCATATCAACGGCAATTACGCGGTCGTGCAGTGGTTCCCGGAACGTCGGCAGGCAAGGCTGGCACGGTCTGCGACCAGTCGTGCGCCTCTCCATGTCATGCGCGACGGGCACCGTCTTGTCGTTTGCTCGCTTCCTGCACCGATCATGGCGCTGGGCCATCAGCCGCGTATCGACGATGACATGCTCGGTGACTGGCTTCTGCTCAATGCGCGGAGGCCGGCAAAGAGCTGGTACAAGGGCCTGCACCGCGTGCCCGCCGCCAGCATTGACACGCACGATCCTGCGGAGCGCAGCACACGTCAGTACTGGTCAGTCCTCGACGTTCCCGCCGTTCGTTTCAACAAGGACGAAGACTACGTCGAGGCTGTTACCGAACAGTTCGAGCGCGCGACTGCGGCGATGCTCGCAGGGGCACGGTCGCCGGGCGTGCTGCTGTCGGGTGGGCTCGATTCGCAGGCCGTCGCCAGTTTTGCGGCTAGCCAACTTCAACCGGGCCGAATCTTGCGATCCTATACCTCGGTGCCAGCCCCCGGGTGGGTGCCGACAGACAGCGAAACGCTGTTCTGCGATGAATCGCCGCACGTCCGCGCCTTGTGCGCCATGTATCCGCAAATTGCGCCAACCTTCATCGACGGCGCACATCTGCGCTTTGGCGAGCGGCTGCAATCGTCGATGTTGATGTCGGGCTGGCCGATCTACAACGAGATGAATGCCCACTGGTTTCATGCCGCGCTTGAGCAGGCCTCGGCTGACGGGGTGGATGTGGTGCTTGGCGGCGACATGGGCAACGCCAGCTTCAGCTATGACGGCTTCACCGGATTTCCGACATGGCTGGCCAAGGGCAACTGGCTGCGGCTGATGCGCGAACTTCTGGCCGACCGCTATGACGCGCGGCCCGCATGGCGCAAATTCATCGCGCTGGCGGTCATGCCGCACGTTCCCCTGGCAATGAAGCGGGCCATCGATTCCATTCGGCCGTGGCGCCCCTCGCCGTTTACCTGGTGGTGTCCGATGCGGGAGGACTATGCGCGGCGCAGTGGCGCGCTGGGCCGCGCAGATCGCGACGGCCACGATCTCGAAGACTATGACATTGCCTCGGCTCGCCAATGGCGCGACGATGTGGTCACAGGACTGCTAGCAGGTGCGCCGGAGATATCGCTGGGCTATACGCTGCTTTATGGCACCGAGATGCGCGACCCGACCGCTTATGTCCCTCTGCTCGAATTGTGCGCAGGGATTGGTGACGAGCAGTATTTGCGGGGCGGCGTCGACCGCTGGATCGCGCGGCGCATGTTGAGCGGCCGGGTGCCCGACATCGTCCGCGATGAACGGCGCGTGGGGGCGCAGTCGTCGGACTGGCCCATGCGACTGATGCGCGAACGCGATTCGATGCTGGATGAACTGCAGGCTATGCAAGGCGATCCCCGGATTGCGGAAGTGCTCGATCTGCCAAGACTTGTTGCTGACCTGCAG
>JAZKBJ010000034.1:0-2953 GCA_040388685.1 Pseudomonadota bacterium
GAGCCTCGCCCCGGTCTGATCGGATGAACCGCGCCCGGTCCGCCACCGACCCAATGACCGAAACCGCCAGACTTGGCCAGCGCCGGGCGGCGATGGTGTTGGCCATGATGGCCAGGACTCCTTCGGCAGGCGACAGCGTCTCCGGCATCCAGACTGCCCCATCGCAATAGCGGGTAAGCACGACCAGTCCCACGGGCAGGGGCTTGCACGCAGCCTCGCCACCGAGCGCTTCGACCGGCGTTTCGCGCTGGCGCTCCGTGCGCGATGGGCGCAGCGACAGCGGCTTGGCAAATGGATGCACCCGGCCTTGCTTGTCCAGCACGGCATATTCGTCGGAAAAGTAGGTGGCCCCGGCTTTGACCAGTTCGGCTACCAGCGTGGTCTTGCCCGCAAGAGACTTACCGGGAAAGACGATTGCCCTGCCGTTCCAGCCGACCACGCCTGCGTGGACGAACAGCATTTTTCGGGAGAACTCTGCAAACGTGGCGCGCAAATGCGTGTCAAAGGCATCGAGCAGGTCTGCCAAGCGCTCGGGCTGGCATTTCATTTCATCGTCGCCGTAAATCCAGTAGCGCCCGCCGCTGCGAAAGACCGACAGTGTGCGGTCCACCTTCCCCGGAGCCGCCAGATGCGTGCCGGGCGAGGGGCGCACGGCGAGCAGTGCACCGAGGTCCGGATCGGCAAAACGCACGCCCACGCGCGCGCCATAGCCCGCAAAAAAGATGGTATCCGCCCCGGCAAGTTCGGCGCACATGCGGTGGTCGGGCTGCATGACCAAGTCGTGATACAGAATGCCTTGCTGTTCAACGTTCTTTTTCAGGCGGCTGTGCTTGCCTTTCAGGTGTGTTTAATTCATCCTCTTCCGGAACGGAGGGCTGCCGACATGGAAGCTGAGATCAGACCATTTGCGCGTGCCGATGAACTCGTTGTGCGCGACATGGACGGCGAAGTGCTGGTCTATGACCTGAACAAGGATGAGGCGATCACCCTCAATCTGTTCGCGGCCTCTGTCTGGCGTGCCTGTGATGGCAAGACTTCTGTTGCCGGCCTGGTTGCAAGGCTGCAGGCCCTGCTGCCCGGCGATCTGGTTTCGGAAGACGCGGTCTGGCGTGCGCTCGACATGCTGTCGCGCTGCGATCTGCTGCAGGAACCGGTTACGCCGCCCGTTTCGCACAGCCGCCGTGACATGATGAAGGCGCTCGGCATGGCTGCGGCCGCAGTGCCGATTGTCTCGATGATCGTGGTGCCGACGCCCGCCCAGGCGGCGAGTTGCGGCTGTTCCTCACCCGGCAACTGCATCACGCAAACGTCTTGCGCCAGCACGGTCAATTGCAACAAATCCGGGGTTTGCGCGCCTTAGTTACTGACCCTGATAAGCGCTCAAACCCGCGGTTTCGGCTCCTTGCGAAACCAGCAATTCACCGCAAAACGTGAATCCATGAACGCGCCCGACGCGCAGGTAACCGGCATAACCTCGTGCTGCACGAACGAGGGGAATACCACGAGGCTGTTGTGCGCAGGGGCGACCTCTTCGTAGCCTTCGCCGGTGAGGGGGTAGAGCCTGAGCGTGCCCCCGGTGAAACCGCAGGGCTGGCGATGAAAATAGTACACGCCGCTGATCACCCGGTCGATGCCCCAGCCCTTGTAGCTGTCGCCATGGCGGCAGAAAAATCCACCGTCATTGTGCGCGGCGATCTGTAGTTCGATGTCCTTGAATTTATAGGCGCCCATGCCGATCCGCGCGCGCAGCATCGGTTCGGCGGCATGGAGATGCTGCAACACCGGGCCGAGACATTCGCCAAGGTCTTCCAGCCCCAACGATATACGCGACTCCGGATCGACCCGTGTTCCGTCGGTCTGGCGCACGGTTGTTGGGGTAAACCGGTCCTGATTCGCCTCGACGTGATCCAGCAGCCGCCGGACCAGCGCAGGCTCAAGGAAATCTTCGATCACCGCATGCGGGAAGAAGCGTGGCTGCGGCACTGTATCGGTGTCGGGCATCGGCAGAGCCTATGCCGCTACGCAGACCGCCACAAGCGCGAAGCGGGCGTCAGCTGCAACAGGACGGCTGTTTGCCCGCTTCTGCCTGCTAGCGCCGGGTCAGTTCACGCGCGACATCCTCAAGGCTGCGACCGCGCGTTTCGATCATGGCAAAGCGCACCCAGATCAGTTGCAGGACCATCATCGCGGCAAAGCCCGCGAAAATGGCGGCGGGGGCCACGCTTGCCAGAATCGCCGGCATGACCAGCGTCAGCCCTGCCGCAAAGACCCAGTGTGTGCCCGCGCCGAGCGACTGACCCTTGGCGCGGGCGACGCTCGGAAAAATCTCGCTGATATAGACCCAGATCACTGCGCCCTGGCCCACGGCATGCGCCGCGATGAAGGCGAAGATGAACGGCAGGACCAGCGCGAACTGACCGCTGGCAAAGCCCCATGCGGTCATCCCGAGCGAGACGATGTAGCCCGCGCTGCCGATATACATCAGGAATTTGCGGCCCGCGCGGTCGATCAGCATCAGCCCGGCCAGCGTGAACACCATGTTGACCAGTCCGATGCCAACCGTCGCCAGCAGCGCGGTTTGCGCGCCCGCACCGGTCAGTTCGAAAATCCGCGGCGCATAATAGATGATCGCATTGATGCCCGACACCTGGTTGAACATGGCGATCAGGAAAGCGAGCATGATCGGGCGGCGGAATTCGCCTGAGAAAAACTGCGCCCAGCTGATCGTGCGCGAATCCTCGGCCGCTTCGGCGGCGATGGCGGAAAGGGTTTCATCGACTGTGGCAGGATTGATCTGCTGCAGGATGGCCCGCGCCTCTGCCTCGCGTCCGGCGTGGCAATAGAGCCAGCGCGGGCTTTCCGGAATGCGCAGCGTTGCGGCCAGATAGGCGAACGACGGCACCGCGACCACGCCAAGCATCCAGCGCCAGCCATTCTGGCCGATGTTGCCGAG
>JAZKBJ010000034.1:2963-4719 GCA_040388685.1 Pseudomonadota bacterium
TGCACCCCGATCATCGGTCGCATCGGTGACAAGATCGGCAAGGAGCGGATGATGCTCTTCGCCCTCGTGGGGTTGGCGATCGGCTCGTTGCTCGCGGCATTGGCCACCAGCATCGGGCCGATGATCGGCGCGATCTGGCCGATGTTGCCGAGCAGGAAGTTGCTCAGGAACGCGACGAGAATCCCGAGCACGATCATCGTCTGGAACAGCGCGACCAGCCGCCCGCGCTGCTCGCGCTGCGCGATCTCGGCGATATAGGCAGGCGCGGTGACCGAACTGACGCCGATGGCCAGCCCGCCCAGAACGCGGAACACGATGAACGAGAGCGGATCCCACGCCAGCGCCGAGCCAAGCGCGGAAATCGCATAGAACACGCCAATCGCGATCAGCGTCGGGCGGCGGCCCCAGCGGTCCGAGGGCCAGCCGCCTAGCAGCGCGCCGATGACCGTGCCCCACAGCGCCGACGAGATCGCCAGTCCGTGCAACGCATCGGACATGGCCCAGACCTTCTGCACGGCCTGCTCCGCGCCCGAGATCACCGCCGTGTCGAACCCGAACAGAAACCCGGCCAATGCCGCGATCAGTGCCCAGCTACCGCTTTTTCCCGTCATCCCCATTGCCCCCCGGCTGTTGTTCAGTTGCTGCCGCGCGCCAGCAGGCGATAGCCCCATGCGGGCAGCGTCACTGTATCGCCCGCGCCGATGGTGACCTGCTTGCCGGTGCCAAACTCCGTGTAGGAGCCAGCAGGCAGAGCATCGGCCAGCTTCGCCGTCACCGGTTCGGCGGACAGATTGAACAGGCCTAGCACCTTGTTGCTGCCGCTCTGCCGCACCCATGCGAACAGTTGCTTGGGCTTGTCGTTCTCGACCTTGTTCATCCGGGCGCCCCACTGTGCATTGCCCAGCGCGGGGTTGGCCTTGCGGAAGGCGATCAGGTCATGCAGCAGAGTGCCCATCGTGCAAGTCTGGCCCTTCGACCAGTCGATCGCGTCCTTCTCGAAAAAGGCAAGGCGCTTCTCATTGCAAGCTTCCTGTCCGTTGTGGATCATCGACAAACCCTCGCCCGTGAACGAAAGCGCGACGAATGCGGGCAGCGCGGGGCCGAAGTTTTCGGCCGTCGTGCCTTCCCATGCATTGCTGTCGTGGTTCTCGATATAGGTCAGGCGCATCGCTTCCTTGGGCCAGGCGCTCTCGTTCTCGGCGTAATAGCCGTAAAGCGCCGTGGCATCGGCTTCGCCCTTGGCGATCTGCTTGATCGTCACGTGCCAGTCCCACGAATAGACCGCATCGAACGCGCGGCGCGTCAGCTCGGAGCTTTTCCATTCGGCGAGCATGAACACCGGGCGAATCTTTTCCAGCCGCGCGCGTTCGGTTTCCCAGAAATCGAGCGGGACGTATCCAGCCACATCGGCACGGTAGCCGTCGATCCCGACCTTGCGGACCCAGTATTCCATCGCCTTGCCGACATGGGCGCGCACGCCCGGCTTGGTCCAGTCGAGGTCGATCACATCGGACCAGTCCCACCACGGCGTCGAGCGGAAAGAACCCTTCCAGTCCTTTTCGTACCAATCGGGATGCTGCTTCGCCATCTGGTTGTCCCACGCGGTGTGGTTGGCCACCAGATCGAGGATCACGTGAAAACCCTGCGCATGTGCGGCATCGATGAAGCGCTTGAGATCGGCCTCGGTGCCGAACTCGGGATTGACCGCGTAGTAGTCCTGCACCGAATAGGGCGAGCCCAAGGAACCCTTGCGGTT
>JAZKBJ010000035.1:0-3654 GCA_040388685.1 Pseudomonadota bacterium
CTGTGGCGGGCGTGAAGATGGCGTTGACACATAGGGTCAGCCGTTTCGCTCCTTCCCAGCGCGCCTGGACGATGGAAGGCGGATAGTAGCGAGATACGCTGCGCTCCCTGTCCTTTTCAAGGAATCGCGACATGAGGCCGAGATCGGGCTGCATCTGCTCGATAGCCATTTCGATACCATCGCCATGGCTGGTGACGATGAGGTTCACGGCCAGGCGCCGGTCGCGCCTGCGGATGAAGCCGTGGTGGAGGTGGTTCGTGTGAAACGGGTCCATCACGTTCTCGACCGCATCGAACGCCCGCCCCGCCCATGTGCCTTGCTGCCACCAGAAATGGTCGAGATCGGGATTGCCGAAATCTGGAGGGAGATCGGGTTCGGGGGGTGCGGAGTCGGTGAGCGCCACGAATATGCCTCCGTGGCGTTCGATCACGCGCAAGGGCTTGGCTTCCAGTCGCCAGTCTCTTGCCGTTTCCACTGCACAGCCGGGGACTTCAAGGCAGGTGCCATCACGTCCGAAACGCCAGCCGTGATAGGGGCATTCCAGCCCGCCGCGCGTGACTCGCCCCTCGGATAAGGGGTAGTTCCTGTGAGGACAGCGATCGACCAGCGCGCCCCAGCCTTCGGCGTTACGGAACAGTGCGATGGGCGTGTTGCACAGCTCGACCTTCCGCACGGTGCCGGGGCGGATGTCCTTTGCCAGCGCGACCATGTGCCAGGCGTTGCGCACGCTTTCCGGAAAACTCATGGCTCCAGATCCTCTCCGTTCCACTCGATGTCGCGGGTCGTTGCGGCATTTGTCGAAATGCCGCGCGCCAATCCCTTGAGCGAAAACGTGGCGGCATCGACCATCGCACCGGCCAATGGCGCACGATCACCGGGGCGCGAAATGACGTCGTGACCCGTTGTCATCATGGCCCGCCATTCCTGAAGGCGGCGTTCGCGCAATGCCTGTGGCAGGCCGAAGACCCACATGGCAGCGCCGAGAAAGGCGGGGCGGGCTGCGCCGGAATGTGGTTCAACTATCCCCGGCCTCGCCCCCGCAATCGCCTTGGCAAGCTCGCCCTGCCCGGCGAGCAGGTGAAGGCCGCTTGTCGCCCGTGGGTTGCATTCCAGCAGGAAGGGCCGCCTATGACGGTCGAACATCACGTCGCAGGCGAACTGCCCATTGATGGGCGCGCGCGCGGCGATTGTCGTGGCAATATCGCGGAGCATCGCACTGCGGCCAGAGTCCAGCGGCTCGAAGGCGTAGCTGGCACCACCGGAGAGCCGCCAGCCTGAGCGGTACGCCGCAAAGGCAACCACGCGCCCTTTGCGCGCCACGGCCTGAAAACAGGCTTCCTCACCATGAATGCGCTGCTGTGCCAGCCATGGTGATCCGTTGTCGATGTGCAAGTTTCGCAGTGTAGCGGCATCGGGGGAGATCAGCGTACGGTCACCGAAGCGACTGAAACGCGGTTTGAATACCCACTCGCTTGCCGTTTCGACATAGTCTGCGAGCGCGACCGCATCGTCGACCGGATGACTTTCGGGCGCGGCGAGGCCCCATTCGCGGCAGGAGCGCGCGAACGCCAGTTTGTCATGCAGGCCGCGCAGAGTCGGCAGGTCGGGCGCGAATAATCTGTCCCCCAGCAGGCCATGGAGCGACGGGGCGGCAAGGTGGAAAACCTCCTCGCAGGTCGGCACGACCAGATCGATGGCGTGGCGTGTTGCCAATTCCATGATCGCACCACGGAACGCCTGAGGATGCGTGCGCGGCGATGGGTAGCGGTGGTGTGAGGCGCCAAGGCGGGACCAGCGGGCCATGCGCGACGTCACGCAGTCGGCCAGATGGACATCCCACCCAATTGCCGTGAAATCGCGGGCAAGATCGAGAGCTGCTGCGGAGCGCGCGCCGGTGATGAGGACCGCGCTAGCCATCAGCCCACACCACCTTGCGCCGCTTTGGCCCCGTCCATTCGGGAAGATCGCGGCTGAACGTGACGGATCGCCCGGTCAGTCGTTCCAGCGCAGCACAAGCGCGCCGGGCGACTTCGGGCGGGCAATCGGGCTGCACCGACAGACCAGTATGGTCCGCGCCTGCCACGGCTTGCCAGCGCCAGAGCGCGCCCAACTCCGCTTCCACCGCAGCGACAACCTGTGGCGGGGTGATGCGGTGACCGGAAATATGCCAGATGTCGGTCACGCGCCCTTGTACGGCCCGGATGACCCGTCCTGCGTAGCGGCAGCGACACGGCTGATCGTCAAGTTCGATGAAGTCGTCACCGGCCACGCGCACGATGGGTTGGCTGGCGCGCCTCAGGTCGGTGATGACCGGGTAAAACCCGTTGGTTCCCGGCAAGGGATGAAGCTCTATTTCCAGCGCATGGTCGTTGAGGTGCAGCTTTCCTTCCCGACATTCCGCACCAAGAAAGCCTTCGGTCGCCTGGAAAATAGCCCTCGGCCTCATGCCGAAATGCACGGCAATGCAGTCGCGCTCTGCATCGCTCATCGGTTCGCTGCCGACGAACAGAAACTGCAACTGGGGCAAGGAGCTTCCTGCACGCGCGAGTGCCAACAGCCTTGATGGCGGTGCGATCAAAATGGTCGGAGAATAGTGTGCCAGCGCGGCCGCCGTCTCGTGGATCGGCCGGTCGAGCGGAAAGTGGGCAAAGCGCAGGCGCTTCCCTCCGGCATCGCTGTAGAGCGCGTTGCTCGCGCGTAGATGGAGCGCCAGACGCTGCGACCGCAACAGGGCGCTGAAGGGCAGGAGCCGCGCGAGGCTTTGCCCGATGTAATCCGCACGTTCGGACGTGCTGGCGACAAACAGCCCGCGCGCGCCGCCACTGCTGCCGGTGGACCATCCTGCCGTCAGGTCTTCGCCCCCCTCACCGCTCTCGGAAGCGTCGGCCAACTTGCGCAGATCGGCGTCTCCCAGCCCGAGACTGTTCCAAGCGCCGTAATCGCCGCGCAGCGCCGCTATCGGCGTGATCGGGAATTGCGACAGCGGCTTGCCTGCATGGGCGGCAAGAGCGGGCGTTCGCGCCAAGGCTGGCTGAAGCTTTGCCCATTGCCGCTGGCGAAGTGCGCGAAGATCTGCCGCTGAAAGCGCCATCGCGCGGCGCGTGCGCAGCCACGATGCGAGGACGCGCTTAGTTTGCATCGTCTTCGCCGCGCAACGCCCTTGCACTGCTGGCGCAATGTGAGGGCAGGATGGTCAATTCCCGGTTTGCACGCGCCGCAGCATTGAGCATGCCCAGCGTTGCACGATAACGGCGTGTGTCGCCCAGTAGTGCCGTGGTCAGGCGCGGAGGTGGCCGGTTCTCGGCAATCGAGCGCCCGGACCAGACCGCGTCTGCGGCCAGCAGGACGGGTCGGCCCTCATGCGTTTCAAACGCGAGACCCCAGTGACCGGCGCAGTGTCCGGGCAGTTCGATGGCCATCAGGCTGCCATCGCCAAGGATATCGCGGCCTTCCGCGAAAGGCGCAAAGGCGGTCGGCAATGCGGCATTGGGGGCATCTTCAAAGAACCGCGCTTGGGCGTCGATTTCCTGCGGCACCAGTTCGGCGAGCAGGCCGTTTCTGACGCGGGCGAACCGGCCCGGTAAACGTAGCTTGGCAAGGCCTGCGCGGGCACAATGGACCGGTCGATGCGCAAGGTGCCGCATCCCTGCGACA
>JAZKBJ010000035.1:3664-18252 GCA_040388685.1 Pseudomonadota bacterium
GTCTCGTCGACGCCGTGGTGATGGAGCCAGTCCTGCCAGCGCTCGCGGTCTCCGATGGAAACCGGCGTGGTCCAGCGATAGAGCCGTTCGGGAAATGGCCGCGTCGCTTCGAGGAAAGCCGGGTCGTAACCGGTGTCGAACAGGAACAATCCGCGCTGCGGATGATCGATGATGCCGACCATCGCGGGAAAATCCACGGCGCACAGACTGCCACCCGCAATCGTCATGCGCTCGGGATGGCGGCAGGAGCCACGTTCCAGCCAACGGAAGCCGACGCGTCTCATTCCGAGGCCAGCTTGCGGGCTTCGGCCAGCAGGCTTTCGAGCGCATCATGGCGCGGTCTGTATCCCAGAAGACGCTGCGCCGGTTCCCGATCGAAGGTCTGCGTCCAGCCCATCGTGGCGAGTGTATAGCGCGTCAGCACCGGTTCGTTTTGTGAGCTCCGAAGATGCGCTACCGACTCCATGGCCGCAGCCAGCGGACGTGCCAGCCAGAGCGGGAGCGTGACGAGGCGCGGATGTTCGCCAAGGCTTGCCGCCAGATGCTTGGCCACGTCGCGCACGGCGATTGGCTTGCCACCAGAGATGTTGATTGCGCGGCCCGCAAGCGACGGCGCGCGCTCTTCGGCCTCGCAGACTGCCCATGCCGCATCGCGCAGGTCGGTCAGTTCGATCAGCGCTTTTCCGCCCCCCGGCAGCGGCATGCGCGCGCGCCGCGCCAGTTGTGCCAGACGGGGCAGCATCACGCGGTCGCCTTGTCCAACAAGCGCACGGGGCCGGATCGCGCAGCAAGCCATGGTATCGCCGCGCGGTGCCAGCACCAGCCTTTCAGCAGCCAGCTTGGTCTGCGCGTAAAGGTTCAGCGGTCTGGCTGTCGGCGCGTCATTTTCGCCGATCGAGACGCGGTCGGCATAGGCCGCGAAAATCGATGGGGAGGAGACGAAGACGAAGCGCTGCACCCCTTTTCGTCCCGCCGTATCCAGCAATCGCCGGGTCATGGTGACGTTCGCTTTCACGAAATCGCACGCAGGGCCCCAGCTGGCCGAAAGGGCCGCAGCATGGATGACGCTGTCGCATCCGTCGAGCACCGGCACAGCTGCAGCATGATCGCCGGCAAGGTCCATCGGCACGAATTCGGCCCCCATGTCCTGCAAGGCTTCGCCCGCAACCGGCGACCGCCCAGTCGCCACCACGCGATGCCCACGAGCCAAGGCCTCGCGCACGATGGCAAGGCCGAGTCCGCCGGTTGCTCCGGTGACGAGAATGCGTCGCGCGCTCAAAGCCGCAGAACCATGGCGGTCGCGCTGATCCCGGCGGCAGTGCCGAGCAACAATAGGGCATCGCCCGGTTTTGCACGGCCGGTATCCAATGCATGGGCGAGAACGGTAGGTATCGAGGCGGCGATCTGGTTGCCGGTGGTGGCGAAGATATCGACCACCCGGTCGCCTCGCGGCGCGAACAGGCGCTTGACGTGGGCAACGCCCGGAGCGCTGGCCTGATGGCAGATAACGCAGGCAATATCGTCATGCGACAGCCCTGCATCGGCCAGCGCACGACCGATCACGCCGGGCAGAGCCTTCGCGGCGGCCTTGAAGATACCGAAGGCATCCATCTCGAAATGCGATCCCGCAACCAGCGCCTCGTATCCTTCCGCCACGCGCAGCCGCGTGCCACCGGCCCGCAATTGCGCCAGCCGGTGATGCGCGCCGAGGGTCACGCTGGCCATCGAGAGCATTCCGCGCTGCGGATCATCGCACGCTTCGATTGCCACGGCAGCCGCGCCATCACCAAAGATCGAGCGGGTTTTCGGCGCTCCCGGATCGAGACCAGCGGAAGCGATGTCGCTGGCAAACACCAGCGCCCGCCGCCAGCGACCGGCGGCGATGCCCATTGCCGCCACATCAAGCGCGGCGACGAAGGACAGGCATGTCTGGTTGACATCGAAACACGGTACGCCCGAGCGGCCGAAGCCAAGGCGGTCCTGCACCAGAACCGAGGTCGATGGGATGGGTTGTTCCATGACCCCGCACCCGCCGATGATGACATCGGGCGGACCATCCCAACCAGCCCGGTCGAGAGCGGTGCGAGCCGCCGCTGCTGCCATGGCCGACGTTGTTTCATCAGGCGACGCGACATGGCGGGCGGAAATGCCGAACTCGGCCTCGGTCCAGCCGGGAGCGTGGTCATGACGGCTGTCCAGGTCCTGCGACAAGACGATCCCGCGCGGGCGATAGCTCCCCCAACCGGCAATGGTGAAACGGCTGATCATGTTATCGCTCATCCTCAATGCGTGTGTTCTGCATTGAAATTGGACAATGTTCAATAGATAAATATACAGCGTTCAATTTTTGGTGGTATCTGCCGCTCACGCAAACTGCGGTGCATATCAGCCGTCCTGAAAGACTTCCGCGTCGTCGTCCTGTGCCTGACCGGCATTGACCGGGGATTGCAGAGCCATTTCGCCCATCGTCACGTAATCGAGCTTGCCGGTGCCGAGCACGGGCAGCGCTTCCACGATCCGGATGTCGCGCGGGATCATCAGCTCGGTCACGCCATTGGCCTTGGCCCATGCCTGCAAGGTTTTGTGGCCAGCGTCCGGCGCGGTGGTGAACAGGACAAGCTGCTCGCCCTTCTTCAGGTCCGGCCGGGTGACCACGGCATGGTCAAGACCGGGCCAGACCTTGGCGGCATAACCTTCAACCGCCGGGAGCGAAACCATTTCGCCGCCAATCTTGGCAAAGCGCTTGGCGCGGCCACGGATGGTGATGAAGCCAGCCTCGTCGACAGTGACGATATCGCCAGTATCGTGCCAACCTTCGTGCGGGGGCTGAAGCTTTCCGGGGTCAGACGCGAGGTAATACCCCGCCATGACATTGGGGCCGCGAATGTAGAGGCGGCCGCCCTCGGCAATACCGGGAACGTCCTCAAGCCGGGTTTCGACGGCTGGCAACGCGCGGCCCACGGTTCCGGCCTGGAAATGCATCGGTGTGTTGACGGCGATGACCGGCGCGGCCTCGGTTGCGCCATAGCCTTCGAAGATGCGCAGCCCGAACTTTTCGGCATATGTCCTGCGCGTTTCGTCGCGCACTTTCTCGGCCCCTGCGAAAATGTAACGCAGAGAATAGAAGTCGTAGCCATGGGCCATGCGGGCATAGCCCGACAGAAACGTATCGGTCCCGAACATGATCGTGGCATTGGCGTCATAGGCCAGGGCAGGCACGATGCGGTAATGCAGCGGGCTGGGATAGAGCACCACACGGATGCCGCTGAGCAGCGGGAGCAGCGTGCCGCCGGTCAGGCCGAAGGAGTGGAACACCGGCAAGGCATTGAGCACGATGTCGCTCGCGTTGAAGTCGATCCGCGCGGCAAGCTGGGCACAATTCGACAGCAGGTTGCGGTGGGTGAGGACGACGCCCTTGGGCACGCCTTCGGAGCCGCTGGTGAACAGGATCACCGCAGGCGCTTCTGGCGCGATGCCGAGTTTCAGGTGGCGGCGTTCGGCGCGACCGACGCCAACCAGCGCGCGCAGTTTTTCGAATGTGCCGATGGTGGCGCCAAGGTCTTCTAGCCAGACGATACGGATGCCGTCGGATTCCAGCGCGGCGATCACGTCATGCAGCTTGGCCTGATCGACGAAAGCCCGTGCGGTCACAACAGTGCGGATCGCGGCGGTCGTGCAGGCCGAGCGCATATTGGCGACGCCTACCGTGAAGTTGAGCATGGCGGGCACCCGGCCGATGGATTGCAGCGCAAAGAACGCGGCGACCACCCCGTTCACGTTGGGCATGAGCAGGCCGACGACCTCGCCTTGCGCGGTGCCATTGGCAAGGCGCTTGCCGAGCAGCGTGGTGGCCGCGACGAGCTTGTCATAGTTCATCGGCTCGCGCTTCACGTCTTCCACGACCATCGCCTTGCCGCCATGGATCTCGCGCGCTTCGACAAGCGCACTGAACAATGTGCGGTTCGTGTCGGACGTGGCGAACATCATCGCGCTCATCTCGTCATAGAGTCGGCGCCCCGCGATGGCGCGGCGCTGGCGGGCGGTCATCTCGCCCTCGATGGCGAAGCGACGCGGCGGCAGGACGGTCAGCGTGACCTTGGGGAACCAGCGCAGACGGACCTTGCCCTGCATGCGACTGAAGCGCGTGTACTGCGGCCCATCGAGGCGCACCGGGATGATCGGTGCGTCTGCCTTGTCGGCCACCATGCCGGGACCGTCGAACACCTTCATCAGCGCGCCGGTGCGGGTGATGCGGCCTTCGGGGAAGATCACGAGGGTGCGGCCTTCCTTGACCGCCTTGACCATCGCCTTGGCCGCCATGGGATTGGTCGGATCGACCGGGAAGGCGCGGAACAGCTTGAGGAACGGCTTGATCCACACCGAGCGCGCGATCTGGGTGTTGACCGCGAAAGTGGGCTTGCCGGGCAGGAATGCGCCGAGCAGCACGCCATCGAGGAAGCTGACATGGTTGACGACAACGACAGCCCGCTCACCCGGCTTGGGCATGTGCTCCATGCCGCTGACTTCGACGCGGTAAAGCACGCGCAAAGTCAGGCGGATCACGTCCTTGAACAGCGTTTCGGGCAGGAGCCATACCGAGGCGAGCGCGACGAACAATGTGGCGAAGCCCAATGCGCCGATCAGGCCGGGGACATCGACGCCCGCCGCCAGCAGACCGGTGATGGCCAGAACCGCGACGACGGTAAGGCCCGCGTTGACGACGTTGTTGGCCGCGATGATCTGCGAGCGCTTGTCCTCGGGACTGGCGACCTGAAGGATCGCGTAAAGCGGCACAATGAACATGCCACTTGAAACCGCAATCACGGCAAGGTCGATCAGAATGTGCCATGCACCGGGCGTAGCAAGGAACTGCGCGGTGGATGCGCCCGCCGTGCGTACTTCAAAACCGCTGGTGGCGATCCACAGGTCGATCAGGCCACCCGCGAGGACGAGCGCGGAAATAGGCACGTAGCGCGCCGACACCTCGCCCTTCAGCAAACGGTTCACGATCAGCGAGCCGATGGCGATAGCGACCGAGAACACCACGAGAAACAGCGTCGCGACCTCCTGCTGGGCGGCAAGCGTGCCTGCAACCAGCGGGGCGAATTCGCTCACCAGCACCGCACCTGCAGCAAAGAACCAGCTGATGCCCAGGATCGAGAGCCAAACGCCCCGTCCTTCGCGCGCAGTGCCGAGGATGGCTTTCGTCGCGCGCCACAGGTTGCGGTCAATGTGGTGGAAACTGCCGCTGGGCGGCGCGGCAGGAACCGCAAAGCTGAACCCGAAGCCGACAAGCGCAATCGCCATCGCGGCAATTCCGGCCTCCCATGGCGGGATGACGCCGGCCAGCAACTGGCCGCCAAGAATGGCAAGGAACGTACCGCCCTCGATCAGGCCGGTGCCGCCCATGACCTCGCCCTCGCGCAGATGCTGCGGCAGGATCGAGTATTTGACCGGCCCGAACAAGGTCGAGTGCAGCCCCATCAGGAACAGGCTGGTCAGCAACAGGGGGATCGACAGGAACCAGAAACCGCCGAGCGCCAGCGCCATGATGCCGACTTCCGCACCCTTGATCCAGCGGATCAGCCTCGCCTTATCGACCGCATCGGCCAATTGTCCCGCCAGTGCCGAAAACAGGAAATAGGGCAGGATGAACAGGCCCGTGGCAATCGCCGCCAGCAGCTTTGCATGGGCAGGGTCAGTGGCGAAAATCCCGAAGTTCGCCAGAAACAGCATCGCGAATTTCAGCAGGTTGTCGTTGAACGCGCCGAGGAACTGGACCGTAAAGATCGGTCCGAAGCGACGCTTGACCAGCAAGCTGAAATCTGGGGAGGACATAGGCACCTTTCGCGTATTCGATGCTGCCATACCGGAACAAGGGTTCCAGCAGGGTTAAGGGCCGATGCCCTGTTCCGACTCGGAGGACTACGTCGAAAATATACATTGTTCAATTAAAATATTGGACGCTGTTCATTTTCAGGATTACAGCGTCATGCATGGGACGCAGATCGGATCACAGCCGCGAGGAACTGCGCGAGATCGCGGTGACAGCCGGACACAGACACATGGATGAAGTGGGCTTCGCGCACTTTTCCGCGCGCGAGGTGGCCAAACGTATCGGCTATACCATCGGCACGATCTACAACGTGTTCGGCAGCTATGATGCGCTGATCCTTGCGATCAACGGTCGCACGCTCGCGCTGTGGCGCGACCATCTGCTGCGGCGGCTTGCGGGCGTGGAAGTGGACCGCTTGCGCCATGCGATCATCGCCTATTTCGAATTTGCCACCAATCACCGTCACGCCTGGGCAGCCATCTACGACTTCCGCCTGCCCGAGGACACCACTCCTCCCGAAAGCTACCAGGCCGAAGTGCGCGCGATATTCGACATCGTGATTGCCGAAGTCCGTCAGGCGCTTCCGCCGACCCGTCAAAACGAAGCAGAAGCTCTTACCCGATCCCTGTTGGCGAGCGTCCATGGCCACTGCGTCTTCGCCATGAATGGCACTTTCGCCTTGCTTGGCGAGACCTCACCGGTCGACGCTGCGTTGTGCCGGGTCCGAGACAGCGTAGGCCGCTTGATGGACGAATAGTGCCCGCCGACCCGGACGCTCCAATTCGATCCTGCCCATGCAGGTGCGCCCCCCGCATGATCGAGCACCTGCGATCTAGGGGCCCAATCGAAATAAGCGAAGCGTGCAGCAAGCGAAGGCGCAAGTTTGGCGTCTATGCGGTGGTTTGTGGCCCCAGACCTGCTAGGCGTGACAAGATGAGCATTAGTCACAGATTTTCCGGAACTGTCGAAGTCGGCGGACTGCACTATGACTGGGAGTTGCGGAGCGAACCGCAGTGGAGCGAGTCCGATGGTTGGAAAGGCATGACCATCGCGCTGCTGCAAAAGCATACCCAGCGGGGTGCCTTGCTGGAATTTCCTCCACCAAAGCGCTTGCTAAAGGGTTTGCAACGCGGCCGCCTCCAGATCAGCGACGCGATCGTGTCGCGCGGAATTCTGGCTGCGCTACACGCCGGATGGGAGCCTGAATCCCGTGGAAGGCCAATGGTTTTCACAGTCGATGCAGACGGTAACTAAGCCAAGCCCCATGCAAGCAAACGCGGCGTGACGGTAAAGCCAATCGCGCCTCGAGCAGCCTGCATCCGGGCGTTTCTGGAGCTTAGCGGACGCTGACAGGAAGGTCACTTGGCGGAGAGGCAGGGATTCGAACCCTGGATACGGTCACCCGTATGCCGCATTTCGAGTGCGGTGCATTCGACCACTCTGCCACCTCTCCGCGAAGTGTCGTTGGGTGGCCCGTAAGGGCCGTCCCGGTCGAGGAAGAGCGCCGTTAGCGCATGGATTCGCGCTTGCCAAGCGAAAAGCTGCCACCTTTTCCACGACCTCGCTTGTTTGCGCAAAGCCCTGCGCCTATATGCCGGGATATGGATCGTGCGAGTTTCTTTTCGCCTCAGGCTGGACGCGATATTTCGGCCCCTCCCGTCTCATCGGCACGCTTTTCGATCGGTGACGTGGTGCGCCATCGCACGTTCGAATTCCGCGGCGTGGTGTTCGACGTCGACCCGGTCTTCGCCAACAGCGAGGAATGGTACGAATCGATTCCGGAAGACTTGCGGCCGATCCGCGACCAGCCGTTCTACCATTTGCTCGCCGAAAATGACGAGAGCAGTTACGTGGCCTATGTCAGCCAGCAGAACTTGCTTGGTGATGCCGAGGCAGGGCCGGTCGATCACCCGTCTCTTGACGAGATGTTCGAAGGTTTCCGCAACGGGCGCTATCGCCTGCGCCGCAGCCTGTCACATTGAGTATCAAGGGGTTTTGACGCTTCTCGCTGTCAGTTCTTGAGCTTCCAGCCAGATCGCAGCAAGGCGTAAAGCAGGCCTCCGATTACGAGGTTAAGCAGCCCCAAGCCAAGGGCGCCATGCAATACCGCCGTGTTCGTATCGCCGATGTCGCTTTGACCAAGAAAACCGAAGCGGAAGCCTGAAATCACGTAAAAGATCGGGTTCATCCGGCTGACCGCCTGAAACGCAGGTGCAAGGTTGTCGATCACGTAGAACGTGCCCGAAAGCATCGAGAGCGGCGTGATGACGAAATTGGTGACCGCAGCGTTGTGATCGAACTTTTCCGCCCAGATCGAGGTCAGGACGCCGATCAGCGCCAGCAGGATCGAGCCCATCAATCCAAACCAGACGACCGCCCATGGGTGCGCGACGGCGAGGCTCACCCCCGGCCAAAGCAGCATGGCCCCCGCCACCGCGAAACCGACGAGCACCGCCCGGGTCACCGCAGCGCCAACAAGCGCGGCCATCAGCTCGCCCGTGCTGATCGGTGGCATCAGGTAATCGACGATAGTGCCTTGGATCTTGCCGCCAAGCAGACTGAAGCTGGAATTGGCGAAGGCATTGTTGATCATGCCCATCGCGATCAGCCCGGGCGCGACAAAACTGGCGAAGTTAACGCCCAGAACCATGCGCGTGCCGCCTGCACCGCCGCCAAGCGCGAGCGTGAATATCATCAGATAAAGGAGCGTCGTGACCGCAGGTGCCCAGATCGTCTGGGTCTGGACCTTGAAGAAACGCCGCACTTCCTTCATATAGAGGGTCCACAGCCCCAAACTGTTGAAACTGCGAAACACCGGCTGTCCGGGTGGGGTGAAGTTTCCGGCGTTGCGGGTGATGGCCCCATCTCGGGGCTGCAGTTGATCGGCCATGCCTGTCGCGGTATCGCGCGGGCTGGTGAATGGCAAGATATTGCCGACCGGGCCCGGCCCGGACAGGATTTTACCGGCCGGGCCTGCCCGCCGCATGAAGGACGCTTGAAGGCATGAGCTGGACCGAAGAACGCATCGAGAAGCTTACCAAGATGTGGGAAGGCGGTTCAACCGCAAGCCAGATCGCTGAAGAACTGGGCGGAGTCAGCCGCAATGCCGTGATTGGCAAGGCCCACCGGCTTGGCCTGAAAGCGCGTCCATCCCCGGTGAAAGCCAACGACAAGGCCGAAGCTCCCACTGCAGCGCCAGTACCCAAGGCAGTCAAGCCAGCAGCAGCACCTTCGCCCGAACCGAAAATGGCAGCCCCTGCGCGTCCTGCGCCAGCGCCTGTCGCAGCCCCTGCCCCCCGCGCTGCGGCGCCCACACCAGAGCCGCGCGTCGAAGCATCCGATAGCGATGCCGACACGCCTCCAATGCCCAAGCCGTCACCCCGAATCGTGTCGGTCGGCCCCGGCGGCTTTCTGCGTCAGGGACCAGGTGACCAGCAGGCACCGATCCCGCCTGCGCCGCCGCGCCGGCTTGTTCCTGCCAGACCGAGCCCCGAAATCTCGGAAAAGACCAGCCTGCTCGATCTCAACGATCGCATCTGCCGGTGGCCGATGGGACATCCCGGTGAACCCGATTTCCATTTCTGCGGTGAAAAGGTGAACCCCGGTTTCCCTTATTGCGTAGAGCATTGCGGCCGCGCCTATCAGGCCCAGCTGCCACGCGGCCATCGCCGTCCGCCGCCGCCGATGCCGTTTGGTGGACCGCGCGTACGCTGATCTTGCACAGCGTTTGCTGCGAAACAGGTCCGTAACGGACTATTTGCGGGCGTGAGCGTGGTTAACACCGCCTCACGCCCGCCGTCCTTCTGGACATGACCCAGGATGACCCCGCGCGCGGATCGCGCTCTCGACTGATGAAATGGCTTGGCCTTACCGCCGACAGTGAAAGCGTGGAGGACGCTCCAGTTGCCGAATTGGCCAACTTCAGGGATCCCACCGCACGCGAAATATGGCTCCCGGCCAAACGCCGCCTCTTGGGCAAAGTAGCCGATTTCCTGATCGACCACGATCTGGAAGTGTTGCCGTGGACACTGGAAATTGCCTATGATTGCGTCACCGGGGCAAATCCGCGCGTGGCCCAGCTCATCCTTGAACGGACAGAATCCGGACAACAGGTGACGATCAACTGGCTGGAACACGTCTATCGCGAGGAAGAAGGCGACGGCACGGCTGAGCTGCTCGCCGTATTGATGGCGCGGCTGGAAGATAGCCTTGTCGACTTTTCACGCACGACCACCAGTGCACGCCATGCCACCAGTGAATACGGCGCTGCGCTACAGCAGCATGTCGATGATCTGGAGCAGGTGAGCAAGGCAGGCGTCGTGATCACCGAATTGGCCGGCCTTGCCCGCGCGATGATGACCCGGACCCGCGAAATCGAGCACGAACTGAACGAATCGGAACAGCGGGCGCTCAATCTCCAGAAGAACCTCGACGAAGCCCGGCGCGTCGCCGACGAGGATCACCTTACCGGTTTGCCAAATCGCCGCGCATTCGAAACGCTGTTCGAGAAGGAACACGCCTGCGCCAGCGCGGCGGCCGAACCATTGTGTGTGGCCTTTTGCGACATCGATCATTTCAAACGGATCAACGACACACACGGCCATGCCGCCGGTGATCGCGTGCTGAAGGTCGTGGCCGAAACCCTCAACCGAATTTCGGATTCACGATGCCACGTTGCCCGGCACGGTGGCGAGGAATTCGCCGTGCTCTTCAGGGCGCTGACACCGCAACAGGCATGGGACAGGCTGGAAGCGGCGCGCGAGGAAATCGCCGAGCGCAGGCTGGTAAACTGGGCAAACGACATGCCGTTCGGCCGGGTCACGTTCTCTGGCGGGATAGCCGACGTATTCGCCTACCCATCGCGCAGCGATGCCCTGCGCGCTGCCGACGAAGCGCTTTATGCCGCGAAGCAGGGTGGGCGCAATCAGATCATTTTTGCGGGACAGGAACCGCCACCGCTACAGGATGCTGCCTGATTCAGCGCACCCCGCGTGAAGATCAGGCGTAATTTGAATTCTGGCTGCGCTGGAAGGTATAGCGCTTGACGTTGCCCTCGATCATGTTTGTGCGGAAGATCACGCGCATTTCCTCCGCGCCTTCTTCCCGGGTGCAGACAAGGCGCGTTCCACCCGAAGGCAGCGTTTCCAGCACGCTGACCGAAACCTTGGCCTTTTCACAAGCGGCACGGACCTTGGCTTCGGGTAGACTGATGTTCATGGCGCGGCTCATGCGCTGATCCTTTCGGCAAAATCGATATCGTCGAGGGCGTTTGTCCAGCTTCCGGCCGCATTTGCGCCCTCGGACAACTGCCAGGTCTGGATACGTCGCGCGAACGAGCCTGCAGACGCGAGGTGGCGTGTGCGGCAAGTCTTGCTGGTGCTGGACTTCGCCCGCATCAGGGCGTGCTGATGCTGCGAGTAAAGAAGATTGAGATCCATGCGAGGCTCCCGGCTGGTAAGCGGGAGCGCGTGAGGTCTCTCAGCCGATGATGCCTACAGTGGTCATTTCATCGATGACATCGCCATGGGCGCAAAGCACCGGAAAAGCAACCACGACGAAAGTGTCCGCGCAGTCGGCGTAAACTCCGGATTTACCAAATTTTAGACCGGTTGATCCTAGACCTTGGGAATGGCCGGGGATCATCCGATATCGCAGCAGCACTTCCGGTCGATCCACTACCTGCGTGGCATCGCCGCGCTGATGGTCGTGGTCTATCACATCTTCAGCTATGGCATGGTCGCCGACTTGCCGCGAGGCAGCGTCCAGTGGATGAAGCATGGGGTTGCGATATTCTTCGTAATTTCCGGATTTGTCATGGTCGTGTCGACGGCGAAGCGCCCCAACGATCCAGGCGATTTCATCCGGCGGCGGCTGCTTCGTATCGTTCCGCTATACTGGGTGGCCACATTGTTCCTGTTTGCGGCAGGAATGACCGATCCTGGCGACTAGCAACGCCTTGTCCCGTCGCTTCTGTTCCTGCCGATGGTCGTGAATGATACGGCAAAGGCAGTGGGGCCGGTGCTGGATGTGGGCTGGACGCTCTATCTCGAAATGGCGTTCTATCTGTTGTTCGCAGCCGCGATGGTCTTGCCGCGAGAATGGGCGATGTGGCTTACAGTTGGAGTCCTTTGCCTTGTCGGACCAGTGGCCGCGCTGGGCCCCGGCAATCCTCTGGCGTCGTTCTATGCACACCCGGGCCTGCTGAACTTTGCTGGCGGCATGGTCATCGCGTGGACGAGATTCCGCTTGCCCGCCTGGACCATGCCACTCGGATTTGCCCTGATGGCGTGGTTTGCGAACACCAGTTCGCCCAACTACACGCTGGCAGTCACCGTCCCCGCTCTCCTGATCATCGGTGGAGCGCTTGGCGCGGAGTCAAAGCTGCCATCGCCCGACAGTCGCCCGATGATGTTCCTTGCAACATTGGGCGATGCCTCTTTTGCAATATACCTGATGCATTACGCCACGTTCAATCTGCTTGTCGCACCACTCGCAGGCTATCCCGCGAAAGCACTGGTCATCATTCCGCTGGCGACCGGACTTGCAACCCTCGTCGGCATCATGGTCCATCGCCACATCGAACAACCTCTGACGCGACTGCTTGGCGGTAAGGTGAAGCGGCAGGCAACCAGCCCACTCCCAGCCTGATCCCATCCAGCCCAACGAAAAAGGCCCCACCGTGCGGCGGGGCCTTTTCCTGTTTCAGCCTTGTCGGCCTAGCCTCAGTCGTCAGACTTGAGGAACGCCGGCATGTGATCGGGAGCCGGACCGTCTTCACGATCACGGCGCGGACGATCACCGCCTTCGCGACGCGGGCCACGATCACCGCCGCCTTCACGGCGGGGGCCACGATCATTGCCGCGAGGACCGCGACGGTCACCACGATCAGGACGATCACCGCGCGGTTCGCGCGGTTCGCGGGCCGGACGGGTGTCTTCCAGTTCGGCACCGGTTTCCTGATCGACGACGCGCATCGACAGGCGAACCTTGCCGCGCGGATCGATTTCAAGAACCTTGACCTTCACGGCCTGGCCTTCCTTGACAACGTCCTGCGGACGCTCGACGCGCTCGTTCTTCATTTCGGACACGTGGACGAGACCGTCCTTGCCGCCCATGAAGTTCACGAAAGCCCCGAAATCGACGATGTTGACAACCTTGCCGTCGTAGATCTTGCCGACTTCAGCTTCCTCGACGATGCCGAGGATCCAGGCCTTGGCGGCCTCGATCTGGGCGGTGTCGGACGACGAAATCTTGATCAGACCTTCATCGTCGATGTCGACCTTGGCGCCGGTGGTGGCGACGATCTCGCGGATGACCTTGCCGCCGGTGCCGATGATGTCACGGATCTTCGACTTGTCGATCTGAAGCGATTCAATGCGCGGAGCGTGCGCCGACAGTTCGGTACGCGCTTCACCCAGAGCCTTGGTCATTTCACCAAGGATGTGTGCACGGCCTTCCTTGGCCTGCTCGAGCGCCTTGCCCATGATCTCGCGCGTGATGCCCGCGATCTTGATGTCCATCTGCATCGTGGTGATGCCGTTGGCAGTGCCCGCAACCTTGAAGTCCATGTCGCCGAGGTGATCTTCATCGCCCAGAATATCCGACAGGATGGCGAACTTGTCGCCTTCGAGGATCAGGCCCATCGCGATGCCCGAAACCGGGCGATCGATCGGAACGCCGGCGTCCATCATCGAAAGGCATCCACCGCAAACGGTCGCCATCGAAGACGAACCGTTCGACTCCGTGATGTCCGAAAGGACGCGGATCGTGTACGGGAATTCGTCCTTGGTCGGCAGCACCGGGTGCAGTGCGCGCCATGCCAGCTTGCCGTGACCAACTTCGCGGCGGCCCGGAGCGCCGAAGCGACCGACTTCACCGACCGAGTAAGGCGGGAAGTTGTAGTGCAGCATGAAGCGCTGATACGACAAGCCGTCGAGGCCGTCGATCATCTGCTCTGCGTCCTTGGTACCCAGCGTGGTGGTGCAGATCGCCTGCGTTTCACCGCGGGTGAACAGCGACGAACCGTGCGTGCGCGGCAGGAAACCAACCATGGCTTCGATCGGGCGGACCTGCGTGGTCGTGCGGCCGTCGATGCGGGTGCCGTCTGCGAGGATGGCGCCGCGAACGATGTCCGCTTCGACCTTCTTCATGGTCTTCATGGCGACCATCTGGGTCTGCGGGGTCTCGTCCGAGAACGCAGCCTTCGCCTTTGCGCGGGCGTCGTTGAGCGCGTTCGAGCGGGCCGACTTGTCGGTCAGCTTGTAAGCGGCGGCAACGTCCTTGCCGACAATGTCCTTGAGCTTCTTCTTGATGTCGGCGGTATTGTCCGACAGATCAACGTCCCACGGATCCTTAGCGGCCTTTTCAGCCAACTGGATGATCGCGCCGACGACCTTGCGGATTTCGTCATGGGCGAACATCACGGCGCCGAGCATTTCTTCCTCGGTCAGTTCCTTGGCTTCCGATTCCACCATCATCACGGCAGAGTCAGTCGCAGCCACGACGAGGTCGAGGCGGCCTTCGGCAACCTGGGAAAGCGACGGGTTCAGCTGGTATTCGCCATCCTTGAAGCCGACGCGGGCAGCGCCGATCGGGCCCATGAAAGGAACGCCCGAGATGGTCAGCGCAGCCGAGGCTGCGATCATCGCCAATACGTCTGGCTCAGTCTCGCCGTCATAGCTGAGAACCTGGCAGATCACGTTGATTTCGTTGTAGAAACCTTCGGGGAACAGCGGGCGGACCGGACGGTCGA
>JAZKBJ010000036.1:0-6863 GCA_040388685.1 Pseudomonadota bacterium
GTGAATGCGGGGGGAATTGAGGGCCGGTCCATGCGGCTGACCCTGCCTTATTCGCGGGCTTGTAGGAAAATGGTTTGTGGCGTGCGGCTTCGGCCAAGCACGAGAGGCCGGATGCCCTCCCCGCTGCGACTAACGTCTCCTGCGGAGCCGCAAGTCTCGCTCCCCTCCCGCGAGCGGGAGGGGCTGTTCCTGAATTTCTCCCCTCCCGCTTGCGGGAGGGGCTGGGGGTGGGTTTACGTCACCCGCGCCGGTTGCTCCCGGAACACAATGCCGCCGCTGCCGGTTGCCTGTGATGTAACCCCACGCAGGAGCGCAAGATGAGCATTTTCAGCAAGATCATGGACGCCATTTCATGGAAGGGCACGCGGCCCACGCAGACCGGCCAGACGCCCAAGCCCGCGCCTGCGCCCGCCGCCAATGCCGCCCCCGCGCCCAGTGCCCCCGCCCCGGCAGCACCCGCGCCAGCGCCAGCCGCGCCGGTCGACGTCGAAGCCAATCTCACCGAGATGGCGCAAGGCCAGTCGCTCAACTGGCGCACCTCGATCGTCGACCTGATGAAGCTGCTCGGCATCGATTCCAGCCTCGCCAACCGCAAGGAACTCGCGCAGGAACTGGGCTATACCGGCGCGCTGGATGGTTCGGCGGAGATGAACCTGTGGCTGCACAAGGCGACCATGCGCAAGCTGGCCGAAAACGGCGGCAAGGTTCCTGCTGATTTGACGGATTGAGAGTTGGTGCGCGGGGCGGCGGATGTGCTGGCCCCGCGTTCTCTTTCACTTACCCTCCCCCACCCGTCACCCCGGGCCTGACCCGGGGTCCCGCTACCTCTTCGACGCCTGCCCCAGACGCGAAAGTAGCAGAAGAAGCGGGACCCCGGGTCAAGCCCGGGGCGACGTGGATCGTAGGTTTTCGGGTTGCGGTATGTGGCTTTCTCCGTGACCCACATTTGTGGTAAAGTGGGTCATTCTCACAGGAACCAAGCCAATGAGTCGCCTGACCATCGACATTACCGATCACCAGCACCAGAGCCTCAAGGCCTTGGCGGCGTTGCAGGGCAAGACGATCCGGCAATATGCGCTGGAGCGGCTGTTTCCCGCCCCGTCCGATGGCGATCAGGCGTGGCAGGAACTTAAGGGGCTTCTGGAACAACGCATCGGCGATGGACTGGCAGGCAAGGTTTCGACCAAGAGCGTCAGCGCAATTCTTGACGAAGAACTGGGTACTGGCAGCGGCACTTGAGCGGCGGCTTCGTGCTGACCGCAGCGGCAGAGGCCGACCTGCGCGCCATCATCCGCTGTACGCGCTCGCGCTGGGGTGCCGAGCAGACGCGCAAATAGTCGCAACGCTCGAACGCGGCATGGCGCGCGTGGCGGCGGACGATGACCATTTCAGGGACATGAGCGCGCTCTATCCGACGTTGCAGATAGCCCACTGCGAACATCATTGCATCTTCTGCCTGCTGCGCGACGACGAACCGGCGCGCACGCGAGAGGATAACTATGCGCAATTTGTTGGAAAGGTTGCTCACACCGACGTGATGGACTCTAGGCCGAATATCATGAACAAGATTGCAGGGCTAAATTTTCAGCGGTGTTCTTAACTCACATGCTCAGCGGCTATCGATTGCTCATCGCTGCGGTTTGCGGAATAGCGATATTCATTGCTCTCGGGACAGGAGCTTTTTTCGGCGCGCTATATGCGCCCCATTATGGCCAACAATCTGCTTACACCGCAAATCGCAGCATTAGCTCTGGACGGTACACTTCGAATCAACTTGACCGCAATCGCATGGGACTTCCCTACTTTGCTGAGCGTATAGCATCTGGCCCAGACCCGAAAAATGCTGATGAGCGTGAGAAACGCGATCTCGCAGCCCAAGAGTCAACTTCGGTATGGGCTTTTTGGATGCTTCTCGTTGCCGGTGTTAGCGTCGTTGTCACGATGATTGGCACTGGCTTTCTGCTCTGGCAGATTATCCTGACTAGAGAGGCGATAGCTGACACTGGCAGAGCTACCGAAGCCATGCAGGAAGCAAATGCGATTGCTCGCAAATCTGCATACCTCGACCAACGCGCTTGGATAATCGTGGATGTTGCGCCGGCGGGGAAGCTGACGATATCAGGCAGGGTTCATTCTATCGTCAGAATCGATCTGACTAACATCGGTAAGCTGCCCGCTCACAACGTAGCGACTTGGGCAACGCTCTTCACAGATGGAACTGATAGACAGTCTGTCATCACCGATCTGATGCAACGCGTGTCCTCAATGCGGTCCTATTACTCGGAAAATCAATTGAGCCGCACGATCATGCCCGGCCAAACAATCAGCCTTCGGCCCGACGTGCTCTGCGATCCTACACAAACAATGATTGGAAGAATTATAGCGTGTGCTCAATACCTCATCAGCGAGGACGAGGTTGAACATCGCACTATCGCCAGCTTTGATCTTACGGGTATGCAAGAAGATGGAAGCCAAAGGGTGATTATCCCTTCCGAGGGCGACATCCCATTGGACCGACTTCTTATCGAGCCCAGTGGGTTTGCTGAAGCAACCTAATTCTAATACAGTTGATAACTACGAATTATGGCAAGCATGATCGCTACGCTATAGATTTGGTCTACTGCGGTACGCTTTTTAATTGATGCCGTCTATTTTGAAATACTCTTCAACCACCTCACCCCTTTTTCTTCTTCATCGCGTCGTGAAACCGATCCGCCCAGCCCGGCTTCACAAGCTGCTCCGCCCTCACCATCCGCAACTCGCCGTCGCCCACATCGCGTGACACCGCGCTGCCAGCCGCCACGATCGCGTCCGCGCCGATCTTGATCGGTGCGATCAGCGCCGAGTTCGAGCCGATGAAGGCGCGTTCGCCGATTATGGTCTTGTGCTTGAAGTAGCCGTCGTAGTTGCAGGTGATCGTGCCTGCGCCGATGTTGGCGCCTGCGCCGACGTCTGCGTCGCCGAGGTAGGTCAGGTGGTTGGCCTTGGCGCCCTGGTGCAGGACAGCGTTCTTGATCTCGACGAAGTTGCCGACCTTGGCCTTTTCTTCCAGCACCGCGCCGGGGCGCAGGCGGGCGTAGGGGCCGATCTGGACGCCGCTGGCGAGCGTTGCGCCCTCAAGGTGACTGAAGGCGTGGATCACGACATTGTCCGCCACGGTCACGCCGGGGCCGAAGACGACGTTGGGTTCGATGGTGACGTCGCGCCCGACCTGCGTGTCCCAGGCGAACCACACGGTTTCGGGCGCGATCAGGCTGGCGCCGTCGGCCATGGCCTGCGCCCGGCGGCGCTGTTGCCAGCGGTGTTCGGCCTCGGCCAATTCGGCGCGGGAGTTTATCCCGGCGACTTCGTCGGCGTCGTCCGTCACCACCACGGCGCAGGTCCGGCCATCGGCGATGGCGATGTTGACCACATCGGGCAGGTAGTATTCGCCTTGGGCGTTATCGTTGCCGACGCGGGCGAGCAGGCCGAACAGATCAGCGCTGCGCACGGCCATCAGGCCTGAATTGCAGATGGTGCAGGCGCGCTCGGCCTCGGTCGCGTCCTTGTGTTCCACCATCTTCACGATCCGGTCGCCGTCTGCGATCACGCGACCATATTGCAGCGCGTTTTCGGGCGCGAAGGCGAGGACGGCGGCGGCGGGGCTGTCGGCTTCGTGAAGGCGATCAAGCATCGCCTGCATGGTGGCGGTGCGGACGAAGGGCACGTCGCCATAGAGGATCAGCACATCGCCATCGAAGCCCGCGAGCGCGGCCTCGGCCTGCTGGACGGCGTGGGCGGTGCCGTGCTGCGGATCCTGCACGGCGATGGTGGCGCGGGTGCCGAGCGCCTTTTCAAGCTGTTCGCGGCCGTGGCCTGCGACGACGACCTGCCTTGCGGGGGCAAGGGCTTCGGCGCTGGCCAGGAGGTGCATCAGCATGGGCCGCCCGGCGATGGGGTGGAGGACCTTGTGCAGGTCGCTCTTCATGCGGGTGCCTTTTCCGGCGGCGAGGACGATGATGGCTACGGGTGTCGTGTCGGTCATGCGGGCATCCTTGCCAGACAAATCTTGCGCTTTCCAGAACGGGAGGCCAGTTGGCTCCCCGATGGCACAATTTCCTTTTGATGTGGTCGGCTTCGACCTTGATGGCACCTTGCTGGATACCAGCCGGGATCTTGGCGTGGCGCTCAATCACGCGATGGCATTGGCGGGGCGGCCTGCGGTTCCGCTGGACGATGTGGCGCGGCATATCGGCGGCGGGGCCGCGCAGATGCTGCGATCCGCACTGACGGAATCAGGCGGGGTGGACGAGGCGGCTTTCGACGGGCTGCAGTCTGAACTGGTGCGGTTTTATGGCGAGAACATCGCTGCGCACACCGCGCTGTTTCCTGGGGGCGCGGCGATGCTCGATGCGCTGGAGGCGCGCGGGGTGAAGCTGGCGATTGCCACGAACAAGAAGGAGCATCTGGCGGTGCGGCTGTTCGAGGAACTGGGTCTGGCGCACCGCTTTGCCGCGATCATCGGCGGCGATACGCTGGGGCCGGGCACGGCCAAGCCCCGCCCCGACATGCTGCACGCGATGGTCGAGCGCTGCGGCGGCGGGCGCGCGGCGTTCGTGGGCGACACGACGTTTGACGTGGGCGCGGCGCGGGCCGCCGGGCTGCCAGTGGTGGCGGTACGGTTCGGGTTTTGTGATCTGCCGCCAGATGAACTGGGCGCGGACGTGGTGGTGGATCACTTCGACGATCTGGTGGGAGTGTTGGAGCGGTTGGGCTAGGCCACCGCCAGCAGTTCCGCCGCCGCCGGACCACCTTCGAGCAATTCGATCAGGCCGCGCTCCTCGCGCGATAGCCAGCGCGTGGGGCGTGGCAGGCGCAGCGACGCGCGCCATGTTTCCTGATCGTCCACCAGCGCGAGCACGGCGGGGTGGACATAGCTTTTGCGGGCGATGGCGGGGGTGTTGCCGAGGTGCTCCGACACCTGTTCCAGCAGTGCCTTCAACGTGAGTTTCTCACGCGCTTCGGCAAGCAGGCCGAACGCGAGCGCGCTGGCCCGCCATGTGCGGAAATGCTTGGCGGTGAAGTCTTCGCCCATCGTCTCGCGCAGCCATGCGTTTACTTCGCCCGATCCGACCGGGCAGGCCTCGCCGCTTTCGTCCACGTACTGGAACAGGTGCTGGCCGGGGAGGTCCTGCATCTTTTTGACGAAGCGGGTGAGGCTGCGGTCAGTGATGCGCATTTCGCGCTCCTTGCCCGATTTTGCGCGGAAGCGCAGCCGCAGGACCTGGCCTTTGACCTCGGCGTGGCGCATGCGCAGGGTGGTGGCGCCGAAGCTCTTGTTCGCGCGGACGTAGGCCTCGTTGCCGATGCGGATCCCGCCATTGTCGAGCAGCCGGACGACGCCAGCGATGCAGCGCTCGCGCGTCAGGCGCGGCGCGGCAAGGTCTTCCTCTACGCGCTTGCGCACGAGCGGCAGGAGGCGGCCGAAGGCGGCGCAGCGGTCGAACTTCTCGCCCTCGCGCGCGCTGCGGAACTCGGGGTGATAGCGGTATTGCTTGCGGCCCTTGGCGTCGATGCCGGTGGCGAGAATGTGACCATTGGGCGCGGGGCAATACCACGTTTCGCAGTAGGCAGGCGGCAGGGCGATGGCATTCAGACGGTCGATCTCGGCTTGCACTTCGGGTGGGCGGCCAGTCCGCCACGCAGCGGCGGCGCGTGACGCCGGGGAGGCTATCATCGACGAAAATCAGACCGGGGTTGTGCGGAGCGGCTTTGCTTTCCATGTTGGACCGAACGGGCGATGCCACTTGCGGTTCCGCCTGCATCGCTTCAATATAGTTTGCAACACTAACAAAATTTCGAAGGAGCCAGTCCATGTCCGAAGAGTACGTTCCCCCCAAGGTCTGGGCCTGGGACAAGGCCAATGGCGGCGCCTTTGCCAGCGTGAACCGCCCGGTCGCCGGGCCGACGAGCGAGAAGGAACTGCCGGTCGGCAAGCACCCGTTCCAGGTCTATTCGCTCGGCACGCCCAATGGCCAGAAGGCAACGATCATGCTGGAGGAGTTGCTCCAGTTGGGCTTTGCCGAGGCGGAATACGACGCCTGGCTGATCAAGATCTTCGAGGGCGACCAGTTTTCGAGCGGATTCGTCGACATCAACCCCAATTCAAAGATCCCCGCACTGGTCGACCGCTCCGGGTCTGAACCGTTCCGCGTGTTCGAATCGGGCGCGATCCTGATGCATCTGGCCGAGAAGTTCGGCGTGCTGCTGCCGACATCGGGGGCGGCGCGGGCCGAGTGCCTGTCATGGCTGTTCTGGCAGGTGGGCAGCGCGCCGTTCATCGGCGGCGGCTTCGGCCACTTCTACAACTACGCGCCGATCAAGATCGAATATGCGATCGACCGCTATGCTATGGAAACCAAGCGCCTGTTCGACGTGGCCAACCGCCAACTCGCCAAGACGCGCTACCTTGCGGGCGACGACTATACCATCGCCGATCTGGCGACCTACACCTGGTTCGGCAACATCTATCGCGGCGAGGCCTATGGCGAGGCGGCGACGTTCCTTTCGATGCACGAATACGAGCATGTCGGTCGCTGGGTCGGTGAAATCGACGCGCGGCCGGGCGTGCTGCGCGGGCGGCTGGTGAACTCGCAGAAGGGCATCGCCGAACGCCACGACGCCAGCGATTTCGACGTTCTCCCGCCGGAAAAGCTGCAGGGCATCGTCAAGGGCTTCTGACCGGAAACGGGGGCCGGGCAAAATGGCCAAATCTATGGCCCAGCCCCCCTTTTCATCCGCGCAAGGCACGCTATAAGCGCGCCTCCTGATGGGGCGTCGCCAAGTGGTAAGGCAGCGGCTTTTGATGCCGCCATTCGCAGGTT
>JAZKBJ010000037.1:0-1743 GCA_040388685.1 Pseudomonadota bacterium
TCCCGCTAGCTTCCCGGCCATTACCTGGTTTCCAGAGCAACCGCATCGGCGGTTTGGCGCTCTGGACCAAGGCGGGAGAAATTCATGTTCGGTCGCGTCAAACCGCTCGACGCCATTCTAGCTACTGCAGAAAAGAAATCGCTGCATCGCTCGCTGGGAGCATTCCAGCTGACTATGCTGGGCGTTGGTGCCGTCATCGGCACCGGTATTTTCGTCCTCACGGCTGAAGCTGCGCAAAAAGCCGGCCCTGGCATGATGATCAGTTTCATCATTGCCGGGTTCGTCTGCGCTGTGGCAGCCCTGTGTTACGCTGAAATGGCATCGATGGTCCCGGTCTCGGGATCCGCTTACACGTACAGCTATGCCGTGATGGGCGAACTCATCGCCTGGATGGTCGGCTGGGCGCTCATCCTCGAATACGCGGTGGCCGCAGGGGCGGTCAGCGTGGGCTGGTCCGGCTACGTCGTCGGGTTGATCGAGAACGCCATGCATATCGACATACCTGATCTGCTGGTCCGGGGGCCGTTCGATGGCGGCATGATCAACCTTCCGGCGATGCTGATCGCTGGCCTTGTCACATGGCTTCTGGTCATCGGCACAAAGGAAAGCGCTTCGGTCAATGCGGTGCTGGTCGCGATCAAGGTGTCCGCGCTCACCCTCTTCGTCATTCTGGCAGTGCCAGTGATGAAGGCGGAGAACTTCGAACCGTTCTCGCCCCTCGGCTTCGGCGGCATCGGAGCGGCGGCGGCGTCGATCTTCTTTGCCTACGTCGGCTTCGATGCGGTCTCAACCGCAGCGGAGGAGACCAAGAATCCGCAACGAAACATGCCGATCGGCCTGATCGGCAGCCTTGCCATCTGCACCGTGTTTTACCTTCTGGTTGCCGCCGGCGTGATCGGCTCGGTCGGCGCCCAGCCGGTGCTCGATGCCAACGGCCTTGGCATGGAGCCGGGAAGCCGCGAGCTGGCAGCGCAGTGCGCCGCCATCGGCGATCAGGCGGTCGTCTGTTCGAAGGAAGCGCTGGCCTGGACGCTGCGTGAAATCGGCTGGCCGCAAATCGGCAACCTGATCGGCCTTGCCGCCGGTCTTGCCCTGCCTTCGGTCATTCTGATGATGATGTTCGGTCAGACCCGCATCTTCTTCGTGATGAGTCGTGACGGCCTGCTTCCGGCAGCGTTTTCCAAAATCCATCCGCGTTACAATACGCCGCACGTGATCACGATCATCACCGGCATTTTCGTGGCGCTGTTTGCCGCGTTCTTCCCGGTCGGTCTGCTCGCCAACATCTCGAACTCGGGCACGCTGTTCGCGTTTGCCGCCGTGTCGATTGCGGTACTGGTGATCCGCCGCCGTGAGCCGGGCCGTCATCGCCCGTTCCGCACCCCGGCGATCTACGTCACCTCGCCATTGGCTTTCCTCGGATGCCTCTACTTGTTCTACAAGCTGGATTCGAAGAGCCAGATGCTGTTCGTGATCTGGGCGGCAATCGGTCTCGTGGTCTACTATGCCTATAGCCGCAGCCGCAGCCACGTTGGGCTCGGGCTGACGGAAGTGCATGAATTGGATAGCGATATCCCGCCGACTTCGGTGCCGCCGATCGATTGATAGGCGCTCACGGTAAAACAAAAAGGGCCGCCCCAGTGATGGAGCGGCCCTTTTTTTGTCTGGCGCGAACGTCAGAGCTTGGTTTCGGCAAAACCGCCCTTGATGAAATAACGGTCATCCTTGCCATCGACCTGCACG
>JAZKBJ010000037.1:1753-2190 GCA_040388685.1 Pseudomonadota bacterium
TGTCGTTTGTCACGTCCATCCCGAGCGCCATCTTGGCTGTGCCGATCACGCCGAGATCGCCTGCCCAGATCGAGGCGTCGCCAAGGTCCATCCGCATGAATAGCAGGTTGGGCGCATCCTTGCCGCCGGGAAACCAGGCTTCGACAAAGTTGTTCCAGTGCTTGTCGAGCAAGGCGCGGTCGGTTTCTTCGCTCAGCATACCATGAAATCGCGCGAATACGTCATGGCCTTTGGATGCGAACGTTGCAGTCGCGCCGCCCATTGGCGCGAAGCGGTTGTCGCGGCTGGTGAAGAACCAGATTGCGCTGTTCGCGTGCTTGTCGAGCTGCGCGGTCATCGGTGCCGCCGAATCCGGATCGTTGTCGAGCTGCAGCATTACGTAGGGCGAGGACACCATCGCCTTCCAGAATTTTTCGCGGAGCTCTTCGGGATTGCCT
>JAZKBJ010000037.1:2200-2701 GCA_040388685.1 Pseudomonadota bacterium
CTTGATCATACTTCATGAAGGGGTGCCTTTCCTGTCCGGTGTTTGTCGATGAACGGACCGGGGCAGGGGATGTTCCCCGTTCCCGGCCGGTCCATCATCGGCGTCACATCGTAGGTGTGACCAATGTCTGGGCAGTCAGCGTGTCGACCACTTGCTGAGGCACATCATCGGCGGCCCGACCCGAAACGAAGTCGAGAATGTCACGAATCAGCCGGTCAGACTGCGTGGCAAAGACGCCATGAGGCTCACCATCGTATTCCAGCAAAGTTGTATGAGGCACCGCACGGGCTACGGCGCGTGCGGTGGCGTCGATTGGCACGGTCTTGTCCGATGTGCCGTGGATGATGAGCGTCGGCACGCGGAACGATGCGAGGTCGGGGCGGAAGTCGGTTGTGGCAAAAGCCTTGGCGGCCGCGAGCGTCGGCCGCAGCCCCGCCTGCATGGCCGTGACCCACGCCAAATGCAGCACCTCGTCGCTGACGGGCTGGGTCAGCAAACCGA
>JAZKBJ010000037.1:2711-3153 GCA_040388685.1 Pseudomonadota bacterium
GGTCATTTCATCGAACGTGGACTGGGGCACGCCTTCGGGATTGTCTTCGGTCTTGAGCATGTAAGGCACGACCGACGATACGAGCGCCACCCGTGAAACTCCCCGCCCACCGTGGCGCGATAGGTAGCGTGCGATTTCGCCGCCTCCCATTGAAAAACCGACCAGCGCGGCCCCGTCGCCCGCGTTCATCGCCGTCATGACGTCAGCCAGATCATCGGCGAACGTGTCGTAATTGTAGCCGCCTGAGGGCTGGTCTGACCGACCGAAGCCGCGGCGATCATAGGCAATGGCCCGGAAGCCTGCTTCAGCCAGCGCGTGGCTTACCGGGTCCCAGCTGTCGCCCGAAAGAGGCCAACCGTGGATCAGGACGACCGCAGGGCCGTCGCCCCAGCCCTTCGCGTAAAGACGGGTTCCGTCGCGCGTTTCGATCATCGGCATAAAG
>JAZKBJ010000037.1:3213-4351 GCA_040388685.1 Pseudomonadota bacterium
ATGCCACGAACCGATATCATGGATCGCCTCGAAATCCTTGCAGACGCAGCCAAATATGATGCGTCCTGCGCATCGTCTGGCACGGTCAAGCGCAGCAGCAAGGGCGGCAAAGGGATCGGATCGACCGAGGGCATGGGAATCTGCCACGCCTACGCGCCCGATGGCCGATGTATCTCGCTGCTCAAGATCCTGCTCACCAACCACTGCGTGTTCGATTGCCACTATTGCATCAACCGCAAGAGTTCGAACACGCGGCGCCCCCGGTTCACTCCGCAAGAGGTGGTGGACCTCACGCTGTCGTTCTACCGGCGCAATTACATCGAAGGACTTTTTCTCTCCTCAGGCATCGTCAAAAGCTCCAGCCACACCATGGAGCAGTTGATCGAAGTCTCGCGTATCTTGCGGGAAGAGCACGATTTTCGGGGTTACATCCACCTCAAGACAATCCCCGAAGCCGATCCCGAACTGGTTGCCCGGGCGGGCCTCTATGCCGATCGTGTGTCCATCAATGTCGAATTGCCCACCGTGGCGGGCCTGACGCGCCTCGCGCCCGACAAATCTGCCCCGCAGATCGAAGGTGCGATGGGCGCATTGAAGTCCGCTATCGTCGAGGCGAAGGATGCCCGCAAGCGCTTCCGCCACGCGCCACGGTTTGCCCCGGCCGGACAGTCGACTCAGATGATCGTCGGTGCCGATGCGGCGACCGATAGTGACATTGTCGGCCGGGCCAGCACGCTTTACGGTCGGTTCGGTCTGCGCAGGGTCTATTATTCGGCATTCAGTCCGATCCCCGATGCCAGCGCGGTGCTCCCGCTGAAACGTCCGCCGCTGATGCGCGAACACCGGCTCTATCAGTCAGACTGGCTGATGCGTTTCTATGGCTATTCCCCACATGAGGTGCAGCAGGCGGCAGGGGCAGACGGGATGCTTCCGCTCGACATCGACCCAAAGCTCGCATGGGCGCTGCAATTTCGCGCCGATTTTCCGGTCGATGTCAATCGCGCGCCACGAGAGCGGCTGCTGCGGGTGCCGGGATTGGGTGTGCGGGCAGTGAATGCGATCCTCGCGGCACGGCGTCAGCGCCGCTTGCGTCTGGCTGACGTGGGGAAACTGACTGTCTCGCTCGCCAAGGTGCGCC
>JAZKBJ010000037.1:4361-6807 GCA_040388685.1 Pseudomonadota bacterium
GCCGAGGATTGGCGGCCAGTGCTGTTGACGGACCGGGCCGACCTGCAAAGCCTGATCGCTCCCCGGCGGTCGGAACAACTTGAGCTGTTTGCGTCATGACTACCCGCCAAGCGCCGCACCGACCCATGATTCATCGCGCCAGTCTGCCTGCGCCAGACGATTTCGAGATCTGGCGCGATGTCGCTCGCCGGTTGATCCGCGCAGATGTGCCGCCGGATAGTGTCGTGTGGGAATCGCCTGCCGACCAACACGCAGACCTGTTTGCAACCGGAGACGCACTCCTGCCCGAATCGCCCGCCTCGGCGCCACAGCCACGCGCTTCGCGTGCCTTCCTGCAACTTGGACAAAGTGCCATTCTTCATACTGATACCGAACGCTTTTCTCTGCTTTATCGCCTCTTATGGCGCCTGCAGACCAACCACCGGCTGATGGATGACAAGGCCGACGAGGATGTTCGCCGGATCGAGGATCTGGCCCGTCAGGTCCGCCGTGATATCCACAAGATGCGCGCTTTCGTCCGCTTCCGCGTGATCGAAGAGCCGGAGGGCGAACGCTACGTCGCCTGGTTCGAGCCTGAGCATCATATCCTGCGCGCCAACGCTTCGTTCTTTGTGCGCCGCTTCACGGCCATGCACTGGTCGATCCTGACGCCGCGCGGGAGCATTCATTGGGACGGCGAAGCGCTGCGGGAAGGCCCACCTGCCACCCGCGCAGACGCGCCGTCGGGTGATCCCGTCGAGGCGCTGTGGGGCAAGTACTATTCCTCGATCTTCAATCCGGCGCGGTTGAAAGTCGGTGCGATGCTCAAGGAAATGCCCCGAAAATACTGGAAGAACATGCCCGAGGCAGCGCTTATTCCCCAATTAATCGCTGGAGCGCAGGCGCGCGAAGCCCGCATGGTCGATGCTGGCGCGCAGGACTTTGGCGATCGGCCCAAGAGTCTCGATGAAGTGGGTGATGCCATCCGCGCGTGCCGCCGTTGCGCGATTGGCTGCAACGGCACCAGCGCGGTCATGGGGGAGGGGCCGATAGACCCCATACTGATGATCGTTGGCGAGCAGCCAGGAGATCAGGAGGAATTACAGGGACGTCCGTTTGTCGGTCCGGCAGGACAACTGCTGCGCGCCCATCTGGCCACGACCGGGATCAATACCGAACGTGCCTACGTGACGAACGCGGTCAAGCATTTCAAATTTGCCCGGCAAGGCAAGCGACGCTTGCACCAGTCCCCCACTGCAGGCGAGATCGACATGTGCCGGTGGTGGATCGAGAGCGAACGTGCCCTGGTAAGGCCCCAAATCGTTTTGGCTTTGGGGGCGAGCGCCGCAAGAAGCTTGCTTGGCAGGACAGTGAGCGTGCAGGCTGAGCGGAGCAAGCCGCGCACGCTCGACGATGGCAGCGAACTCTGGATCACGACGCATCCAAGTTACCTGTTGCGCCTTGAAGGGGAGAGCCGTGCGCAGGAAGAGCGCAAGTTTATCAACGACCTGAAACGCGTAGCTAAGCGGCTCTCACAGCTATGATGAAATCTTTGCCATCACGACCGTAGCCGTTCGATCCCCTGGGCCAGGGCAACGTAGAGCTTGCCCATGTCGGACGAAAGCAGCGTGACGCCCAGAGCGTTGCCATCGCGTGTCGACAGCAACTGCCGGAGCATCGTCTCGAAGTCGTGGATGTAGCGGTTCACATGTTCGCGGAACTCACTCTCGGCTTCGTAGTGGGCTTGGACCGCCTTTGCCTCAGCCGTTTCGAGCAGCGACACCGCCCGCCGAGTGAAGATGCCCCGGTCACCGCGCAAGTAAGACGCCCAAGCCGTTTCCGACACGTCGGAAGACAGCGCCTTGGCAATGTCGATGGCAGAGGAATTGAGCGATTCGGTGATCAATGCGGCACGTCGTGCAAAGTCATTGTCCACATGTTCTTCGGCACGCTCGCGCGCCCGTGTGACTCGCGATTCGAGATTTCCGGCGAGTTCATCGACCTTGGCAAGCTGGTCGCGCATCTGGATAGCTGTATCGCGGCTCGCCGAGGCGGCCGCATCGATGGCTTCCTCAAGCCGCCCGATCAATTCGGCAGCGCGGCCCTGCAGTACTCGCGAAATGGCAGCGCTGCTTTCGTCTCCCAGTCGGGCGGCAAGCGCCTCGACTTCACCCGCCGTGCTGGTCCGGATGTCCTCGCCCGCTTTGCCCGCCGCGTCCGAGAGGCTGGCAATGGCACCGGAAAGGCGGCTCTCGATTTCGCTCGCCAGACTGTCGCTGTCGCGCCGCGCTTCTGCGAGAACTTCGCGCAAGGCTGCGAGCTGACGCTCGCGCTCGGACGCCTGTTCCGCCAGAGTCTTCTGCGCCTTTTGCAGTTCTTTGACGGTCGAGGTGACTTCTCCCCGCGCCGACCCAACGGTTTCTGCCAGGACCCGGCCGCCGTCTCCCGCCTCGCGTAGGGTATCGCG
>JAZKBJ010000038.1:0-1129 GCA_040388685.1 Pseudomonadota bacterium
GCGGCGGAAGCGGCCCGCTTCACCCTGATCGGTGCGCGGTGCCTCGCCGTAGGGATCGTCACCAAAGCAGGCCACGAAGTCGGCAAAGTCCGCTTCGGTAATCGGGCTGGTCTTACCATAGGCGGGCGCGCCGGTGCGCATGTCGTAAATCCACACCGCCTCGGTCACGTCCTTGAGCGGGGCTTCTTCGGTCGCGCGGCTGAAGAAGATGACGTTGGTCTTCACCCCTTGCGCATAGAAAATGCCGGTCGGTAGGCGCAGGATGGTGTGGAGGTTGCACCAGTTCATCAGGCGCTGGCGCAGGAGCTTGCCTTTGCCATCGTCGAACAAGATGTTGTCTGGAATTACGATAGCCGACCGACCGCCCGGCCGCAGCGCACGAATGCAATGTTCGACGAAGGGCAACTGATAGGACGAAACGCGGTCGGTGATCGTCAGGTCGTCGCGCGCCGGCGGACCGCCAGCCGGCCCGAACGGCGGGTTGGTTAGAATGAGGTCGGCTTTCTTAAATCGAGTTTGCGAGCCTGCCGGAGAAAGCGTGTCGGCCAAGTCGAGATTGTCGGGATCGATGCTGTGGAGATGCAGGTTCATCAACAGCAGGCGGAACGTGTCGGGTACGTTCTCGAGGCCACGCAAGGCTTCCTTCAATTGGAAGGCCTGTTGCTTGGGCGAAAGTTCGAAATAACCGTCGGTCTGGTTGCGCATGTGCTGATCCGCAAGGATCAAGAAGCCGCCGGTACCCGCCGCCGGGTCTTGGATTACTTCACCGACTGTGGGCTGCATGAGCTGGACCATCATGCGGATGATCACTCGCGGGGTAAAATACTGCCCGGCCCCACGCTTGGTTTCCTCGGCCATCTTCTGGAGCAGGCCTTCATACGCATCGCCGAATGCGTCGCGCTCCTCGCTGAACCAGTGGAGGCCGTCGATCGCATCAATTAACTGGCGCAGGTTGGCGGGCGTGCGGATCACGGTCGCCGCGTTCTGGAAAATGGCGACGATGGAACGGTCTGCCACCTTGGCGGCATCGCCCAAATCAATCAACGCCTGCCGGTAGCGCTGGAGCACCTCGGTCTCATTCGCCGCCTTGAGCGCCGCCCAGCGGTACTTCTCCGGAATTCGGCTTTCG
>JAZKBJ010000038.1:1139-6077 GCA_040388685.1 Pseudomonadota bacterium
GTTCCGATGCCATCTTGAGGAACAGGAGGTAGGTCAGCTCGGTGACATACTGCTGGTAAGTGACGCCGTCCTTGCGGAGCAGCGAGCACAGGCGCCAAAGTTTGTTCACGAGGTCTTGCGAGGGGTTCATTTCGACTCCGATTTCAGGCAGTGACGGCGCTATCCCAGATGGCCGCATTGAGGTCCATCAGCACCTCGGAAAGCCTGTGGTCAAAGGCCTGGTCGATAACCGGGAAGCCGCCGTTCTGGGCAAACAGGGGGTCGGCGAGCATGGCGGGATCGCCGACCGGCTGTTCGCGAAGGGCGCGGCCGATGCGCTGGAGCCAGCGTTTTTGTTCGCCGGTCCAGTCGCGGCTGGCCAGGATGCGCTGGACGCCGTTATCGACGCGAGTCTGGTAGGGCACCAATGGGTCTCCCAAGGCCGCCTGGCGAACGAAGCCGATGATGTGGGCGGCAATGTCGGCATTGCGCACGCGGCCATAGGCTTGGCGCAGGCTCGCTTCAGAGAAGCCCTTTTCGTCGAGCAGGATGGCAATCTGTTTGAGTTCCGCCCGCGTCAGGTCGCGCGGGCGCTGGGTGGCGGCGATCAGTGCTGGCACTGCGTTCATGTTGGCGCGGATGAAGGCTTCAAAGGCTTCGATGTAGTCAGCCGGGCTGGCCTTGTCGCCGAACTGGTCATGGACGTCGAGCAGTTCGTCTTCGTGCTCGGAAATGAGGATGCCATTGTCGCGCCCACCCTTGGGCAACGGCTGGTCGAGCACGGCGGCGAGCGAGGGATGCTGCTTGAACAGGGCAAGCGTTTCTTCTGGCGGGGCGGACTTGAGCTGGTCAACAAGCTGGTCGAGCGGTCCAAGCACCTGTTCGAGCGTTTCACGCCGGGCCGGATCGATATGGCGCAGGCGCTGGCGCAGCTTCACGACGATCTGGTCGCGTACGAATGCCCGGTCGCTGTCGGTGGCTGCGCGGCCAAGGTCTTGCACCAGGGTGGCAAAGGACAGCGCCGGGTCGACCACGACGGGGCGCATGTCGGAGACTTCCTGCAAGTTCGCGTAGATGTCGACCGCGTCGAAAATGCGGAAATAGTCTTTGCCGATCTCGTCGCAGCGGCGCGTGGCGCGACCGATCATCTGATCATAGAGGATGCGGCTGTTGACGCGGCGGACGAAGACCAGATTGGTGATCGCGGGCACGTCGATGCCGGTGGTGAGCAGGTCAACCGTGACGACGTATTTTGGGCGCGGATCGTTCTTGAAGGCCTTGATCTTGTCGAGCGGCTTGTCGACCGAACCGGTAATCTTGTCGACGATGTCGTGCGGCTGGGGGCCGTATTCCTCGGCCAGCGCCTCTTGCAGCGCCTTGACCAGAATGTCGGCATGATCATCGCGCGCGGCGAACAGGAGCGTCTTGCCCGGCTGGTCGGGCGGGCATTCGAGCGCGACGGCCTGGGCAACCGCCTTGTTGAAGGGCTCGGTATAGACCTTGCGGTTGAACTCGGCGATTTCGAAGTCGACCTGATCCTCAAGGTCGAACAGGTCGATTTGCCCGGTGCGGGGATCGATGATGTTGACCTCTTCGCCCTGATCGAAATGGATGCCGGTCTGGCTGAGCGCGGTGACAATGCGTCGCGGCGGGCGATGATCGATCAGGTAGCCGTCGATGACGGCCTGTCGGTAGCTGTAGTGGTAGACCGGTGCGCCGAAGATTTCGCGGGTGTGCAGAGCGGGCGTGGCGGTAAGCGCCACCTTGGTGGCATCGAAGAAATCCAGCACGCGACGATAGGCGGAGAGGTAATCGTCAAGGTTGCGGAATCCCAGGTCATCCTCGCGCAGCTCGGCATCAAGGGTGTAGCCCCGGTGTGCTTCGTCGACGATGATCAGGTCATAGGTGCCGGGCGTTGGCCGCTGGGCGTCGGGATCATCGAACACACGGCGGATCATCGCCTGAACCGTGGCGACCTGGACGCGGTCAGACGCATCGGGGAACTTCTTGGCAATGTCAGCGACGGGAAAAACCTCGTCGAATTTAAGGAAGCCGCTGGTGTCGGTCGTGCTCATCGCGTCGAGCGTCTGGCGACCCAGCGCGTTGCGGTCGACAAGGAATAGAATGCGGCGGAAGCGCTTGCGGCGGAGCAGCTCATACATCAGCGCGATGGCGAGGCGGGTCTTGCCGGTGCCGGTCGCCATGGCGAGCAGGATATGGCGTTGCCCTTCGCCCACCGCCCGTTCGACGGCGGAGATGGCGTCCTGCTGATAGGGGCGCAGGCCGGTGACGCCGATTTCACGATCGGCAAGCGTGCTGGTGTCTTCGGTCTCCTGTTCCAGCCGCTCGACAAGGTCACGCGGGGAGAACCATTCCGGCAGCGCCCGCGCCTCTCCGGCATTGGGGCGTGCATCCCAGAACCAGATGCCCGACTTGGTGGCCAGCTGCTTCACATAGGGGCGGCCATTGGTGACGAACAGGAACGGCACACGGAATCGGTCATCACCATTGAGCCAAGCACCGCCCAGCGGCAGCTCGTCGGGTGCCAGGTCAATGCCGATGGCGTAGCGCTTGGCCTGGCCAAGCCTGCCGGGCACGTCGCGGACCTCGCGCTTGGCCTCGACAACGCCGACGCAGCGGCCATCGATGAACAGGGCGTAGTCGACTGGTCCGGTCTTGGTAGGCCATTCGGCGATGGCCATGTGCTTGCCGTACTCGGGCCGCGCGCCATTCGCATGGCGGAGCAGGACGCTGTCGACCATCCACCCGGCGGAACGGAGCTGGTCATCGATCAGGACGCGGGTAGTGGCTTCGTCGAGCTCGATCTTGTCAGCCTGCCTGGCAGCTAGTTCGGCGAGCAGGTTAAGCTGCTGGGCAGGTACGGCCTCTGCGGCGCGCTGGGCATCCCTGAGGGCGGCTTCCGCCGCGTGGAGGCCCCTTTCGGTTTCGGCGGCGTATTGTTCCCAGAAGGCCCTTTCCTGCTGCCGCTCGTCAGCTTGCTGAAGTGCCAGCAACCGTGCGGCTTCGGCTTCCTGCCTGGCCATTTCCGCTTTGGCCTCGGCATCAGCGCTGGCGCGGACCTGTTGCTGGAGCATGCGGACTTCGTGCTGGAGCGCCGCCGTCGCATCGGCCGGTGGTGCTGGCGGGACAAAAGGGCCGGGCTTGAAGGCTGGGGCGTCGCCGTAGGTGCGATGGAACCAGATCGCGGCGGTGCGCGCCATCTTGAGCGCGGTCAACACGTCGCCAGGCGTACCCGCATTCTCGTGTGCGGCGGCATTGCCCACCTTCTTGAGGTGGTAGAACAGGTCGGCGACCTCGCGCGGCATGACCGCACGGAGCTTCAGCGCACGGAGCGTATCGTCGAAGTTCGCCTGAGCGGACGGGAGCAGCGCATGACGGGCAGCCACTTCCTTGGCCAGGAATTCGGCGAGCTGGCGCAGCTTGATCAGTGCAGCGGGAGCATCGTCATTGAAATAGCGTTCGGCCAGCGCCCCCAGCCGCGCCAGTTGCACGTCATGCGCCGACAGGAAGTTGAAGTTGGAGCTGACCGCCATATTGGCCAAGTCTTACCGACGAACATCTAAACCTCAAGTTGCATGGGCAGAAATGTCGCGGTGATCAATTACGAAGGCGGGACCCAGTAACGGGAGTTCGCGCCCGTGCTGGACCACTTGCGGCGGCGCTCCCAGCCCAGGCCTTCCAGGACCGGGGCCAGGAAGCGCCCCTGCGTGCCCAGCGCCCGTTCCAGTTCGACCATGCTGTAGGGCCGCACCCGGCTGATCTCCGGCACGCTAGTGAACCATTCAATCAAACGCTGTTTCAGGTCCGGTTTGAATAGTTGCTGGGGGACCTCCTCGTCATCGAGGGTGCGTTGCAATGAGCGAATATAGGCTGACGACATCGTGATCTCGCTGATTTTTCGCTGGTGGTGGCAGTAGCTTCGTTCGCAGAGGCGTCAAATTCACCTCGGGCAGGGGCAGCAGGGCGGAAAGGATAGGATTTTCCAGAAAGTCCCTTCGTGAAATTCACTTTGCCGAACTTTATGGGATTGAGGACCTAAGCGCCCCTACCCACCCTGCCGCCAAACTCAGGGTTGCGCCCGCAGGCCGGAGTAGAACTTCCGCCCGTTGCTCCGCCTGATCGGGAAGCCCCGTTGTTCCAGTCGCTGTGTGAAGGTCTTCTTCGTTCCCGCTTTGTGGCCGTTGGCCTCGCACCATTGGCGCCACCTTGCGAAAAGGTCTTGATCACACACGCGGCTTGTCGGGTCAGCGACGGTGCAGTCGGCCAGGAACTCGCCCAGCAGGTCGCTATCACGCCGATACTGACTCCGCTCGGCAAGGATCGTCGGGCTGAGCGCGAGGCTGCGCGAAGCAAGGTACTCGCCAGCGCCTTCGACCATCCAGCGCAGGATGCCCTCGCGCTCCGCCCAAAGCTTGGCTTCAAGGTCCGGGTCCCGCCGCGCGCCCTCGAACTTCTGCCGGAACGGCACAACCACTATCCTGCGCCAGATGCCATCGTCATCGCCCTTGATGATGGGCCGGTGGTTGGTCCGCACCCAGACCGAGAAGCGAGGATCGAAGGTGAAAAAATCGCCATAGAGCGGTCGTGCGGAAATGGGCTCCCGACCGGCCAGAGACTTCACCGCCTGTTCGTCCAGTTGCATCCCGCCGGGCAGCTCATTGACCGAAACCAGCCGCGCACCTTCCAGCATGGCGATGTCACCGCGGGCGCTGTGATCGTCGCGCCGCCGTGCCGCGAGCAGAGAATGGGGCGCAACCTTGCCGTAGTTGCCGATGATCCGGTTGACGATGTTGCCGAAAATCGATTTCCCGTTCGCTCCGAAACCAATGCAAAAAATGATAATCTCTTCGGTATTCGATCCGGTGAGTGTGTAACCCAACAGTCGCTGCACCGCGTCGATAGTCGCCTGATCGCCAGCAAACACCTCAGCCATAAATT
>JAZKBJ010000038.1:6087-6553 GCA_040388685.1 Pseudomonadota bacterium
GTATCGTAATCTGCTCCGCAGTGCCGCGTGACGAGCATCTCAGGGCGATTGAGCATCAGCGCACCCGATTTCAGGTCAACTACACCATTGCCGACGCCAAGCAGCGTGGGATTTGCATCAAGGTCCGCCGCTCCCGCCGACATGCCCGGTTCTGATTGCGCGAGCTTCAGAGTGGCGTTGATGCGCGCAAGATGATGCGCCGCCATCGCTTCCCTGACACGCCACTTGCCCCGGTCCTGATCCACCGAGAGGCTGGCCGCCGCGTCGTTCATCATGGCTTGCGCAGCGTACTTCGCTGCCTCGATCTCCTGCCCCTGATCACAGAGCACCCACCGATCGCCGGACCACCGCAGCCACTTATTGTGAACGTAGATGAAGAGCATCCGTCCGCAGAACATCGCGGCGAAATGCCGGGCGTTGCGAACGTCGCCGTGAAGGGTCCAGTCAACCGGATGATGCAGCCCCG
>JAZKBJ010000038.1:6563-7201 GCA_040388685.1 Pseudomonadota bacterium
CATTGCGCGCGGCGATGCAGAGGGGAACGAGCTTCGGCATCCCCACCGGGCTCGAGACGCAGCTCGCGGAGCTCGTGCGCGCGCGCATGCCGCATGTGGAGATGATGCGCTTCGTCTCCAGCGGCACCGAGGCGACGATGAGCGCGCTGCGCTGCCTCCACGGAGCGGGACTCCACCCAGCTTTCTGAGCGATGTCGATCAGGCTGCCCATCGTGATCTGACCGTTAGCCACGGGAATAGCTCCTCCACCGCAGGTCGAAATCATCGGGATCGAAGCGCGAGCTGGTCGCCGCCCAGGCGCGGCACAGGTTGTACGCGTCGGGCGCACCGGAACGCACGCACGCCGCGACCACGGTTCGCCAGTTCGGCGACGGTGCATCGTCGGGCATATCAGCCAGTGCAATCACGGCAGGGACTTGCAGCATGGCTGCTAGACAGGCGTTCTTGTCGTCGGGCGACAGACGATCAAACCAGTGGCCTTCACCTGGCGAGATCGGGATGTTGGAAGGGAATTCGACTTCAGTAATGTCGATGGGCAACGGACTGTCTTGATGTACTTTCAGCGCATTTGGCGGAAACCACTGCTGTTCCAGCGCAACGAAGCCCGGAGACTCCCTGAAGGTGCCAACCGCGCCGAT
>JAZKBJ010000039.1:0-3899 GCA_040388685.1 Pseudomonadota bacterium
TAGCTGGTTCGAAATCTGGACAATATGTTCGCAAAGGACGTTGCTTCATGAAAAAGAGTGTTTCACTGGTGGTGTCGTAAGCGAAAGAATCATACGCAAGTAAAAGAAGATGATAAGCACTGATGAACGCCAATGGTACGCGGCTGACTGGATAGTCGGCGTACGTCATCGGTCGCTTGGGCCTGACTACGCAATCGCGCTCATACTCGACGATCACGCTTGTTGAAGCTGAACCGAAGCTGGCGGGGTTGCTTTGCGCCAGCCGTCATGTCCGGTGACTCGCGCGCTTTGACAGTCTTTATGGGCGATCCCCGGCTTCCTCCAAGGCTCGCTCCATCAGTCGCACCGAGTGGATCGCCTCGCGTCCGGATAGATCCCGGATCTGATGGCGGCAGGAGGTGCCGTCCGCGACGATGTAGTCATGGGCAGCCGCAGCGCGGATCGCGGGCAGCAGCCCGGCTTCCGCCATCGCGCGCGATGTCGCTTCGGTTTCCGCCTGGTAGCCAAATGTTCCGGCCATGCCGCAGCAGGACGATGCAATTGGCTGGGCCGACAGTTTTGGGATCAGCCGCAGCATCGCCAGTGCATCGGGGAACGCGCCGAACGCCTTCTGGTGGCAATGGCCGTGAACCCTTGCGGTGCCTGGCAGTGCGTGCAACTCCAGATCGGGTTTTTCTCGCGCGATGAACTCGCTCAACAGCATTGCCCGGTTGGCGAACTGATCGGTCGCTTCACCCGGGCGCAGCGATCTGAACTCGTCGCGCAGCGTCATCAGACAAGATGGCTCCAGCCCGATCACGGGCAGGTCCCCCGACAGATGGTACATGGCCCGATCTGCCTCCTCCCTGGCCTTGTCCACCATTCCGGCGGCGAGCCAGGTGCGGCCACAGCATAGCGGCCGGCCGCCGGTCTTTGGCATCACCGCACGGTAGCCCGCGGCGGCCAGCACCTTGACGGCCGCCCGCAGATTTTCCGGCTCGAAATACCGGTTGAAGGTGTCGGCCAATAGGTAGACTTCGCCGCGAGGCGCGGCCGGTGCGCCTGCATCGGCTTCTCGATCGGCGAAGCGGTCGCGGCGCCAGGCCGGCAGCCGCCGAGCGCTCGACATCCCCAGCACGCGCTCCATCAGCCAGCGCAGCGGCGGCACGTGGTTACGCAAGTTGGCCAGGGCGGGCATCCGCGACATGTATGGCGCATACCGCGGCAACTCAGCGATTAGCGACTCGCGCCACTTCATGCCGAACCGCTCTGTCCGCGCGGCGGTCACTTCGATCTTCATCTTCGCCATGTCGACGCCGGTCGGGCATTCGCGCTTGCATGCCTTGCAGGACACGCACAGCGCCATCGCATCGGTCATTGCATCCGAGATCATGGCGTCGGCGCCCAACTGGCCGGTGAGCGCCAGCCGCAGCGTGTTGGCCCGCCCCCGCGTCAGGTGCGTTTCGTCCCGCGTCACCCGGTAACTTGGACACATCACACCTGAGTCGAAGGCTCGGCATGTGCCGTTATTGTTGCACATCTCTACCGCGCCCAGCATGCCGCCCAGTGGACCGGGATGCTCCGACCAGTCGAGCTTGGGCACAAAATCGCTGATCGGGCTGTAACCGGGGCCGTAGCGGAACAGCGTCCGGTCATCCATTCGCGGCGGGTGGATGATGCGGTTTGGGTTCAGCAGTCCGATCGGATCGAACGCATCCTTAACCGTCTCGAACGCCTGCACGATGCGCGGTCCGAACATCTGCTCATGGAACTCGCTGCGCACGAGGCCGTCGCCGTGCTCACCGCTGTGCGAACCTTTGTATTCGCGCACGAGAGCGAACGCTTCCTCGGCGATGGCACGCATTGTTGCGACGTCGTTGGGGTCCTTCATGTTCAGGACAGGGCGCACATGCAGGCAGCCGACCGAGGCATGGGCGTACCACGTGCCTTTTGAGCCGTGCTTTTCGAATACGTCGTTCAGGCGTTCGGTGTAGTCGGCGAGGTCTTCCAGATCGACGGCGCAATCTTCGATGAACGAGACCGGTTTGCCGTCGCCTTTCATCGACATCATGATGTTCAGGCCGGCTTCGCGCACCGCGGCGATATCCGCCTGGAACGCAGGTTCTGTGGCGCGCACGACGCCGGGGTGGCCCAGATCGCCCATCAGCGTTTCCAGCTCCGCCAGCTTGGCGAGCAGCGTGCCCTCGTGGTGGCCATGGAACTCGACGATCAGCAGGCTGTCGGGCTCGCCGATCAGCATCTGGTCGATTGTGGTGCGATAAATCGGGATGCCGCGGCCGAGGTCGATCATGGTGCGGTCGACCAGTTCCACCGCCTCCGGATCGAGGGCGACGATGTGGCGGGAGGCCTCCATGGCTTTGCGGAAGGTGGGGAATTGGCAGATGCCGAGCACCTTGCGGGGCTTGATTGGTTGCAGGGTAAGCTCGATCGCGGCGGAGAAGGCCAGCGTTCCCTCCGATCCCACCAGCAGGCGGGCCAGGTTGTCGCGGCCGGAGGCGCGGGCAGCCGGGGTCAGGGCGTCGATGTTGTAGCCGCCGACGCGGCGAAGTTGCTTTGGGAACCGCGCTGCGATTTCGTCCGCCTCCGCAGCGCCCAGCACGCGCAGGCGCTGGATCAGTTCGGCTACCGTCGCCGGGATACGCTCGCCCAGATTGTCCGGTATGATGCCGAACCGGTGCTGCGATCCGTCGGACAGGATCGCTTCAATGGCGCGCACGTTGTCGGCCATTAGCCCGTAGCGGATGGACTTCGACCCGCACGAGTTGTTGCCTGCCATCCCGCCGATGGTGCAGCGCGCATGGGTCGACGGATCGACCGGAAAGAACAGGTTGTCCTTGCGCAGGGCGTTGTTCAGATGGCCGAGCACGAGGCCGGGTTCGACCAGCGCTGTCCGCGCAGTGGCGTCGACATGCAGGATGCGGCGCAAATGTTTGGAGCAGTCGATCACCAGGGCTCGGTTCACGGTCTGTCCGCACTGGCTGGTGCCGCCGCCGCGCGCCAGCACAGGTACTCCTTCGTCGCGCGCCAATGCCATCGCCGCGACGACATCGTCGATGGTTTCGGGTATCACCACACCCACCGGCTCCATCTGGTAGATCGAGGCGTCGGTGCTGTAGCGGCCCCGGCTGGCGCGATCGAACAGAACCTCGCCCTTGATGTTGCGGGCCAGGCGCATCGCGAAGGCCGTGTTGTCCGGCATGATCGGGTCGGCGATGGAGGCGCTCATGACAGCGGATTAACCTGAAAACTCTGCATGTACGCAGCATTGGCAAAGCCTGCGCTGCACCGCAAGGCGAGGTTTTGCCGCTGCGGGGTGCCGGCGTTAGGATCGCCTGGCTGATTCAGGAGATGCACCATGCCGTTCGCCACCACCGATGACGGGGTTCGCTTGCACTACGAGGAGGCCGGATCGGGGACCCCCGTCATCTTCGTGCACGAATTCGCCGGGGATCACCGGGCATGGGAGGCGCAGATGCGGCATTTCGGCCAGCGCTATCGGGCGATTACCTACGCGGCGCGCGGATACCCGCCATCTGACGTGCCGGAAGATGTGGCGAAATACAGCCAGGCGCGAGCCGCCGACGACATCGCTGCGGTGCTTGACCATCTGGGGGTTGCCAAGGCGCATGTTGTCGGGCTGTCGATGGGTGGCTTTGCAACGTTGCATTTTGGCTTCCGTCATGCCGCGCGAGCGCTGTCGCTGGTCGTTGCCGGCTGTGGCTACGGTGCGGAGAAGGGGCAGCGCGACAAGTTCCGCAGCGAAGTTGCCGCCGTTGCTGCGTTCCTCGACGCGCAGGGGATCGAGGCCTTTGCTGCCAAATATGCCTATGGTCCGACCCGGGTGCAGTTTGAGAACAAGGACCCGCGCGGCTTCGACGAATTCAAGCGCCAGCTTGGCG
>JAZKBJ010000040.1:0-739 GCA_040388685.1 Pseudomonadota bacterium
CGCGTGGTGCGCGCCACGCTTGGCACGGTGGAACAGGCGGTCGCCGGCAGCATGGAGCGCACGGCGCTGATCCTCGTCGGCCGCGTTCTGGCCGCCGAAGGCTTCGGCGAAAGCAGCCTCTACGCGCGCGACTACGACCGGCGGTTCCGCCCGCAGGATGCGACCTCGCGGTTCGTGGGCGTGACCGAATGAGCGTGCCCGGCCTGCTGATCGCCGCCCCCGCGTCGGGCACGGGCAAGACCACGGTCATGCTCGGCCTGCTACGCGCGCTGGTGGAGGACGGCCTTGCCGTGCAGCCGTTCAAGAGCGGGCCTGACTACATCGATCCCGCGTTCCACCGCGCCGCCTGCGGCCGCGCCTCGTTCAACCTCGATAGCTGGGCGATGGAACCGGCGCTGATCGCCGCCATCGCCACGCAGGCGGCGGGCGCCGACATGATCCTGGCCGAAGGGTCGATGGGCCTGTTCGACGGCGTGGCGCTGCCGGGCGCGAGCGGCAATGGCGCCAGCGCCGACCTTGCCCGCCGCATGGGATGGCCGGTGGTTCTGGTGCTCGATGCATCGGGACAGGCGCAATCGGCCGCCGCCACCGCGCTCGGCTTCCGCGACTTCGATCCGCGCTTGCAGATTGCCGGGGTCATCCTCAACCGCGTGGCCAGCCCGCGCCACGAAAGCCTTGTGCGCAAGGGGCTGGTGGCGATCGGCATGCCGGTGCTGGGCGCCCTGCCCCGGCGCGGCGA
>JAZKBJ010000040.1:749-2050 GCA_040388685.1 Pseudomonadota bacterium
GCAAACGATGCCGATCTGACGCTGCCCGAACGCCATCTGGGACTCGTGCAGGCGATGGAGCATCCCGACCTTGGGCGGGCAGTGGCCGAATATGCCGCGTTCCTGCGCGAACACGCCGATCTGGCGGCCATCCGCGATGCAGCCCGGGCGGCCCCCGCCGCCGCATCGGAACCGGGTCCGATGCCCGCCCCGCCCGCGCAGCGGATCGCCATCGCCCGGGACGCCGCGTTTTCGTTCCTCTATCCGCACCTTCTGGAAGGCTGGCGGCGTGCTGGAGCGCAGATCCTGCCGTTCTCTCCGCTGGCCGATCAGGCACCGCCCACCGACGCGGACCTGGTGTGGCTGCCCGGCGGCTATCCCGAGCTGCACGCCGGGCCGATCGCGGCGGCCTCAACGTTCCTCGCGGGCCTGCGCCGCCATGCCGAGACGCGGCCCGTCCATGGCGAATGCGGCGGCTACATGGTGCTGGGCGACGCGCTGATCGACAAGGCGGGCACGCGACATCGCATGGCAGGTCTGGTGGGACTGGAAACCAGTCATGCCCAGCGCCGGATGCACCTCGGCTATCGCCATGCCACGCTGCTGGCCCCCATCGCAGGTATTCCGGCAGGCAGTGCCCTGCGCGGGCACGAGTTCCACTATTCCACCATCGTCGACCAGCGCGACGAACCGCTGGCCCGCGTGACCGATGCCAACGGCGATGCGGTTGCAGAGACCGGATCGCGGCGCGGCCATGTCACGGGAACCTTCTTCCACATGATCGCGCCATGCGGTGCCGGCGGTGCCGCATGATCCGGCTGGACCTGATCGGCATCGGCACCGGCAATCCCGATCACCTGACCGCACAGGCCAGCCGCGTGATGAACGAGGCCGACCTGATCCTGCTGCCGCGCAAAGGCAGCGCAAAGTCCGATCTGGCCGACTTGCGCCGCACGATCTGCGCTGCGGTCCTCGCGCGTCCCGTACAGATCGCCGAGTTCGATATGCCGGTCCGCGATGCGGAAGGGGATTACGCGCAAGCCGTCAACGCGTGGCACGACGCCATCGCGTCCGTCTGGCGCGAACAGATCGGGCTGCATCTGCCGCAGGGCGGCCGGGTCGCACTGTTGGTGTGGGGCGATCCTTCGCTCTACGACAGCACGCTGCGCATTGCCGGGCGGCTGACGCGCGCCGACATGGACGTGGCCGTCCGGGTCGTGCCCGGCATCACCAGCATCCAGGCGCTGACGGCAGCCCATGCCATCCCGCTCAACCCGCTGGCGAGCCCTGTCACCGTGACGACCGGCCGCGCGCTTCGCGCC
>JAZKBJ010000040.1:2060-3471 GCA_040388685.1 Pseudomonadota bacterium
GCCCACGGCTGGCCCACCGATGCGGACACGATCGTGGTCATGCTCGACAGCGGATGCGCCTTCGAGGTGCTGAACCCCGAAGGCATCTCGATCTGGTGGGGCGCCTACCTGGGCATGGCGCACGAGGCGCTGGAGCACGGATCGCTGGCCGAAGCCGCACCCCGCATCGCCACGCGCCGAGCCGCGCTGCGCGCCCGGCACGGCTGGATCATGGACGTCTATCTGATGCGAAAGGAACAGGCCGATGGAAACCGTTGATGCCGCACCGCAGGCCTTGGCCGGCGACGCCCGCCACGCCGACAAGATGCGCAAGAAGCAGGCCGCGCGCGAAACGATCATGGCCAACAAGACCCGCGAAAAGGGCCTGCTGATCGTCCACACCGGCAAGGGCAAGGGCAAGACCAGCGCGGCGCTGGGCATGGTTGTGCGCGCGATCGGCCACGGCATGAAGGTGGGCGTCGTCCAGTTCGTGAAAGGGGCGATGGTCACCGGCGAAAAGGCGGTATTCGAGGCCTTTCCCGACAACGTGGAGTTCCGGCCGATGGGCGAAGGCTTCACCTGGAACACGCAGGACCGTTCGCGCGACATCGCCTCTGCCCGCGCCGCGTGGGACGAAGTGAAGCGCATGATCGCGGACCCGGCCTACCACATGGTGCTGGCCGACGAACTGAACATCGTGCTGCGCTACGATTACCTGCCGCTCGACGAAGTGCTGGAGGTGCTGACCGCCAAGGCAGAGATGAAGCACGTGATCGTCACCGGCCGCAATGCGCCCGATGCGCTGATGGAAGCTGCCGATCTCGTCACCGAGATGACGATGGTGAAGCACCCGTTCCGGTCGGGCGTGAAAGCGCAAGCAGGCATCGAGTTTTGATCCTGCCGCCGCCCCTGTTCGATGCCGAATTCGCGCAGCGCTTCGACGCGCTGCTGCGCTGGCGTCGCGATGTGCGCCACTTCGCGACGCAGCCGGTCGCCGAACAGGACATGGCTGATCTGCTGGCGCAGGCGGCGCTCGCCCCCTCGGTCGGCAACGCACAGCCCTGGCGCTTCGTGCGCCTGCGCACTCCTGCCTTGCGCGAGGCGCTGGCCGCCCATGTCGACGAGCACAACGCGCTGGCCGCCCAGACCTATGCCGGACAGCCGCGGTACGAGGATTACACCGCGCTCAAGCTGCATGGCATCCGCGAAGCGCCAGAGCTGATGGCGGTGTTCTGCGATGAACAGGCGCTGGCGGGTCACCGGCTCGGCATTGCGACGATGCCGGAAATGCTGCGCTATTCCTGCGTGGCTGCTATCCAGACGCTGTGGCTGGCCGCGCGCCTTCGCGGCATCGGCCTTGGCTGGGTTTCGATTCTCGATCCGCAGACGGTGACGGCCATGCTCGATGTGCCGGCTCAGTGGTCGCTGATCG
>JAZKBJ010000040.1:3481-29374 GCA_040388685.1 Pseudomonadota bacterium
GCTGCTGTGCATCGGCTATCCCGCAGAACCTTCCGATATGCCCGAACTCGAACAGCGCGGCTGGCAATCGCGCGAGCCGCTGGCCGACCGCGTGTTCGAACGATGAACTTTCCCCAAAGGAGCGCAATGCGATGCTGATCCCAGCCGAGGATGGCCCAGCCATCGTGGCCTGCAACACCTGCCGCCATTCGAAGGAATCGCAGACCGACGCCGACGGCCAGCGCGGAGGCGCGCAGCTGGTCGCCGCCCTGCGCGCGGTGCAACAGGGCGACGCGCGCTATGCCGGGATCGCGGTGCAGGAAATGCCCTGCCTGTTCTCCTGCGCCGAGTTCTGCTCGGTCCACGTGCGTGCGCCGGGCAAGGTCGGCTATGTCCTGGGTCGCTTCACGCCCGATGAGGACGCCGCCACGGCCATCCTCGATTATGCGGTCCACCACGCGGCGAGCGAACATGGTCGCGTGCCGTTCAAGCAGTGGCCGCAGGGCGTGAAGGGGCACTTCATCTGCCGCACGCCCCCGCCGGGGTTCGTGGCGGAATGACCGACTTTTCCTCCATCGCGGCGTTCGAGGCGGCGCTTGGCGCGCTGCCGGCCGCCGATACGTCCGCCATCGCCGCCGCGCGCGCACGGCAAGGCGAACTGACCAAGCCGCCCGGCTCGTTGGGGCGGCTGGAGGATATCGCTCTGTTCATGGCCGGCTGGCAGGGCACCGCCAGCCCGACGCTGACACGCGGTCGCGCCGCGATCTTTGCGGGCAACCACGGCTTCACCATCCACGGAGTCAGCGCCTTTCCCGCCAGCGTGACGGCATCGATGGTCGCCAATTTCAGCGCTGGGGGCGCCGCGATCAACGCGCTGGCCCGGGCCGCCGGGCTGGACTTGAAGATCGTTGCGCTGGAGCTTGATCGCCCGACCGCCGATTTCACGATCGCCCCCGCCATGGATGCGGACGAATGCCTCGCCGCGCTTTCGTCGGGGGCCGAGGTGGTGACGCCCGATCTCCAGATCCTGATCGTCGGCGAAATGGGCATCGGCAATACCACGGCCGCCGCTGCGCTTTGCGCGCGCAGCCTTGGCGGCAGCGTGGCCGAATGGACTGGCCCCGGCACCGGCGTCGATAACGCTGGCATCGCGCGCAAGGTCGCGGTGATCGAACGCGCGCTCGGCCACCATGCCGACGCACCGCACACCCCGTTCGAAACCCTGCGACGGCTGGGCGGGCGCGAGATCGCGGCAATCGCGGGGGCCGTGGTGAAGGCACGTCAGTTGCGCATTCCGGTGGTGCTCGACGGTTTCATCACCTGCGCCGCCATTGCACCACTCGCCGTGGCGGTCCCGGCCATCACCGACCACTGCATCGCAGGCCACTGTTCGGCAGAGCCGGGCCACGTGCACCTGCTCAACCGCCTTGGCCTTGCGCCGCTGCTGAATCTCGGCCTGCGGCTGGGCGAAGGCAGCGGCGCGGCGCTGGCCGTGCCGGTGATCCGCGCCGCGCTGGCCGCCCATGCGCAGATGGCGACCTTTGCCGAAGCTGGGGTGGCAGGCAGCCTGTGAACGCATTCCACGTCCATTTGATGCGCCACGGCGCGCCGCACGCGCCGGGACGGCTGCTGGGCCACACCGACGCGCCGACCACACCGGAAGGCCTTGCCGCCTGCGTGCACCAGGTCGCGGACCTGCCTTTTGCCGCCGTGGTCTCCTCCGATCTCGTCCGCTGTGCGCATGCGGCAGAGGCCATCGCCGCCCCGCGCAATCTGGCCGTCACGCCCGACGCACGCTGGCGCGAGCTGGATTTCGGCGCATGGGATGGACTGGCCAGCGCCGAGGTGGACAGCGCGGCGCTCGCCCGGTTCTGGGCCGATCCCGACGCCAATCCGCCCCCGGACGGCGAGCGCTGGAGCGCGCTGACGGCGAGGATCGACGCGGCGCTCGGTGGCATCGACCGCGATACGCTGGTGGTTACCCATGGCGGCGCGATCCGCGCCGCGCTGGCCTGCCTGTTCGGCTTTGGCCAGCAGCAGTTGTGGGCCTTCGACCTGCCCTATGCCTGCGTGGTCAGCCTGCGGATCTGGCCCGGCGCGCCGCGCACCGCGCAGATCGCGGGGCTTTGGCCATGAAGGGCCTGTGCATCGCGGTCCAATTTCTGACCCGTCTGCCCGCGCCATCGTTCGCCGCCTCGGACGAAGCCTTTGCCGCGTCGATGCGGTGGTTCCCGGCCGTGGGCCTGATGGTGGGCGCCCTGGTCGCGGGCGCAGGCTGGGCCGGCGCGCACATCGACAGCTGGACCGGCGCGCTGACGGCGCTGGCCGCATGGGTGCTGGTCACGGGCGCGCTGCATCTCGATGGGCTGGGCGATATCGCGGACGCCAGCGGCGCGGCGCACAAGGATCGAGCGCGGCTGCTGGCGGTGCTGTCCGATCCCCATGTCGGCAGTTTCGGCGTGACCGCCATCGTCCTGCAAATGCTGGCCAAGCTGGTGCTGCTGCACGCGCTGATCGACCGCCACCAGATCGCCGCGCTGGCGTTGGTACCCTTCGCCGCACGCATCGCGCCCTTGTTCTGGACGCGCTGGATCGCCCCTCTGCACGACGGGCTTGGCGCCCGCTTTCGCGGAGCGATCCGGCCGATCGACCTCGTCCTGTGGGCCTCGGCGCTGCTGGCCACGGCGTGGTTCGTTCCGGTGCTGCTGGCAGCGATCCCCGCCACCGCGTTGTGGGGCCGCTGGATCGCACGGCACATCGGCGGGATATCGGGCGATGGCCACGGCGCAGGGATCGAACTGGTGGAAACCGCCCTGCTGCTGGCCCTCTGCCTGGAGGCGTGGTCATGACACCCACCCGCTGGACCTGGCACGGCGGCGGCCTTTCGGCCGCGCGCGCGCACTACGGGCAAGACGACTGGCTGGACCTGTCCACCGGAATAAACCCCCACCCCTGGCCTCAGGCCGACAGCACGCCCGTCGACTGGCGCGGCCTGCCCGACGAGCAGGCCCTGCGGGTGCTGGAACAGGCGGCCGCGGCGCACTTCGGTTGCCATGCCGATCATGTCTGCGCGGTCCCCGGCACCGAAGTGGGCCTGCGCCTTGCTGGCGCGCTGCTGAACGGCACCGGGCACCACCTGACCGCCACCTATCGCACCCATACAGAGATGATGGCCGGCAGTTCGCCCATCGGGATGGACGCGCTGGAACAGGCCGATGGATCGACCCTGATCCTCGCCAACCCGAACAACCCCGATGGCCGCCTGCTGAACCGCGCCGAGTTACTGGATGTCCTTGCGCGGCGGGGCGAAGCCGGCTGGCTGATGCTCGACGAAGCCTTCGCCGATGGCCACCCCGGACACTCGCTGGCCGACATGGTGGACGACAGCCGCCGCCTCGTCATCTTCCGCTCGTTCGGCAAGTTCTTCGGGCTGGCCGGCCTGCGCCTCGGCTTCGTCCTGGCCCCGCGCGAATTGATTGCCCGGCTGCGTGCCAGACTGGGCGCCTGGCCAGTTTCGTCCGCCGCCATCGCCATCGGCACCGACGCCTATCGCGACCGCACCTGGATCGAGGCGATGCGCGTTCGCCTCGTTGACGAAGCGGCCGAGCTTGACGCGGGCCTCGTGGCGCGTGGCTACGGGGTGAAAGGCGCCTGCCCTCTGTTCCGCCTGATCGAATGCGACGATGGAGGCGCACTGTTCAAGCACCTTGCTCGCCACGCCATCCTGACTCGCCCGTTCGAAGGGCACCCGCGCTGGTTGCGCCTGGGCCTTCCGGGTAGCCGCGATGCCCTTGCCCGCTTCATCGCCGCCCTGCCCGATCATGGCTGAGCCCGTCGCCCTTCTCGCGCTCACGCTCGATGGCGCGCTGGGCTGGCCCGAAGCGCTCTATCGCAGGCTGGGCCATCCGGTGGGCGCGTTCGCGCGGATCATCGATGGGTGCGAACGGCGCTGGAACCGCCCCGCGCTGGGCGAGCCGGTCCGACGCCTGCTGGGCGTCCTGACGGTGCTCGTCCTGATCGCAGTGCCGGGCGCCATCGCGTTCGCGCTGCAAGCGCTCTGCACCGATGCGCTTGGCCCCTGGTCGTGGATCGCGGTGGCCATGCTGGCCTGGCCCGCGCTGGCGCAACGCAGCCTCTACGACCATGTCCGGCCCGTCGCCGCCGCGCTCGACGTGGGCGACATGGCGGCGGCGCGACATGCGGTCTCGATGATCTGCGGGCGCGACACGCGCGACCTCGATGCCCCTGCGCTCGCCCGTGCCGCGATCGAAAGCCTGGCCGAGAGCTTCTGCGATGGCATTGCCGCACCGCTGTTCTGGCTGATCGTGGGCGGCCTGCCCGGCATCTGGATCTACAAGGCGATCAATACCGCCGACAGCCTGATCGGCCACCGCGAGGAACGCTGGCGCGCCTTCGGCTGGGCCGCGGCGCGGACTGACGATGCGCTGAACCTGTTGCCCGCACGGATCGGCGCGGTGGTGATCTGCCTGGTGGGCCGTGGCGGCTGGGCGACAATGTGGCGCGATCATGCCCGCCATGCCTCTCCCAATGCCGGCTGGACCGAAGCCGCCATGGCCGGGGTGCTGCACCTGCGCTTGGCCGGACCGGTCTCGTACGACGGGCTGATCCATTCCAAGGCGTGGATCGGCGAGGGCCGCGCCGATGCCACGGCCGCCGACGTGCGACGCGCGCTGGCGGTTCATGTCCGGTCGTGCCTGCTACTGGGCGCGATGGCCGCCGCTCTGGCCCTGAGAGGATGGTGATGGGTGCGCTGATGCTGCAAGGCACGGGATCGGACGTCGGCAAGTCGGTGCTGGTCGCGGGGCTATGCCGCGCCTTTGCCAATCGCGGCCTGCGGGTGCGCCCGTTCAAGCCGCAGAACATGTCGAACAATGCCGCCGTCACCGTCGATGGTGGAGAGATCGGCCGGGCGCAGGCCTTGCAGGCCATGGCCTGTCGGGTAGAGCCGCACACCGACATGAACCCGGTGCTGCTCAAGCCGCAGGCAGACCACACCTCGCAACTGGTGGTGCACGGTCGGGTACGCGGCACGCTGGGCGGCGGCAACTTCCGCGCCGCGCGCGGCACGCTGCTGCCCGAAGTGCTGGAAAGCTGGCAGCGGCTGCGCGCGCAGTGCGATCTCGTCGTGGTGGAAGGCGCAGGCTCGCCGGCAGAGATCAACTTGCGCGCGGGCGATATCGCCAACATGGGCTTTGCCCGCGCCGCCGGCGTGCCAGTGGTGCTGGTGGGAGATATCGACCGGGGCGGTGTGATCGCGGCGATCGTCGGCACCCGCGCGGTGATCGACCCGGCCGACGCCGCCATGATCCACGGCTTCATCATCAACAAGTTCCGCGGCGATCCTGCGCTGTTCGAAGACGGCTACCGCCAGATCGAGGCGCTGTCGGGCTGGCGCGGCCATGGCGTGGTCCCCTGGCTGGCCGCCAGCGCGCGCCTGCCGAGCGAAGACGCCGTGGTGCTGGAACGCTATGCCCGCGACGGGGCGGGTACGGTCAGGGTCGCCTGTCCGATCTTGCCGCGCATCGCCAACTTCGACGATCTCGATCCGCTCAAGGCCGAAAGCGGCGTCAGTCTGGTCATGGTGCCGCCCGGCCAGCCGATCCCCGCCGACTGCGCGCTGATCGTGCTGCCCGGCTCCAAGGCCACCATCGCCGACATGGCCGCCCTGCGCGAACAGGGCTGGGACATCGACATCCTTGCCCATCACCGCCGCGGCGGGCGCATCCTGGGCATTTGTGGCGGCTTCCAGATGCTCGGCCGCCGCATCCACGACCCGCACAGCATAGAAGGACCGCGGCGCGAGATTGACGGCCTCGGACTGCTCGACGTGGAAACCGTGCTGACGCCCGACAAGGCCCTGCGCCGCGTCCACGGTACCGCGCTGGAGCAGGCCTTCGACGGCTTCGAGATGCACATGGGCGAGACCAGCGGGCCAGATGGCCAACGCCCCTTCGCGCTGCTCGACGGCGTGCGCGCCGACGGCGCGGTCAGCGCGGATGGTCGGGTGATGGGCAGTTATGTCCACGGCGCGCTGGCCAGCACCGGGCTGCGCGCGGCACTGCTTGCCATGCTCGGCGTCCACTCGGACCGCACGGACCATACCGCCAGCGTCGATGCCGCGCTCGATGCCATCGCCAACGATCTCGAAACCCACCTCGACGTCGACGCGCTGCTCAAGCTCGCGCAGGAGGCCCCGCTTGCCTAGCCTGTTCGTTCTTGGTGGCGCGCGTTCGGGCAAGAGCCGCTATGCTCAGGCCCGCGCCGAAGCGACCGGGCTTTCGCTCGCCTACATTGCCACGGCAGAAGCCTGGGATGATGAAATGCGCGAGCGCATCCACCTCCACCAGCACGATCGCGGCGGCGCATGGTCGACAATCGAGAGCCCCATCGCCCTGCCCGAAGCGATCGACGCCCACGACGCGCCCGACACAGCACTGCTCGTCGATTGCCTCACCCTGTGGGTCTCGAACCTGCTGTTGTCGGACCGCGACATCCCCGCGGCCACCGCCCGCCTGACGGCCGCGATCGCCAATGCCCGGGGGCACATCATTCTGGTCAGCAACGAAGTCGGCCTCGGCATAGTACCCGAAAATGCACTCGCACGCCGGTTTCGTGACGAAGCGGGCCGGGTAAACCAAAGGGTCGCCGCCTGTGCAGACGAAGTCCAGTTCGTCGCGGCGGGCCTGAACCTGAGGTTCAAGTAGAGCAACCGCCCCCGGAACTTAGCGTTGCAGCAAGGCACGACAACGCCCACTGACCATCCCCGATGGCCCCGCATGATCGCTGACATGACCGGGGTTTGCTGCTATAACTTGGCAACCTGCCGTAACTGGCAGGAGGGAGGGTAGACCCGCACTACGGCGGAGGCGGTACCATGACCTATTGGAAACTGCGCGGCAGGGAATTCGCCAACTGCAACTGCGAATACGGCTGCAACTGCCAGTTCGGCGGCTTGCCTGACAAAGGCGGCTGCCAAGCGGTGTTCGGCATGGCGATTGACGAAGGCCACCATGGAGAGACGGACCTTTCGGGGCTGAACATCGCAGCGGTGTTCCGCTGGCCCGGACCGATCCACGAGGGCAAGGGCGAATGTGCGGCCTTTGTCGATGAACGTGCAGGGCCGGCACAGCGCGATGCCTTGCTTACGATCATGACCGGCGGCGACACCGATCCCTTCGCCACGGTCTTTGCCGTCTTCGCGTCCACCATCGAGACCATGCACGAACCCGGCTTCGTGCCGATTGCCCTCGATGTCGACGTGGAAGGCCGCCGCGGGCGGTTGCGCGTGCCCGGCCACCTCGAGATGGATGGGGAGCCCATCCGCAGTAAGGTCAACGGTGCGGAAGTCCGGGCGCAGATTCGCCTGCCGGATGGCTTCGAATACGAAGTGGCCGAAATCGGATCGGGTTCCAGTCGGTCGTTCAGCCCGATGCAGCTGGAACACGCGGCCAGCTACGGGCAATTCGCCCACTTGCACCTCGACAGCCATGGCGTCGTGAGGAGTTGACGATGTCCACCGGGGTCAACGCGATACTGGCACGGCCCCGGATCATCACCATTGTCGCGCTGGGCATATTGATCGCGGCGGCCTGGGCATGGATTCTGGGCGGTACCGCCATGGGGCACGGCGCGCCGCCCGACGAGGCCACGATGGGCGGCATGGTGATGGAGCCATCCGCCTCGTGGTCGATCGATCGGCTGGCGATCGTCTTTTCGATGTGGTGGACGATGATGGTCGCGATGATGCTGCCATCTGCTGCGCCGACCATCCTCCTGTACGAACGGGTCGCGCGCAACGTCCCGCAAGGACGCACGCCTGCCGTCGCAGGATTCCTGTGCGGCTATCTGCTGGCATGGGGCCTGTTTTCGGCCATCGCCACCCTGATGCAGTTCTGGCTTACGCGCTGGGCCCTGATTGCCCCGCTGACGATGGCTTCGCAGAGTACGCGGCTTTCCGGAATGATCCTGATAGCGGCAGGGGCGTATCAGCTCAGCCCGCTCAAATCGGCTTGCCTGCGCCACTGTCAGAATCCCGCCGGATTTCTAAGCCGCCACTACCGCGACGGCACCTTCGGCGCGTTGCGCATGGGGGCGCTTCACGGAGCGATATGCATCGGCTGCTGCTGGCTGCTCATGGCGCTGCTGTTCGTCGCCGGCGTCATGAACGTGGTGTGGATCGTGCTGCTGACGATCCTCGTCGCATCCGAGAAGCTGCTTCCGCTGGACCGGGTGATTTCGGTCATCGTCGGACTGGCCTGCCTTATCGGCGGCGGACTGATGCTGTGGCCCTGAGAAGGCACAGCGTCGCGGGAATGCGCGTCGCCGGAGGGTATCCGTGGTCGGAATGCGACTCGAGCATCGCTGCGGTTCAAAGGTCCGGCAGCCGCTGGCTGGCAAAGCCCCACCCTGCCAGCGCCTTGTCGCTGGCGCAGCGTTGCAGCGGATCGATGTCCCGTATGGGAAACGGGTGTTCCTCGATCGCCAGCGCCTCGGCGAAGCAATGCGCGAAATCCTTGTGCGCCTGCCAGGAATGCCCCGGCGTCAGCGGCACCACCACATGCATTCCCTTCTAGCCCGACAGCATCGCGAAGCTGGAAAGACCGAGGTCGGCCAGCCGGTCGAGCAAGTGCCGCGCGGCGCCGCATACATCGGCACAGTTCAGCTGTTCGTGGGGCTCCAGATCGACGATTATCCGATCGGGCGCTTCGACATCGTCGCACCCGACTACCCGAGGCATGGAATTCGATGGTGCCGATTCGAACGCAGGCGAGCAGGCCCTCGGCATCCAATATGTGTGCGTAATCCTCAACCTGGCCGTCCATTTCCGTGATCGGCACGGGCGCGCGAGACCGGCAAAGGGCGAAACGCGATGCGAAGCGTTCCTATGGGTCGGCGAAAGCGCCAGTTCCAGAACATGTATGGGTTCGCTCCCTTGCGAGGCAATCCATCGATCACATCGCGCGCCTCCTGTCCCAGCCACACAGTCCGGGGCGCCGTCTTGCTGTCTCGAAGGTGCAGACGAAGCCCGCGCAGGTCCGCCCATTGGAGCCCCAGGATCTCTCCCGTTCGGCACCCTGTCAGAAGCAGCAGGGTGATCGCCGACGCATACGTACGCTTCATTGGATCATCACTCTGTCTCCTCTCTGACACGAGTACGCCCAGACGCGCAAGTTCTTCGCCGGAAAGGAAGCGCTTGCGATGCACGCGACGGTTATGCCAAATGGATCGGCAGGGATTTGAATTCTCTGCCCGGTACCCCCATGCTTCGGCCTTGTTGAACGCCGCCTTGAGAATATCAAGGGAGCGGTTCGCCGCACCCGGACCTAATCGGTCAGTCAGAGGCGGAAGCCATTCGGAGCTCCACTTCGACAGGCAATCAAAAGTTGCACGTCGGCGTAGTGGTAGCGTGGAAATACGGGACCATCGCGTTGAATTGGGCGCAGCCAGTGCACACACCAGAGGAATTGACAGTCGCCAAGCGCAAGCCGAAAGGGGGCATGTGAAGCGTTGGTATTCCTTGCTGCTTATGATGGGAGCACTGCTGGGCCTCTTGGGTCAGGAAGCTGCGTTTGCGCACGTGATCCCGGTGGCGAAAGCCGAGCAAACGGTGGTCGCGTCTAATATGAGCGCGGACTGTGCTGAAATGATGGGTCTCGCCAAGCAGGCCCCGCAGCCTGACAAGCCGTGTCAGGGAATGACGCCGGACTGCATCGCCAAGATGGGGTGCGCTATTCCGATGGCACTGATTCCATCGGTCACGCTTGGTAAACCTTTGGAATTCCGCGACCTGGCACCGCCGCTCACATCGGTGACCGCGCTGGTTGGACGCAATACAGGGCCGGAGCCCGAACCACCCGCGCACCTTGGCTGAACACTAGCGGCGCACCTGCGAGCATTTCGTTCGCGCGTGCCTCCTCACAGTTCAACCAAGGATCTTTCACATGAAGACGATTCTCACGCTCGCTGCTATCGCGGCGGGGCTCGCTACCGCATCCATCGCCTCGGCCCATGACTATGTCGGCGGCCATTGGGAATGGCGGAATGGACCCTCTTTCGGCCCGAAGTCGACCGTGCCTTCGCGCACCCGCGTCTGGGTCAAGGACGCTGAAACCACCGAGGCCAATTGCGACTGCGCCATGATGACGGCCGACCATGCCGCCTGCATGATGGACATGCCCGGCAAGGCTGGAGCGCAGTCGGTCGGTTAAGGCGATTGCCTGGCCGACAGCCGATAACAAACACGGCCGGGCGCGTGGCGCCAGCGGAGTATGCCCCCTTCGCCGGCGCCCGTTCGCCCAGCTTACCGTTTCGGTATTGGCCATGGCTCTCCCGATCAGGAGATTTCCATGCGATTGATTGTGCGCTTGATGGTTCTGACGCCGCTGCTCGCGGCGATCCCGTGCGCAGCGCTGGCCGAGCCGCTGACGTTCGATGCCGCGCTCCGGCACGCTACGAATAAAGCGCCCTCGCTCAAGGCAGGCATGGCCGGCGTCGATGCCACGCGCTCGGCTGCAGTCGCCGCCGGTCGGCTTCCCGATCCAACCCTATCGGTCGGCATCGACAATTTCCCCGTCTCGGGACCGCCCGCCTTCAGCTTCACCCGCGAGAGCATGACGATGGCACGGATCGGGATCGAACAGCCGTTCCCCAATACCGCCAAGCGCCGTGCCCAACGGTCCCGCGCACAGGCTGGCATTGGCGTGGCCGAGGCCGACCTTGCCGTTGAAGCACAGAACCTCCGGCTTGAGACCGCGCTTGCCTGGGTCGATCTCTATTATGCCAAGCGGCGTCTCGCCCAGTTGCAGGTTCTGGATCAAAGCCTCGGCGAACTCCAAGCTACCGTTTCGGCAAGGCTCGCCTCCGGCGCAGCGCGGCCCAGTGCGGCGCTTGAACCCGACCAGCTGCGTGCCGCCGTTGCGGATAGGCGTAGCGAGCTAACGGCCGATGTCGCCAAGGCGCAGGCGAGACTGGCGCGCTTTACCGGCGATCCCTTGGCCGACGTCTCGGGCGACCCGCCTATCCTTGAAGTCGATCGCGCCCGATTGATTGCCGGGCTTGCTTCACTTCCGACCTTGCAGGCACTGGATGCGGGTGTCGGCGCGGCGGATGCGGAAACCGAACTCGCCCGCGCCGACAAGCGGCCCGATTGGCGGGTCAGCACCTCCTACGGCCGCCGCGATCCCGCCTATGGCGACATGGTATCGGTCGGCATCAGCATCGATTTGCCGTTCTTCTCCAAACGACGGCAGGACCCCAGGATCGCCGCGCGAGCGAGCGAAGCCGAACGGGCGCGGCTGATGCGCACGGGGGGAGAACAACAGATCGTCGCCGCGCTCGATGGTGATCTTGCCGATCATGTCATGCACCACCAGCGGCTGATGAATGCCCGTAATACCCTGGTGCCGCTCGCCAAACGCCGTGCCGAACTCGACATAGCGAGCTACGCTGCGGGCAAGCTCGACCTCGGCAGTGCGCTGCTCTCGACGTTGGCGCTGGCCGAAGCCGAGGTCGATGCGCTGTCGCGCGAGGCCGACGTCGCACGCGACGCCATCCGGATCAATTTCACATATGGGGAGATGCGACCATGAGCATGGACGCTAGACACGCCGTGCGCTGGGGCGCCGGAGCATTGGTAATCGCACTGGTCGCGGGTGGAGGCGGTTATTGGATTGGCCAGCGCGGGGAAGCCACGAGGGAAGCTGGATCGACGCCAGCGGCGCGCAAGATCCTCTACTGGTACGATCCGATGGTGCCGGCCGAGCACTACGACAATCCCAATTCGCTCTCGTCGATGGGGATGAAGACCCAGCCCAAATACGCGGATGAAACCTCTGCCACGGGCGAAACTCCTGGGATTACCATCGATCCCGCTGCGCGACAGAACCTGGGGCTGCGGGTCGTCGCGGCCGAGGTTGGCAGTCTGCCATCGGCGCTATCGGTCGCCGGGACCATCGACTTCAACCAGCGCAATGTCGCAATCATCCAGGCGCGTTCTGGCGGGTTCGTCACCCACGTCTATAGCCGCGCGCCGGGCGATGTGATCGGCGCGGGCGCACCGATTGCCGACATCCAGCTGCCCGAATGGGGCGGCGCGCAGGGTGAGTTTCTCGCGGTCAAACGGCTCGGCAGGCCCGACCTTACCGCAGCCGCAAGGCAACGCTTGCGACTGCTCGGCATGTCGGACGGCCTGATTGCGCACGTCGAGCGGTCGGGCCGAACCAGTGGCACGATCACGATCACCTCGCCGATCGCGGGTGTGATCCAGTCGCTCGATGCCCGGCAAGGGGTGACGTTGGCGCAGGGCCAGACGCTTGCGCAGGTGACCGGCATCGGCACGGTCTGGCTCAATGCCGCCGTGCCGGAAGTGCAGGCAGGCATGATCAAGATCGGCCAGAGCGCGAAGGCGACGCTATCCGCATTTCCGGGTGAGACTTTCACGGGCCGCGTGGTCGCGATCCTACCCACCGCGCAGGCGGACAGCCGCACCCTGACTATCCGCATTGAACTCGCCAACCGTGGCGGACGCCTCAAGCCCGGCATGTTTGCCAGCGTTTCGCTCGGAGGCGATCAACGCCAGGCGCTGCTGGTGCCGAGCGAGGCGGTGATCCGTACCGGTGCGCGCATCCTGGTGATGCTGGCGCTCGCCGATGGTCGCTATCGACCGGCTGAGGTTCGTGTGGGGACAGAGGGCGGCGGAAAGACCGAGATCATCGCGGGATTGGCTCCCGGTGAAAAGGTCGTAGCTTCCGGCCAGTTCCTGCTCGATTCCGAAGCGAGCCTGACGGGCATTCCGGCGCGGCCTTTGGAGGGCAGCAAGTGATCGCCTCCATCATCCGTGCCTCAGTCAGAGCGCGCAACCTGGTGATTGCGGCGGCGCTGGTGTTGACCGCGATCGGGGTGGTGGCGGTCAGGACTACACCGATCGATGCGCTGCCAGATCTGTCAGACGTGCAGGTGATCATCCGCACGAGCTGGCCGGGCCAGGCGCCGCAGATCGTCGAGAACCAGGTTACCTATCCCATCACTTCAACCATGCTCTCGGTTCCCGGTGCGCGGGTGGTGCGCGGATATTCCTTTGTCGGTGACAGCTTCGTCTATGTGCTGTTCGACGACAGCACGGACCTCTACTGGGCGCGCAGCCGCGTGCTCGAATATCTGAGCCAGGTGCAGAGCCGTCTGCCCGAAGGCGCGAAAGCCTCGCTCGGTCCCGACGCGACCGGGGTGGGGTGGATTTACGAATATGCGCTGGTCGACAAGGCCGGTGGGCACGATCTGGCGCAGCTCCGATCTCTCCAGGACTGGTTCCTGCGCTTTGAATTGAAGACGGTGCCCGGCGTTGCCGAGGTCGCCAGCATCGGCGGCATGGTCAAGCAGTATCAGGTTATCGTCGATCCGCAGAAGCTCGCCGCCTACGGCGTCACTACTGATCAAGTTGGGGCAGCTCTGAAGCGTGCCAACCAGGAGACCGGCGGCGCCAGCGTGGAGATGGCGGGCGCCGAATATACCGTGCGCGCCAGCGGTTACTTGAAAACCCTCGACGACTTCCGTGCCGTGCCGCTGCGCACCGCGGTAAGCGGCATTCCGGTGACGCTTGGCGATGTCGCCACGGTACAGGTCGGTCCTGAGATGCGACGCGGCATCGCAGAATTGAACGGCGAAGGTGAAGTCGCAGGCGGCGTCATCATCATGCGCCAGGGCCAAAACGCTCGCGCGGTGATCGAGGGTGTCAGGGCCAAGCTCGAGGTACTCAAGAAGAGCCTGCCGCCCGGTGTTGAGATTGTCCCAACCTACGACCGTTCGGGTTTGATCGATCACGCGGTCCAGAATCTGAACCACAAGCTGATCGAGGAGTTCGTCATCGTAGCAGCCGTTTGTGCGCTGTTCCTTTGGCACGCGCGCTCGGCGATGGTCGCGATCCTGACCTTGCCGCTCGGCATCCTGATCGCCTTCATCGTCATGCGCCTGCAGGGCCTCAACGCCAATATCCTCTCCTTGGGCGGCATTGCCATCGCTATCGGCGCGATGGTCGATGCAGCGGTGGTGATGATCGAGAACGCCCACAAGCATCTCGAACGTTGGCATAACGACAATCCTGACACCGAGCCCGATCGCTCGACCCGCTGGCGGATCGTGACAAATGCGGCCGCTGAAGTCGGCCCGGCGCTGTTCCTGAGCCTGCTGATCATCACCTTTTCGTTCCTTCCGATCTTCACGCTGCAGGGACAGGAGGGCCGGCTGTTTGCACCGCTCGCCTTCACCAAGACCTACGCGATGGCGGCGGCCGCATTCCTTTCGATCACGCTGATCCCGGTGTTGATGGGGCTGCTGATCAAGGGAAACATCCCTAGCGAGGAGGCCAACCCGCTCAACCGCTGGTTGGTACGGGCCTATCGCCCGGCAATTGACTGGGTGCTGGGGCGGCCCAAGTGGACGATGCTAATCGCCGTGCTGCTGTTCGCCACTACACTCTGGCCGATGGCAAAAGTCGGCGGCGAGTTCCTGCCGCAAATGAACGAGGGCGACCTGCTCTACATGCCCTCGGCGCTGCCCGGCTTGTCGGCGGCAGAAGCGGGGCGCCTGCTTCAGCAGACCGATCGGTTGATCAAGTCTGTGCCCGAGGTCGCAAGCGTGTTCGGCAAGGCGGGCCGCGCCGATAGCGCGACCGATCCCGCGCCATTGGAAATGTTCGAGACGACCATTCATTTCAAACCTCGCGACCAGTGGCGCCCCGGGATGACGCCTGAAAAGCTGGTCGATGAATTGGACGCGCGGGTGAAGGTGCCTGGTCTCGCCAATTTTTGGATCCCGCCAATCCGCAACCGCATCGACATGCTGGCAACGGGGGTCAAGAGTCCGGTTGGGATCAAGGTCGCGGGCTCGAACCTTGTGGAGATCGACCGTACCGCCACGCAGATCGAGCAGGTCGTACGGACCGTGCCCGGCGTCACCTCGGCGCTGGCCGAACGGCTAACCGGCGGGCGCTACTTCGATGTCGATATCGACCGCGCCTCAGCCGACCGCTACGGATTGAATGTGGCCGATGTCCAGGCGGTGGTTGCCGGCGCGATCGGCGGCGAGAATATCGGCCAGACGGTCGAGGGCCTCGCGCGCTACCCGATCAACTTGCGCTACCCGCGCGAGTTGCGCGACAGTCCGGACAAGCTTGCAGCTCTGCCGGTGCTGACACCGTCTGGCCAGCAGATCACGCTCGGCACCGTCGCTTCTGTCCGGATCAGCGACGGCCCACCGATGCTCAGGAGTGAAAACGGTCGCCCGGTGACCTGGATCTATGTCGATGGCCGCGACCGCGATATGCAGACGCTGGTTGACGACATCCAGCAGACTATTGCCAGCAAGGTCCAACTTCCGCCGGGCGTCAGCGTCTCCTACACTGGTCAGTACGAGTTCTTCGTCCGTGCCAAGGAGCGGATGAAGCTGGTCATCCCGGTGACGCTCGCGATCATCTTCGCACTGCTTTACCTGACCTTCCGGCGCTGGGACGAGGCGCTGCTGATCATGGGCACGCTGCCGTTCGCGCTCACCGGCGGGCTATGGCTGCTCTACCTGCTTGGTTACAACCAGTCGGTGGCAAGCGCGGTCGGGTTCATCGCGTTGGCCGGCGTCGCGGCAGAGTTCGGCGTGGTCATGCTGATCTACCTCAAACAGGCCTTAGAAGGGCGAGAAGACGGCGATGTCGCCGCCGCTGTTCGGGAAGGCGCACTGCTGCGCGTTCGGCCCAAGGCAATGACGGTGGCGGTGATCCTTGCTGGCCTGTTCCCGGTGCTGGTGGGCGGCGGCACCGGCTCGGAAGTGATGAGCCGGATCGCGGCGCCGATGATCGGCGGGATGCTGACCGCACCGCTGCTTTCAATGCTGATCATCCCTGCTGCCTATTTGCTGATGCGCCGCAGATCCCATTCCCAAGTTCAACCTGAAGGAGAAGTACAGTGAAGAAGTCCCTGATGATTGCGACCAGCCTGGCACTGATGGCATTGCTTTCTGCCTGCAAGAAGGAAGCCGAAGCTACGAAGCCTGCGGAAACCGCCCCCACCAACACCGGCAGCATGACGGGCATGCCAATGGCCGGGCCGATGATGCATGGGGCGAGTACCGGCACCGTCGCGGCAATTGACGCCGCCAAAGGCACGGTAACGCTCGATCACCACGAAATCGCCGCACTCAAATGGCCCGCGATGACCATGAGCTTCTCGGCAAAGCCGGAGCAAATTTCGGGATTGAAGATCGGCGACAAAGTGAGATTCGAGATCGATTGGGATGGCAAACTTGGTGCCATCACGATGATCCAGAAATTTGGCTCCTGACCTTTATTGAGCGAAGGTTGAAGAAAAAGGCGTGGTCGAGATTGGTAGCGAGTTATCGGTCCGACCACACCCTCGCCCCAGCACAACAACGTGCAGTCCAATCAACCTGAACCTCTCAGAAACCGTAAGGGCATCCATTATATTACCGCCGACGAAGCGGAAGTGCAGCTGTCGGCACCGAGATTTTCTCGGTTCGACTGCCGCAGATCCTAAACACTACGCCAACGTCCATGCCTAAATTAGTCGCCACCGCCTTTGCTGTCAGGCCACAGCTTCAAGCCCTTTGCGCTGGACAATGGAAAGTAGCCGCAGAGCAGGTCCACCAGGCTTCTTCTTGCCCCGCTCCCAGTCAGAAACGAGATTCTTCGACACATTGAGGTAACGTGCGAAAACAGGCTGCGAGACGTGCTGCGCCTCCCGGATTGCCCTGATTTCTTCAGGCAGAAACGGTATCACCGGAGCAATGCATGCCTCGTCGAATTCACGCAGAGTCTGCTTGTCGATAGCTCCAGCGTCATGGAGGCCTTCCATCATCTCGTGAACGGCGGCCAGCGCCTCGCTCTTATAGGATTTAGGCATCGTCATTCACCTCGAACAATCTACCTTCTCGCACCTCGGTATCGACCTGCGCCTGTGTCAGCCCGAGCACGATCCTGGCGGCCTGCTTGTAGGTCCGCAGTTCGACCGCATTGAGATTGGCCTTGCTGCTTTTGGCGAAACCAAAGGCGAACACGGCCCTCTCCTCATGGCGAAAGAAGACCAGCGTGCGATAACGGCCAGACTTACCTCCGCCTTCGCGCGCGACGCGCTGCTTTATAAGGCCGCCGCCCAAGTCGGCATCGACCAGGCCCCGGTTAACCTGATCGACTGCCACAATGAGCGCCGCGTCGCTAATCCCTTCCCGGCTCGCATACTTGGCAAACCAGCGATTCTTGTAGATCCGGGTTTTCTGCTCACCGGTCATTGTCAAACCACCATATATCACACTTAGTGTGACCCTTCAACGAAGGGCACAATGATCTCAAATCGATGATCACAGGCCCTCCCCGGTCGCCTTGCGCAGCAATTCACCCAGCCTTTCTGCCGCATCAACAACGCAGGCATCATCAAGATGGGCGTATCGCGCCGTCATCTTGACGCTCGTGTGCCCCAGCAGCCTGGAGATCATGGGCAGAGTTTCCGACATAGAGGCCGCATGGCTCGCGAAACTATGCCGCAGGTCATGCAAGCGGACATGGGCAAGCCCGGCCTTGGCCCGAGCGCGATAATAGCATTGGTCCAACCGGGAAATGGTAAGGCGCGCGTCACCTCGCCAAAACACATGATCCAGATCGACATGGCGGGGCAGCCCGGCCAGAACTGCCTGCGCAGCGCCACCGAGCCAGACCGTCCGCGGTCCGGTCTTCGCATCGTGCAACAGCAGACGCCGCCCCCTCACCTCGCTCCATGCAAGCTCGCAGATCTCGCTCTTCCGGCAGCCAGTGAGCGCCAGCAGGCGAAGAGCAGCGACAGCCATGGGATCGGTTTCTTCGATTTCCGCCAGGGCCTCGCCGAAGCGGTTCAATTCCTGTTCGGACAGAACACACTCATGTCGCTTCAGCTTGTTCGCTTTCACACCCGTGCAGGGGTTAGAGCACTCGGCAAGAACGCCCCATGCCTCGGCCTTATTGAACATTGATCGGAGCAGTTCGAAAGTCCGGTTGGCTGCGGCCGGTCCGACGTTGGCGGTCATCTGAGCGAACCATCGTTTGATGTCGGCGGGCGTAATCTCATCGAGAAAACGCCGACGGAATGCCCGGTCCAGATGGCACCGGTAATAGCGATTGCGCGCCCGCGTGCTTGCCTTCCAGGTCGGCTCCACCTTCGACCAGTATTCGTCCAGAAAGGCATCGTACGTCGGGCTTGCTCTAACCTTGGCACGCGCTTCCGCCGGATTCTCGCCGACCTCAGCACGCAGCAGCACCCGCCGGGCAACATCGGCAGCCTGAGCGCGGGTCACGACACGCGCATCGCCAATCGTGACCGTGCGCACCTTGCCCGTCATCCGGGCCTGAACGACGAACACGCGCCTGCCACTGCGGTAATGACGCACCCCAAATCCGGGCCAGCGCGCCGACCATTCTGTCCGGCGTTCGCTGTCGGTTTCGGAAGGAAAGGCACTCGGTTCGATGCCGATGGTTGCGAGTTCCTCGGCTACGATGCCAGCAAGGCTGCGGGCGTTCATGCGACCAGCCCCAGCTTCGCCGCGATCGCGCCGGAAACGCGCTGTGCCGCCTCCAGCACAGTATCGTCAGCGAGATGGGCATACCGCTCGGTCGTCTCCGGCAAAGCATGACCGAGCAGGCGCCCGATCAACGTCAGCGAGATCCCGTCGCGGATTGCCATCGACGCAAAGCTGTGACGCAAGTCGTGCAGACGCACATCGGCAAGACCAGCGCGGGCGCGCAACTGGTGCCAGTGGGATGTCGGGTCAAAGGGCTTGGCGGGATCACGCGGCGCTGGAAAGACCAGTCCCTTGCCCTGCCCCGTATCGAGTTTGGCGAGAACCGCGCGTGCCGGAGCATTGAGGTAGATGACCTTGGGGCCGGTCTTGCTGTCAGGCAGAAACAGTCGCGGCGGCTTCACCCATTCCCAGCGCAGCGTTGCAATTTCGCTCAGCCGCGCGCCCGTATAGATCAGCAACCGGATAATCGGCGCCGCTCGCGGCATCTCCCCTTCCGCGTTCTTGATAGCCGCGCCCAAGGCGCGGTACTCGACCGGGCTGAGGTAACGCTCGGGTTGCTTGCGTTTGAAGCGGGTAATCCCGCGACAGGGATTGGATCCCCGGCGGCGGTGGCCGAACACTTCGGCTTCATTCATCAGCGCCGAAAGGACCGGAACGGCTCGATTGAAGTTCCCTGAGCGCGAAGCCATGCTGTCGCGCCAGCGGGCGATATCGGTTCGCGCGATCTCGGACAGCCGCATCTCGCCAAAGAACGGGATCAGATCGCGCTCAATCGCTCGACGGTTGCGCACCAGCGTAGCCGGCTTCCAGTGACGAGCCGAGCACGCGAGGAACTCCGGGGCGAACGCAGCGAAAGTCAGCGCATCGGCAGCGGTCCCAACCGGACGCGTCGGCAGCCCCGCCAGCATGGCTTCGGCGAGAACCCGGCGCGCTTCCCGCCTCGCGGCCTCGACCTTCATCGTCTGCGGACTGCCTAGCGTCCGCACGCGGGTTAACCGGCGGTCCCGGTACTTGACGATCCACGTTTTGGCGCCGCTTGCACGGCACCGGAGACCGAAACCGGGCACATCGGTATCCCAGAAGGTGGTATGACGGGCTGGAGCCTTTCGCCGGGCAATGTGGCCGGTCAATCTGCACCGGTTCTCAAGCGCTTCGGATGATCGTTCGACGGCCTGATTCGCGGTGACCAAATAGCCATCTGAAAGGTCTCTATTGAAGCTGCTTGACGGCTCGACTGCTTCTGAATTATCAAGCATATATCACTGTTACTCCACGGTTTTCCGTGTACGGTGTGCCCCTCAGTCGCCAGATTTGAGCGGTGTCTGGCGCGTTGGCGTAGCTTGTTCAGGAGGCATGAGAAGTTGGATTTTCCGGTGGTGTCCAAGGACGGCGCAAAGCTCTTCGCGGAAGGGCGTAGCGAGCGAGTAGTTGGTAAGTCCCTTAGTTTGTCGGTCGTGATCCCCGAGCCGCCTGCAAATGTAAGGCAGCTTTTGGATGTGCTGCTCACCGATTCGATCGACCGCTAAGTTGGCGGCGTAAGCCGTGCGAAGAACATGGCCGCAGTCCACCAGATACAGTCATTCAGCAACTGGTGCCTATGCAGGATGTACCTTTACTTGTCCGGAGACGGTCGACGAAAATGCATCTCTACTTTTACACGACAAGTGCAGAGGGCGCCGTCAGTACTTGAGTTGGCGCTCATACAAGTCGCGATAGTGCTGAATTCGCGTCACGCGCAACCCCTGCATGCCGGAGCGGTCCCGAGCCCTCTCCCAGCAAACGTATTCTTCAAGCGTGAGGCTATATCGCTCGCACGCCTCGTCAATTGTTAGAAGGCCGCCTTGAACCGCAGCAACGACTTCAGCCTTGCGCCGGGCTACCCATCGTCGCGTTTCGCGAGGAGGGAGGGATTCAAGTGTCAGCGCCTCCCCCAAGGGACCGATGACCGACGCAGGGCGAATTTTCTGGTTCTCCAGCATCACCCTGATGTCTATGTCAAAAGTTAATCTAATTCTAAACTGGCAATCCAGCGGTCCGGGCCACACAGTTTCATTGGGCTACGCCTGCCGCTACTGCTGTCGCCGAGCAGCGCTCGCTGGTCGTGTCCTCCCAAACTGACCTATTTGCCAGGAGACCGGAGATACCGAAGCCTTGCCGGAGGCTGTCCACAGGAACCATTATGGAGCGGCTATCGCTGCATGTTGTTGTTCTGTCCTTGCGGGATGCGCTCCCGCCCGCCTATGAAAGTGCCGGGATGGTGTCGTGACCGAGGGTCGCACAACGACCGGTTCCGATGCGGCATTGGGTCATCAGGCATCGGAGTTGCAGGCATGCAGCATTACCATCTGCTGAAGCGTGAAATCGCCGAGGACGATCCGGGTCTCACCGGCCTGTTGGCGCAGGCGCACGAACAGCGTGAGCGGGCTATCTGTCTGTGCCGGCGCGATCACAAACTGCCGCTGTACATCGCACATCGGCAAGGCGGCTATGTGCTGGCGCGCTGGCCCGGGACCGGACCGCGTCACGCATCGGCCTGCAACCATTACGAGGCGCCCGATTTCCTGACCGGCCTTGGCCAGGTCAGGGGCTCGGCCGTGGTCGAGCACGAGGACAGCGGCGAGACCGAACTCAAGTTCGCATTTCCGCTGTCACGCGGGCCGGCACGCGCGGCGCCCTCGGCATTCACCAACGACAAGCCGGCGGTGAGATCCAATGGCCTGCGCCTGACGATGCAGGGATTGCTTCATTTCCTCTGGGACAAGGCCGAGCTGACACACTGGCATCCACGCATGGCGGGCAAGCGCAACTGGTTCGTTATCCGGCGCGCGCTCATCCATGCGGCGCTTGCGTGCAAGGTCCGCGGCGAAAGCCTCGCGCGCGTGCTGTTCGTGCCCGAGAGGTTCCAACTCGAACATAAGGAAGACATCGCGGGACGTCGCCGCTCGGACCTGGCGATGGCGCATGCCTCTCCGCAAGCGATCATGGTCGTGATCGGCGAGATCAAGGCGATCGAGCCCGCGCGCTTCGGTGAGAAGATCATCGTGCGTCATTTGCCGGACTGGCCGTTCCTGATGGACGAAGAGATGGCACGCCGCTTCCACAAACGCTTTGCGGTGGAGGAGGAACTGTGGCGTTCTGATGGGGGCGGCGGTCACCTCGTGATGAGCGCCACGTTCTCGATCGGCGTCTCTGGCCTGCCCCAGATCTTCGAGATCGCGGTGATGCCGCTGACGCGCGAGTGGATCCCCTACGAAAGCCTCGACGAGCGCGCGCTGGTGATCAAATCCGTTGGTGAGGGGCGGCGCTTTGTGAAGGGCCTGCGCGTCAACCTGGGACCCGACCATCCCATCGCCAGCATCGCGCTCAAGGACACCGGGCTTGATGCGACGGCAGTCCACCTCGTCCGCAACGTGCCCGATCCCGCCTATGACGACGCGCTCGCCGCACTGATGATGACGCCTGGCGTTCGTCATGTCGTCTGGCAGCCGGGCGATGGGCTGCCGCCACCTTTACCAAGGCCCTGACCGATCATTGGCCGTTCCAAACAGGCGCGCGGCATGTGGGGCGAAAGCCCCACTACGCCCGCGCGCCTTGCCGCCAGAACAAAAAAGGAAAGAGAAATGGAGGACGCCGCACAAGGCAGCGCCCTCCGGGAAAGAGGTTGAAACAGGCAGGTTCAGAATTCGCGCTGACGCCGCGCGAACCGCCGCAGCCCGCTCACCGCAGGCCCGCCTTCGGGAAAGGCCGGCTGCTGGTGGCTAGCCGCAAAAGCGTGGTAGGGCACGCCCGCCTCGCGCACACGGGTCAGCAGGTTGGCCTGAAGGCCCGAGCCCTCACAGATCACCGCATGAACCGGCTTGAGTTTCATCATCTGCTCGTTGCGGGCAAACCCTGCGCGCTTGCCCATGGCGCGATTGAGCGTGAAGCGCACCGTCGCCACGCCGCGCGATGCCGCCCAAGCGTGGGCGATCTGGTCGCATCCCTTGTGCTGGGCCGTTGTCGCAAGGATCATGCTCGGGATGCGGGCAAAGGCATCGTCGAGGGCCTTGTAGAGCAGTTCATGGTCATGCCAGGTGTCTCCCCCTGAGAAGATCACGACTGGGCCGGTCGGGGCATGGGCCTCGCGGCGCTTGGCTGCGCGGGCTGCGAGAAAGTCGCGCGCCTCGATCTGACTCGCGGTCGTGGCCGAGCTGACGCGCGATCCCCGGGTGGTCGAGAACGGACGGCCGGTTTCGACGTAGAACACTTGGGCGGCATGGTCGCGCATGCACTCCATCGCCTCACGGCAGCTTTGGAGCGTTTCACAGAGCAAACGAGTGTCCTCGACCTGCGTCGCATGGATTTCTGAAGGATCCGAGATGCGCACCAGTTCGCCCAGTTCCCTGGCCGCATCGTCCTCGCGCCCTTCGATACGCTTGGCGACAACGTGGAAGCTGTTCGCAAAGCCCCAGGCAAGGTCAGCCGCAAAGGGTTCAAGGCGCGTATCGCGCAGCACATCGAACAGCGTGGCCATGACCATCTCCACAGCAGCGCGCGCCTGGTCGGGATCGGGCATGAAGCAGATTTCAGCCTCATCGACGATGGACAGCTTTGCGCGTTCGTCGTGTTCGATGAAGGCGTACGAGTACGTGGCCGCCTGATCGGTCGTCCCGGTTTCCTCGGCGATGAAGCTCGCGAGATCAGCGAAGTTCGAGAAAGTTTGCATGACGTCTTGCTCCTGATGGACGTGTTTCGTCATCGGCTTGATGACGCTCATCATCCGGCAAGCCGTGCCAAGGCCAGTCAGGGACGTTGACCGGGAAGCCGGGGCGCATCGCGTCCCCGGACCCCGGTTGACGCCGCGTGAGCGGGGCATGGGGGAGCCGATTTTGTTGGTGGTGGCCGTCAGGCCGCCGGCGGCAAAATTGGGGGAACCGTGCATCCTTGACGGGATGCCAGGCCGGCTTGCCACACTGGGAGGACACACAAAGTAATAGGTATTACAGCCCTTCGGGCATGCTGCCTCCGGCGCGTCCGAACGCGCGCACTCCCGCCTGTAAAACGTGATGCGGCCGCACGCATCCTAGCGGCGCGGAAACAGAAAAAGGGCCGGCGCGTCAGCGCCGACCCTCTGGGTCCGATGGTAAAGCTGGTCGCAATGCGAACCAGCGAAAACGGGCGACCCTGTAAGGGCCGCCCGTTCCCGGTAGTCAGATGAACTCGATCTCGTCGGCGACGATCTCGGTGTTGTAATAGGTCCGCCCGTCGCGCTCGTTGCGGGTGTAGCGTATCTCGCCGGTCACGAGCAGCTTGTCACCCTTATGCTTGTTGTTGGCGATCGCCTTCCCGAGGCCGCCAAAGGCCTTGACCGTGTGGAACTGGTCGTAGGTTTCGGTGTAGCCGTTTTCGCCCTTCTGCACCTGCCCGTCCTTGATGACCGGCTTGCTGGTCACCAGCGTGAACATCACGCCGCCCTTGCTGTCGGTGCCGAAGCGCGAGATCTCTGAGGTAACGCGGCCGGAGAGAAAAACCTTGTTCATGTGCCATTCCTTTCGGGGTCATCGGCGGGCCAATCCCGCCGGGATGAAGAGAGACGAAGCCCGGGAATGAGCGGACTTTGCACCGAGCGGGCGGCTTGCCGCCCGGCGAGGGGAACTGGCGATCCCAAGCGGGTGGTGCGGGCGGAGGCCGTCAGGCCGACAACACGGCCGCATGGGAGCGGCGGTTGCAAAGGTCGTGCACGGGCGAAGATTTTCATCCCGACTGGCGGATGGCCAAACGATGGTTGCGAAAGGTGTTGTTCGTCATGGACATGACGGTTTCCCCGGACCGCAACGCAGCCGAGTACGTTCGCGCTTTTGGCGCCGCCCGCGATCGTGCGCATCACGCAGGTTCCTGATCAGCAGGTCATCAGATGCAGGGCATGGGCGGCGATGAACGGGGCGCCAACCGTACCTGCGATCACGCCCGCATCGGCCAGGTCGTCATGCGCGCGAAAATGGGAGCGCCGACAACCAGCAACGGGATAACATCTGCGCGGTGCCTTTTGCAATGGCAGCCCGCCCGCAGTGGGACCGGGCGAACTTCCCGCAGCACCGTGATCCACGCTCGCCGAGACACGATGACCGCCGCAATGGGTGGCCCATCCGGGTAACCGTTGGGCTTGGGCAGCGGCGCGGCCCGCGCGCCTCCCTCCTGGAAGGACCCGGCCGCCTGTGCCTCTCGCCCCGCCAGCAAAAAAATGCGGTCCGACCGCGGGGGAGGTCGGACCGCAAGGTGTGCCGGGGAAGCGGGGGTGTTAGGCTTCGGCCCCGACGTAATCGCCCGTCGCAGAGGCAAAGGGGTCTTCGCTGGGGGAAGCGAAGGTTTCGCTGCGCGGGCTGAAATTGGTGTCGGCATCGCCGGTGGTCGGAGCGCCATCGTCGAACGGATTGGCCATGCGGCGGCGCGGACGCGACCAGACCACGTTGAGCGAACCGTCCTGCTGCGTGAACAGCGCGATCGACAGCGGTGCCTCGAAACTCGGATCGTCGATCTGGCCCTGGAGGAAGACGCCGGTGCCGTTACCCGCGACCTTCTCCCACAGACCGCCGGCCGGGATGAAGACACCATTGCGTGTGCGCACCATGGCATCGTAGCGCGGTGCGCCGGGATTGGCCGAATTGACCGGGCGCAGGCCGATAACGAGGTCGATCGTCGCGGTCTGGATCTTGCCGATGAAGTTGCCAGAGGCATTCTTCTTGAGTTGACCGATGTTCATTGCCGTATTCTCCTTGAGGACCGCCCCGTCTTGCAGCTCGGGGGCCGGTTTTCGGTTCGTGAACGGGTCCATTCCCGTCACACCCTCCTGCCTCCCCCTTCCCTCTCGAACACTCCGCCAGAGCCGGGAATTGTCGATGCAGGAACGCCCGCAGCGCCGCAGCCCGCGACGCGCCCCGCCCGGCGAAGCCGGAGAACCCCAGTCGAAGACCGGATGGTCAACATGAGGAATGGGGGGCAGTCCGTCCGACCACCGCAACAGATCAAACCGCAGCCGGCGAGCCCGCAGCCGCGGCCTCAGGCGGGCCGATGTTCCAGGCCCTGCTCATCAGGTGCGAAATCCGCACACCGGCGCCGTCACCCACGCGCAGCAGCATGGTCTTGGTGCCCCACGGCACGACGCGGAACGTCTGTTCGCTGATCCCGTCGGAAAACGTCAGCGGTTCGGGAAGGAGCAGGGTGTCACCGGGCATGGGCTTCCGGCGCGAGGTCAGCGCCAGTCGCTCGCGGCATTTGGCGCGCCATTGGGCCGCATGGTCATTGACCGGGGGGCCAAGCAGGTCGAGGATCGAGGCCTGGACGGTGACGTCCAGCGCGCTGGTGGGTTCG
>JAZKBJ010000040.1:29384-40463 GCA_040388685.1 Pseudomonadota bacterium
CTGCCGTTTCCGCCATGTCCTTGTACGCGAACACGTATCCGTCCTTCGCGCGGGGATTCCAGCGGACGAGGCAAATCATCGCGAACGGCGCGCCCTCCCCCTCGGCCCCATAGCTCTGGCACGCGGCATAATAGGTGCCTGAACGGACCGCCGATTTGAGGACGCGCAAGCCTTCGCCCCGCCCTCGCTCGGGATCCGGGCGATATGTCAGTTGGTCGTCGAGATAAGACTTGGGCGTGGCATGGGGCGCCATGCCGTGCAGGGTCATCGAGAGCCATCCCATCGGGATCTCCTGTGTCTGAAGGAATTGGTCCGGCTGCGGGGTCGGACGCGCAGCCGATTATTCAGGTCAGCGGCGCGCCGGTGGCGCCCGTCGTGGGAGTCTGGACGTCCGGCTCCGGCAGGAGGACAAGATCCTTTCGGTCCATCGACCAGGTAAGATGCAGCCTCCGCCCGGCGGGAATGCGCCCCAGTAGGGGGCCGATGGATAAGCAGAGGCGGCGATAGAAAAGTCCCGCTGATGCGGAATGGGCACCGCGCACGTGGAATGTGCCGCCCATTCCCCGGTCTCGGACGCTGGCGGCGTCAACCGGTCACTCGGCCGGGCAAGCACGCGCGAAGACGGGATCGATGGCGAAACCGAGCGCCCGCGCCACGATGATCGCCGTGCGAACATCGTCCTCGTCGAATTCCAGCGGCGCGACGAGGTCGGCCAGTGTCAACGCACCCGCATCGCCGAGCTTGTGGAGATGGCCCGCTGCAGCGGTGACGGCGACCGGCCATGCCCAGGCAAGGCCGACGACGCCTTCATCAAGGATGATGAGCGTGTGCCCCTTGCCGATCGCACTATCGACCTGGCAAGCATCGTAAGCGTTGCCCGTCGTGGCAAGGACGTGGGCGCGCTGGGTGCGGAATGCGAACCGCTCGGAATCTGTCAGCATGGATTCCTCCATCTAAAGCAGCGCACCGACTACCGTACGGAGGCTGGGGCACCGGTTGAATCAGGGCGCGCGCGCTTTTCAGGCCTGTCCGGCCGGCGCAAAAGCATCGACCCGCTGCCGAGCGCGCGGACGCGACCAGACGACGTTGTAGCTGCCATCTTTCTGTTTGAACGCGGTGATCGGCAACGGCCGGGTCAGCGAGGGGTCATCGATACGTCCCTGCAGGTAGCATTCGCCGGACTCGAGCGACGCCTTCTCCCATAGCGCGCCAACCTGGACGAAGACGCCGCCGGTGTTGCGGGTGAGGATTTCGAACCGGGGGGCCTTTTCATTGCGGGCTTCGACTTCGCGCAGCGCGAAATTCATGGCGACCATGACGGTCGCAAGCGAGCCGCTCAGGTGACCCTGCGCATTGCTCTGAATAGTGCCAATATTCATTGCCTGGCGCTCCTTGGCGAGGACCCCGTCTTGCAGCTCGGGGGTCCAGGGGGTGAAGGCCTGGGGCATCCCTGCCCCGGCCACCCCTTCCCATCCCGCTTCCCTCCAGTCCGCAGGGCGAGCAGGCGGTCCTCAATGCACGGTGGCACCGGACTGCCCATGGATGCAGCCGATGCGTAGGTCCGCCCTCACGGCGTGATCAGGATACCCTGCGCGCAAATTGGTATGGATCCGGGCGAACAGATCCAAAGCAAAGGTGCCGTCGGCTGCGGGGCGGCTCGTGATCAGTGCGCGCTCGATCGCTTCGCGCGACGGTGAATGCGGGCAAATCGCTGTCCATGTCCTGTCGGGCGCATAGTCGTACGGTGCCGGCATCATCGCCTCGTGCCAGTGCGCAAGGCCATTCTCGGCCACCGCCTCATAGGCTGCGTCGTAGTGGACAGCATCGGATGGGCATCGCAGCCGCACGGTATAGTACGTCCCAAAATCGTGGGCGTTGCTGGCAACCTCGAGCGCGTATCCGTCGGGCGGGACGCCGAGAACCGCGACCAGCGCCGCACGATAGGCAAGCGCTTCCTGCCGGCTGCGCACCGAAGCATCGGGATCGCGGCCGATTTGCGCGCAGGGTTCGTCGAAGGGTGTTCCTGAAAGATCGATGGTGCGGGGCATGGCAAAAGGACTCCTGATGGAGGGCCGCGCGCAGCGCGCACGCCTCATGCGATCAGATTGCGGATGGAGGCGACGAGGGATCGAGCGGGGGTAGCGCCGCGCATGCAGGCGCCGCCAGCTCAGTATTCGCTGGGGAGCAGAACGGTCAGAACGCGGATCGTGACCGATGCGTCCCACGGCGCGTCCGAGCCGAACGTGAAGCTGCCATCGTCGCCGTAGCAGTCGATTTTCCAGTAGAGGCGTTCGCCGAGGAAGGTGACGACCCCGAAATCCCGCTCGCCGTAAGGATCATCGCCGTCCGCTATCGGCGCGTTGCCGATGTGCCGCATGAGCCGTTCCTGGTTGATGATGACACGGGCCATGCGGGCGGGCTCGATGGTTTGGCCCTCGGCCAGCAATTCGATGACGCCCTGTGTGAAAAGGATACGAGAGCGCGGCGCCTTGCCTTGCCGGGTTTCGTCATTGAGGCGCGCAATCTGCAGCGTGCGCTCCTGCTGGATCTGTTCAGGCGAGGAAGGCGGGGGATTGCCGGACATGTGTGATCTCCACGTAGGTTCACACCCCCTTGCCCCCTTCCCTCTTGATCGTTGGCGACCTCAGCCGATACCTGCCCTCATGCCCCCGTAGTGCAGCATACCTCAATTCGCGTCTGGATCGTTATCCTCGTACACCGGCCGTCCGCGGTAAAGCGCCTCAAGATCGCGACCGCCATAGAAGATATTGGTGATTTCGACGGCGTCAGGCAGTACGCGATAGGCAATGACCGCTCGCCGTTTGAAAGGCACCGTCCGAATTCCCGGCGCGAGATCATCGCGCAGTGTTCCGCCGTTCGGGACTGCGCCTAAGCGCCGACAGCGATCGTGGAGTTGTTCCACGACCGCCCGCGCGGTGCCGACGTCGTCACTGTTATCGCTGATAAAGCGATATATGTCTTCCAAATCGTCAGCAGCTTCCGGACGATAGACGACGTCAATGCGCCGCATCGGAGAACAAACGATTCAGACGCGCATCGAGCTCGTCTTCCGTCAGGCTCGGCCTCGGATCGGTGAGCGAGCGACCGACGCGTGCCCGTATTGCTTCAAGGCGCTCGGTGTCCTCCAGACGCTGGCGCTGCCAGAGCCGCACAGCATCGCGGAGCGCTTCGCTGGTCGATGCGTATTCGCCTGCATCAACGCTCGCACGAATGGCATTCAGCATGTCGGTGGTAATCGTGACGCTGATCTTTTCGGCATTCTGCATGGGGCTCAAGTCCTCCTGCACCGCTGGTAGCATAAAATCCTACCGCCTGCTACCAGCCAGCTGATGCGCGGGTGCGGCTTTCCCTATGCCACAATCGGGCGCTGCCAGGCGTCGATCTTGGGCACGAGGCGGGCGGCATGCGAAACTCCGGTGCTTGCGCGGCACCCTGCGCGCAAAAAACCATCCCCATCGTCTCAGGCCCGTCCGGGCGCTCGAAAGTGATAGATCACGCAAGTCCGATCGATGCAGGTGAAGTCGCCTGCAACATCCAGCGTTGCGCCTTGATCCGACGCAACACGTCGGGCGCTGCGGGAAGGCGGCCCAGGATCGAGCGCACATGGTGCTCGGCGACCACGCGCGTCGGGACGGCCAGTGTGCCGTTGGTCAATGCGGGACCGAAACGGGCTTCCGTTTCGTGGATTCCGAAGGCGTGGTGACGGAAAAACAGATGCGCGGGCCCATCGACCCATTGCCGCGTCTCGAAAAACCAGCGGTGCAATGGCAGATAGATGCCAGCCTCACCCCCGAAACGAAGCGCGCTGGTACGTGCTAGGTCTTCCGGTTCGGCAGGAGGGGTACGGTACCAGTCGGGAAGGGCGAATTCGTCAAGCCAGTCGGCTGCACGCGGCAGTCCCCGGCAATCCTCCTCGATATGCTGGCGCCCGACAACGTCGATCGCAACCTGCACGCCATCGCTGTTGACGATCATCGCGCCGAATATGGTGATGGCCTCGGCGATCCCCTCAACGTGATGGCGCAGCGCGCGATGCGTGAAGTGGCAATGCGCCGACTTGGTCAGATCGAACCACGCGTGGAGCGGATGATAGTCGGACCAGCATCCGCCGTGCACTTTCGCAGATGAGCGTGCGTGATCATAGGGATTCATGAGGTGCTCCCTGTCAAAAGCCATGACGAACTGTACCTACCGTGCGGCACTGGCGATGGCATTCAGGATGGCATCGAATGCCGCTGTAAGGCCGGTCGTTTCGCACCAGGCATCGAAGGCTTCGGGCGAGCCCTTTGGCAGCATGGTACGGTAAAGCGGCCAGGCCCGCCGGGCATGCGTCATGCTCAGCGGACCACTGCGCCACGCTTAATCGGACGTGCTCGCCATCTGTCGCCGGTAAGTGGCGATTTCACGCGCAGCGACGGGATGCCGTCCGGACCGCAGGTCTTCCAGAAAAGCGCGCAGCACTTCGTGTTGCTGACGCTCGGGCTTACTGTTGCGATGCCCCTTGAACTGACCGAGCCGGATCGCGAGACCGCCGCCCTCGACAGGTTCCAACAGGAGTTCAATCGTGGCGCAGCGCAATTCGCCGATCCGCATCGAGAGGATTTGCGTGCTCCCTGTCCGGCATTGGACATAATAGCCGCCCACGCAATGATCGAGTGCAGTGCCCTCGTCCACCAGATCCTCGGCGCTGGCCAAGGCCACGATCGAGGCTTGCCCGGTGTCATCGCGCCAGGGAGGGCATAGCGCCGGCCAACCTGGTGCTTCCACCTGTTCCTCGTGACGCAGGGCCGCAATCGTGGCGGCGCGCCGATGCCAGCGCTGTGTCGCCTCCTCAAACGACTTGATCCCACGGTACCCGATCACCGCCTCGCGGACGACACGCAGCCAGTCGCGGTGCTCTGATCCATGGGCCAGAATGGGCGGAATGGCGAAACTGGCAACAAAGTACCGGATTGCAGAACGCTCAGCCAAGCCGAGCCTTACCGCGCGCTCTGCCGCAAGGGGGCCCAGCAGATCCGCCTTGAGCGCTTCGATTGCGTCCCATTGCCCGGTACGCTGCCCGGCGTAGTCGGGCCGGAAAAGAGCGTCGGAGCGGCAATCGCGCCACGCGCAACGATCCCATTCCATCCCGGTGGGCCATTGATGCAGCGGAACTTCATGGAGCACCAGCATCCGGACCGCTGAAACGGAATCGGTGCGCTCGGCCAGCGAATAATCTGCCGCGCGCCAGTCACGAAGCCGCCGCAGATGCGCTTCGCTGATGTTGAGGCGCTCGGTCAGCCGGTCATTGAGCGGTTCACCCGCATCAATGGCCCGCGTGATATCGGACTCGATGAGTACACTCGCCAGCGCCCCATAGATGTCGAGGGCTTGCCTGCGCCGCGCGAGGATCGACAGGCGGACGCGTTTTCCAACAAGGTCTGGGGCAAGCGCCCAGTGCAGGACCCTGGAGAGTCCGCGCTGTGGTCCGTAGGGTAGAGCACCGACGTCCCGCCGGATAATCGCGCTACAATGATGGGTGCCAAGGAAGCGGAACCGTTCGCCGAGCGTGCGCACGTGCACCGCGACATGCGCGACCAATGCACTGATGGAGCTGAGAGGCGTGCGGGCGCGAACCAGTCCGATGACCAGCGAAAGGAATCCGTGCTCTGCAATCCAAACTTCGACCCGGAAGTTCGCCGTCTCCTCAGGTTTGCTGAAGGGCCTGGTCATGGCGTCTTCAGCGAGCTTCAGCAGCGATATGGCCACTGCATCCTCACACGGCGCCGGTCGACATGCGATCGAAGCAGAAATGGCGCTTGTGCGGCTCCGTAACGTCAGTCGGCATCGGCACAACGCCATGATTGTGGCAAGCGCTTCGGTCTGCCCGACCAGCTGCGGTGCAGCAGCCTGCGGCGCGAGGGCGAGAAGCTCGTGGCGACATACCAACACGAGGTCGGCAAAGGTGGGCGCGGCGGGGCTCATGGCTGGACCTCGCCGATAATGGTGACAGGTGTTTCGGTGCTTTCATCGGCGGCCGGCGCCGCGAGATCGAATGCGGACAGAGACTGATCCCAGTCTTCGTTGTCTTCATCCTCGGGATCATCGTCCCGATATGTCATGTCGCAGGCCAGCCGCTCATGGGGATCAGGGTCAAAGGGATGGATCGTGACCGTGCCGTAGCCGCCCTCGTTATTGACCCAATCGCCTTCCGGCGCGTCCGCCGCGATATTCGACAAGTCGATGTCAAGCGTGGCGACGTTCCCGAGGTCGGTGATGGCAATGGGCAGCGCAGGAATGCTCTGGCCCATCTGACCATCGCGGAAACGGACCTCCTCCACCGTCGTTTCTCCGGTATCGCCTCCGCCGTTCAGCGCGAACGCGATCATCTCGATATTGAGCGCCTGCAAGAGTTCGATCAGTTCAGCGGACAACCGGGAGGGCGGAGCCGGAATGTTACCGGCATCGTACAGGGATAGTGGCATGACCAACTCCGAGCGTGAGAGGGCTGGCTGCGGGGGCACGCCCTCACGCATCACCAGTCTCGCTCCCCCTTCTCTCTGCATGTGCCTGGCGATGCCGCGTGGCGGTTACGATCGCCGCAAATCGTGAACGCGCAGGGGCGCTGCGGCATCAGACCGTCAGGTCAGCCGACTTTCTCGAAAAGCGGCAACGCCGATCAGAGCGCCAGGTTTGTGAGACGCACCATGATGTGAGGTTGTTGTCCTGCACTCGGTCCAAGATGCGTCCGACACAGATCGATGATCCGGTTCCAGAAGTGCTCCGGCATGTCGGAATCGCTGCCCTCACCGCACAGACTTGGGTCGATGAGGACGACGACGTCCGACCACTCGTCGACCTGACCGCCCTGATACCAGGTGAGCTTGGGGACGTCGCTTGCCAGCCATTGACGAAACGATGCCTCAGCAAAGAATTCGGGGGCATTCACAACCAGTCCCCGGCAAGGAATTGCACTCATCGAGTCCTCCACTCGTTGGAGTTTACGCGCGTTCAAGCCGCAAATGCGGAGCCGTTGGGGTCCCCGCCGTCGTCGTTGGCAGCGGCTTCATTATCGCGCCTCCGGCCTCCGAGCCTGAGCAGCATGCTCGCCGCTTCTTCGGCCTTGGCAGCAGCCGTCAGGATCGCCCGGTCATCCTGCCTGAGGACGGTGAGCCAGTGATCGATATAGCTTGCGTGATGATCGAGATGGGTGACCGGCAATCCCAATTCGGCTCCAAGCATTGCACTTGAAAGCTCCGCGACCAATTCTTCCATCGCATAAGCATTGCTGCCGAAGCGGCCTTTCAGATCACGATCCAGGCGGGACTTATGTCCTGACCAATGAGAGCACTCATGGCCGAGCGTTGCGTAATAGTGATCGAACCCTGAAAAGAGCGTCGGCGATGGCATCGTGATGCGATCGACCACGGGTTCGTAGTACGCCTCGTCGCCTTGATGCTGCAGGTTTAGCGGGAGCGCGGCGAAGAAGGCGTCGAGTTCAGCCTGCCGCCCCTCGGGCTCGACCGGAGAGACTACCGGCGCTGGATGAAACCGTTCTGGCAGGCCGTCGACCTGGTCGGCGCTGAACACGGCATAGGCCTTGAGCACCCGGCGCGCTTCGCTCGTGCGCTCGCCGCTTTCCGGGGCTTCGACTTCCTTGGCGTAGCTCTTGTAGAAGATGGCGATGGTGGATTTCTCACCCTTGCGCACCTGCCCTCCGAGCGAAGCTGCCTGCCGGTACGTCATCCAATAGGGCGACGCGAAACCGCAGATGTCGGAGATCATCCAGAGCCAGAATACATTGAGCCCGCGGTAGGGAATACCGCACGCGCGCCGCGGACGCGTGGTAGTCGTCCCGCGCCAGGGTCGGATCCAGGGCTTTGTGCCGGCTTCAAGCCGGGCAACGATCTCGCGGGTGATGCGCGCAGCCGGGCTCTCGCTGGGCTGGCGCGAAGCAAACTTCGACATGGGGGCCTCCTGACGAGCCGACAGGCACAAACGCCGTCTGGCTCGCCGCAGGCAAAGCCCCCTCTCCTCTTTATACTGGCATGATCACGCCTCTGCGTGGTCAGCTGTGCAGGGCCGCAGAGTATTCAGCTCTGCGTCTTGAGAATGTCCTCCGTCTGCCTCAGCGCATGCATCAATCCGGGCACCAGCCTTCCCTGCGCATTTATAGCTGCAGTGAAATCCTCGAACACCTCGATCGGCAAATTTGACGTGGTCAGCCGCTGTTCGATATCCTGAGCACGCAGAAGAGCCGCCTGACGAATGAAGTCCGCAACTTTCATTCCCATGGCGTCGGCCGCTGCCGAAATCCGATCTGCATCAGCACTGTGAAAGCGCACCTGCTTGCGCACCGCCATTTTGCCCGGCGTCAGCGCAACGGCATCAAGAGAGAACATCGTGGATTTCCTTCAAGATCCCTGCCGCGATGGCTCGGAGATTCAATCCGATCGTCCCCAAACAACTAGAAGTGCGCGGGAATAGGCTTGCGTCCTGCTTTGCGTGCACGCTGATCCATGCGTTGCAGCATTGCTCGTTTGCGGGGGGTTCTGGTTCCGCCCTTGTTGCGAAGGGCTTCGACAGTAGCAGCATCCTCTGACAGCCCCAGCTCACGCTTCCGCTGCTCAGCCTCAGTGATGAAGGCATAGAAATCAAAACGCATGTCCCGCCTCCTTCATCACTGCAAAACACTGAAGTCGAGGAGGCCCAGATCACCGCCCTCTTCATTCACTCGCCTCTGCAGATAATCTATGTCGACCGATTTTGCCATCGCCAAGAGCATCTGCGCTTGATGCATTCGACTATCATCACCTGAACCTGCAACTGCGTGCTGCCCCAGTCGATCGGCTATAAGATCCTCGAATGCGGGTAGCGTCAGACTGTTCTCGCCCCGGAAGACAGGCTTGAGCACACGCGTCCAATCGGACCGACCATCGAATGCCGGTCCAGAAACCAGTTCTACACCATATTCCGGGAAATCAGGATGATAAAAGCCACCGAGCAGCTTGCCTTCACGCTCGTCAATTTTGAAACCGGCAGTGGCCATGGCCCTGGCGAATGCGGCATCATTGCCTGCGATGATGTCAAAATCGCCCGACATGAACGCGCCTGCGGTCAAAATGGCTGTTGCGGCACCACCTACCAGCATGGGAGAAATCCCGGTTTCTACCTCATAACGGGTGAAGGCCACCGCGAGCTTTTCAAGCAGCGCCACGTAGTCCGTTGGAAACGCCACATTCCACCTCGTCATTGCACCGCGATTATCCGCTCAATTATGCTCCATGAGCAAGCCCCTTGCCTGACTGCTCCCATTACAGCAAATGCCGCGCTTCATGCGGACGTGGCGGAATGGTAGACGTCGAGGACTTAAAATCCTCTGGGCCTTGCCCGTGCGGGTTCGAGTCCCGCCGTCCGCACCAAGGTGGGCCTGTAGCTCAGCGGTTAGATCTGGCCGCTCATAACGGCTCGGTCGCAGGTTCGAATCCTGCCGGGCCCACCAATTTGCGTACCGACCAGACTGCCTCCGCGGTTGTTACGGGCGCAAGCTTCCGCCGGCGCAGATAAATGAAAGAAGCGGCCCCTTCCTCAAAAGGAAGAGGCCGCCTCGCCAGAACCCATGCGCCTGTCAGGAGAGCTCAGGCAGCGCGGGCCTCCGGAACCTCACCAAGGGCTTCGTCGGCTGACGCAACGAATGCAGCATCGGCATTGCCGCCAGATCCATCGGCAGGGGTGTCGATCGCATTCGCGGCACTGATCTCGCCAAACCGCATCGCGGCAGGAACCCAGGCCAGCGCCCGGTCGCGGATCTCGACTTCGGTGATATAGGAACCTGCGAAAACCCGTTCAGCGCTCATCGCGAGATCGCGCTTCTTTACCGTCGCGAAGCGGCTTGAAAGGTCTGGGCCACCAACGTCACCGAGTGCGTCGAGGATGACCTGCTTCGACACCCTGTCGAAATAGTTCGCCGCAGTCGGGCGCCACCAGCGCGCCATGTCGATGCCGACAAGGCCGCCAAGGTGATCGATGAACGCAATGCGCCTGTCGCCATCGAGGTTCAGGCTGGCTTCGAGCGTTCGCCCGACCAGGAAACCGAGCCACGAAGCGCGGGCATCGTCATCGAGCGCGCGGAACAGATCGAACCGGGCAGCAGGATTTTCGCCAGTACGCCAACTTTCATCGAGACCTGCCTTCAACTCGGCAAGACCCGCAGTTGCAGGTGCGTCAGTCGGCTCGAAACCGATGATTGGCCCGTTCGGCGTCCCGCCGCGCAAGGTTGACGCGGCCCGGCTTTTCCAGTCGTTCGTGTCCGCATCGGCCAGCGTGAACACCAGCACCTCGAGCGCGAGCGTGGGGTCGGACGCGACATGGAGCGAAAGCACGTCGCGGCGCTGCATAGCAAGTTCATCGACCAGCCGCTTCGAGAGGACCGAACGGCGTGGTCCAGCACCGCCCTCTTCCGTGACCGGCTCGACGCTGCCATCGTCGTCTTCAAAGGGCTGCGCAGTGCACTCGCCATAAAAAGTGGGTTGCAGGACCGGCGTCCCGTCGCGGCCCAAGGTAAGGATCATGCCCGCCTGCGGGCGCAAGTCAGGGGCAATCACTTGCGGACGATCGCGAATGACGCGGCTTTCATGCTCGATCCGCTCCAGTTCCCCCTCAGCCGCCGCAATCGCATCCTCGTCGCTGTCCTCGTTTTCCAGAATAGCCGCATGTTCATCATACGCTGCATCCAGGGCTTCGAGCCGCGCGATATCATCGTCGGACAACGGTGCCGGTTGACTGACAAGGCGCGTGAGACCCGTCGTCATTTCATGGCTGGCATAGTTGTCGAGCGTCGGGCGGACCCAGGCTAGACCATGCTGTTCCGCCAAGGCGCGGGCTTCAGCATCCATGCGCGCGGACGCGACCTGTTCGAGCAAAGCGACATCGAGCCAGGCTTCACTATCCTCATCGTCGAAGAGTTCACGTTCAATACGACCGCCCGCGGCTTCATAGGCCTCGCGCCCACCAAGCCGCGCGCGCGGATCGTTGCCGCGAACCGTGTCGGAAAGGACCATACGGCGGATGCTGGCCGCA
>JAZKBJ010000041.1:0-14270 GCA_040388685.1 Pseudomonadota bacterium
GACTTGCGCGTCCTGCTTGTCAAGCTGGCCGACCGCCTGCACAACATGCGCACGCTGCATTACATCCGCAGCGACGAGAAGCGCCGCCGCATTTCGCGCGAGACTATGGAAATTTATGCCCCGCTGGCCGAGCGCGTGGGCATGTACGAATACATGCGCGAGATGCAGTTGCTGGCGTTCGAGCAGATCGAGCCCGAGGCCTACGCCACGATCACCGGGCGACTAGCTTCGATCCGCAGCGAGGCCGGTGCGCAAGTCGATTCCATTGCGCTGGAGATCAAGCAGTCGCTGGCCGAGGCCGGCCTGCGCGTCGAAGTCTCGGGTCGCGAGAAGCACCCCTATTCGATCTGGCGCAAGATGGCCGAGCGCCATGTGTCGTTCGAGCAGATCACGGATATCATGGCGTTCCGCGTCGTGACCGAGAGCGAGGACGATTGCTACAAGGCCCTCGGCATTCTCCACCGCGCGTGGCAGATGATCCCGGGGCGGTTCAAGGACTATATCTCGACGCCGAAGATGAACGGCTACCGCTCTCTGCACACTTCGCTGATCTATTCCAACGCGATGCGCGTGGAAGTTCAGATCAAGACGCGAGAAATGCACGAACTGAACGAGTATGGTCTTGCCGCGCACTGGTCGTACAAGCAGGGCGGCACCCAACCCGATGCGCAAGTCGGGTGGCTGCGTGATCTGGTGGAAATCCTCGATGCCAGTCACGATGCCGAGGAATTGCTCGAAAACACCCGAATGGCGATTTACCAGGATCGCATCTTCGCATTCACCCCCAAGGGTTCGCTGTTCCAGTTGCCCAAGGGTGCGACCCCGATCGACTTTGCCTTTGCGGTCCATACCAACCTTGGTGCGGCGGCGGTCGGCGCCAAGATCAATGGGCGTCACGTTCCCTTGCGCACGCAGCTCGGGAATGGCGACGTGGTCGAGATCATCAAGAGCCGCAATTCGGAGCCGCAGCTGTCATGGCTCGGTTTCGTCGTGACGGGCAAGGCGCGCGCCGCGATCCGCCGTTTCGTTCGCCAGAAGGAGCGGGGTGAAGTCGCTGCCATCGGGCGCAAGCTCTATGAGGAAATCGTCGAACGCCTGCCGACCAAGATCGGCAAGAAGGCCACTGCTGACGCGATCAAGCGACTGAAGCTGGGCACCGAAGAGGACTTCATGTTCGCCATCGGCTCTGCCAAGATAGATGACCGGCAGGTGATGGAAGCGCTCGTCCCTGGCAGTGCGGCCAACTTGCCCGAAGAGGACTGGCCGCGCCAGCAGAGGGCCATCGCGGTGCGGGGCCTCACGCCGGGCATGGCGTTCAAGCTGGCGGACTGTTGTCACCCGGTGCCGGGCGACCGCATCGTCGGGTTGCGCCGACCGGAGAAAGGCGTGGAAGTCCATGCCATCGATTGCATGGTGCTGGCGGATGGCGTCGATGCCGACTGGATCGACCTTGCCTGGGATGCGCGCACCGATGGCGCCATCGGACGGCTGCGCGCGGAACTCTACAACCGTCCGGGGACGCTGGCGGAAATGGCGGGCATCTTTGCCAAGAACCACGCCAACGTGGTGAATCTGGAGATGACCCAGCGCGAAAATCCGTTCCACACATATGAGGTGGATCTGGAAGTGCGCGATCTTGCCCACCTGACGCGCATCGTCAGCGCCCTGCGCGCCAGTGAAGCGGTGGCGCAGGCAGAGCGAATCTAAAGGAGCGTTACCGTTACCGCCTGCTCATTGAGCGTGGCACTGCCGAAGATTGTCAGGAACGATATGTCCGCCGCATCGCGTCCGACGCCGATGATCGCGGTGTGGGATGGCTCGGCCATGCCGGTGGCGTCGATCAGATGCCAGCTTCCGGCGAGCCAGACTTGGGCCAGCGCGTGGAAATCGGGCGGCGTCACGTCGGGGGCATAGGCGCTGACGAGGCGCGCCGGGATGCCAAGGCCGCGAACCAGCGTGACGAGAAGATGGGCATAGTCGCGGCACACCCCTTCGCGCGCGTGAAATGTATCGAGCGCGGTGGTTCCTGCGTGGCTTGCGCCGGGAACATAGGAAAGGTGGCCGCCGATCCAGTCCCGCACTGCCAGAACACTCGCGCCGCCGGTCAGCCCGCCGAACAGATCCTCGGTCGCGGCATGCATCGTATCGACCGGGCAATAGCGGGAGGGCAGGAGGTATTCGATCACATCGGCGGGAAGCGTAGGCAGCGGATCGGCCGGAAGTGCTTCGATCACGTGGTCGGGCCGGTCGATCAGGGCTTCTGCTTCGTAATGGATCAGCAGGCGATCGTTTGGCATGAGCCACGACCGTTCGCCCACATCGCCATGAGCGGCGACGTGGATTGCGTCTGCCAGTCCCTGAACGCTCAGGGTCTCGCGTATGACCTGCTGATCCGGCAGGCGCGCCGCGGCAATCTGCAACAGCACCGGGGAGGGAACGGGAAGAGCGTAATCAAGATCGGCGGAAACGAGCAGGCGTTGGGAGTTTGCTGACATGGGGCCTAAACTGGTTGCGCGCGGATTGGCTCCGCAGCGGCGAGGATAAATTAAGGGTCACGCGCGTCTGCGCGCAAAGAGCCACGCTGCGAGGGCGGTAAGAAGGGACGACATTGCGTTCTGGGGCAGCATCGACAGTTCGCCATGACGATAATGGACGAACGAGGAAATTCCTTCAAGCATCACGAATGCAATACAGATCCACATCCCCAGCCGTGCAAGGCCCGGACGTATCAGCGCGACGAGCAAGGCTGCGGCCATGGCGATCTCGATCCAGCCGATTGCCCTACCCACCACATCGGGCAAGTGGATGGTCCAGGCAGTGTGTTCAGCAAGCACCTCGCGCGGCGCGAGCGCCTTGTTGGCACCGACGAAACCGTGAAACAGGGCGATCAGCAGCGTAAGCGCAATGAGCGCTGCCAACCTCATAATGCGCCAGATCCTGTTGCCCGCCATCCTCATCTCCCGTTTTTATTGGAACGAGAAAACTAATCCTATTTTTCGAAGGGGGCAATGGGTGTTTCTGCGGCGCTCCTGCGGGAGACTTTTCCGCGATTCATGGCTTCGGCGAGTTCCATCAAGCGCTGGCCTGCCCAAGCATCGGGCAGGCGTCCATAGCGGCCCGCTCCGATGCCGCGCCGCACGATTCTGGCTGGATTGCCCGAAACCACGCAATCGCCAGGAATATCGCGCTGCACAACCGAGCCTGCTGCCACGATCACGCCGTCGCCGATCGTCACACCAGGACAAATCATGGCGCCAGCGCCGATGAAGCAGTTTCGGCCAATCTTTACGGGCGCGGTGGAACCATCATCGCACAAGGAAACCACCGAACTGTGAAGCGCAAGGGCGCTTGACGGCCCGACCGCAATCGAGCCGCGCCGGGCGCTGACAAATCGCGTCGTCAATGAAAGATCCACATCTTCGGCGAAACGTATGCCATGCCGAGACCGCAGATATATCCGCAAGGCGCCGAGTACGACGTTTCTGAAAAATCCGAATTGAGACAACTTCATGTGCGCCATGAGGGTTTCGTAAGAGCGCATGATCGCTTATGCAAAGGCCGATTGGCGCGCTTTCGGACAAAGGGCACCTGTGGGGGCAATGCGTGACCATGGATTCTGCCACAGCAATGACGAGGCCGAAAACGTTCCGTCAGCGGTTCCAGCAGGTCTTGCGCCGCAAGCTGTGGCGAATGGACATTGCTGACAGCGCCTGGATCGCGGAAACCGCGTCGCTGGATCGCAACTGGCCACAGGGCATTCATGTGGGCGAGGGCAGCACTATTGCCGACTGGGCTATCGTGCTCTCCCACGACCACACGCGAGGCCTTTACAGTGGTACGGTGGTTGGAGCGCGAACCATCATCGGCGCGCGGGCGATAATCATGCCGGGAGTGGTCGTTGGCGATGACTGCTACGTGGAGCCGGGTGCAGTGGTCACGCGAGACGTTGCGCCAGGGTCGCGTGTTTCGGGCAATCCTGCGAGGGTGCATAAAGCCCATACGCCGGATTGAAGCTGCCTTTTTGACGTGCCTGGCGAACTGGTATATAGCCCAAGGGCACCATATGAGGCCGCGCCACGATCAGGCGACCAGGCCCCGTTTTGTCATTGCGGCATGGTTGACGTTGCAGGCGAAACCGCCTAAGCGCCCCTTTCACTCTCAACCGGTAGGGTTTTGCGCAGCCAGGGGTAATGCCTTGTAACTGCCCTGATTTTGCGGTTTTCCGGGAGTGTTTCTAGCGATGAGATAGGGCGTCCGGCGCGAGTCGTTCGTCCTGTGGAGCAAACGGAGAAGCAAGTGGCTCGTATTGCCGGGGTAAATATCCCCACCAACAAGCGCGTGATCATCGCGCTGACCTACATCCATGGTATCGGCCCGCACAAGGCCAAGCTGATCGCTGACAAGCTCGGCATCGATCAGTCGCGTCGTGTTCAGGACCTGTCGGACGCTGAAGTCCTCCAGATCCGCGAAGCGATCGACGCTGACCACACCGTGGAAGGCGATCTTCGTCGCGAAGTCGCGATGAACATCAAGCGCCTGATGGACCTCGCCTGCTATCGCGGCTTGCGTCACCGCAAGGGCCTGCCGGTCCGCGGTCAGCGCACGCACACGAACGCCCGCACCCGCAAGGGCAAGGCCAAGCCGATCGCCGGCAAGAAGAAGTAAGACCCGCAAGGGCTTTCTTCCGTCCCAAGTTTCTCGAGGATAGAAATCAATGGCACGCGAACCTCAGCGCATCAAGCGCCGCGAGCGCAAGAACATCACCAGTGGTGTTGCGCATGTTAACGCCAGCTTCAACAACACGATGATCACCATCACCGACGCCCAGGGCAACGCGATTTCGTGGTCTTCGGCTGGCATGATGGGCTTCAAGGGAAGCCGTAAGTCGACGCCGTATGCCGCACAGGTTGCAGCAGACGATGCCGGCAAGAAGGCTGCCGAGCATGGCGTCCGCACTCTCGAAGTCGAGGTCAAGGGCCCCGGTTCGGGTCGTGAGAGCGCTCTGCGCGCCCTCCAGGCGGTCGGCTTCACCATCACGGCGATCCGTGACGTGACCCCGATCCCGCACAACGGTGTTCGCCCGTCGAAGCGCCGTCGCGTCTGATCCAGCTTATGGCGAACGGGGCGCAGGTACCGGCGTCCCGTCCCGCCCAATACTTCGACCGGATGCGGACGCTCTTGTCTGACATCCGGCAAGCCCGCACAAACCCCAGGGGAATTCCATGACTGTCAACATCAAGAACTGGCAGGAACTGAAGAAGCCCAACAATCTCGAGATCAAGTCGGGCAACGACTCCAAGCGCCGTGCGACTTTCGTCGCCGAACCGCTGGAGCGTGGCTTTGGTCTCACCCTCGGCAACGCGCTGCGCCGCGTGCTGTTGTCCTCGCTGCAGGGCGCAGCGGTTACCTCGATCAAGATCGAGAACGTCCTTCACGAATTCTCGTCGCTTGCCGGCGTGCGTGAAGACGTGACCGACATCGTTTTGAACGTGAAGCAGATTGCACTGAAGATGCAGGGCGAAGGCCCGAAGCGTCTGCAGCTTTCGGCAACCGGTCCGGGCGAAGTCAAGGCAGGCGACATTGCCGTCACCGGCGATATCGAAGTCCTCAACAAGGACCTCGTGATCTGCAATCTCGACGAAGGCGCGACCTTCAACATGGAACTGACGGTCGATACCGGCAAGGGTTATGTCCCCGCCGTTTCGAACCGGCCGGTTGACGCGCCGATCGGACTTATCCCGGTCGACTCGCTCTATTCGCCGGTCCGCCAGGTCTCGTACAAGGTCGACAACGCCCGCATCGGTCAGGAGCTTGACTACGACAAGCTCAACCTCACCATCGAAACCGATGGCACGGTGACCCCTGAAGACGCGGTGGCATATGCCGCACGCATCCTGCAGGACCAGCTGTCGCTGTTCGTCCACTTCGACGATCAGGTTCCGGTCGGCCATGTTCCTTCGGTCGCGGGCGTTGCTGCCCACGCGCCGGAAGAAAGCGATGCCAACCAGCTCAACCGTTACCTTCTCAAGAAGGTCGACGAGCTGGAGCTGTCGGTCCGCTCGGCCAACTGCCTCAAGAACGACAACATCATCTACATCGGCGATCTGGTCCAGAAGACCGAAGCCGAGATGCTGCGCACGCCGAACTTCGGCCGCAAGTCGCTCAACGAGATCAAGGAAGTTCTTTCCTCGATGGGCCTGCGCCTTGGCATGGACATTCCCGGCTGGCCGCCGGAAAACATCGAAGAGATGGCCAAGAAGCTCGAACAAGAGCTGCTGGGCTAAACCAATCCGGGGCGTTCTTCGGAACGCCCCGTTTTCGGGTGATTTGGCGGCAACCCACAATAGCCGCCTGGATCGGGGTACCTCGCACGGCCCCCCTACGAACTGAAGGAAATACCCATGCGTCATAAAATGGGCCAGCGTAAGCTTGGCCGTACTTCGGCTCACCGTATCGCGATGCTTCGCAACATGGCGGCCGCGCTGATCAAGCATGAGCAGATCACCACGACCACGCCGAAGGCACGCGAACTGCGTCCGTACCTCGAAAAGCTGATCACGCTGGGCAAGAAGGGCGGCCTTTCGAACCGTCGTCTCGCCCATGCCCGTCTGCTCGACGATGCACAGCTACAGAAGCTGTTCACCGTTCTGGCCGAGCGTTATGCCGATCGCAATGGCGGTTACACCCGCATCATCAAGGCCGGTATCCGCGCTTCGGACGCTGCTCCGATCGCCGTTATCGAGCTGGTTGACCGCGACACCTCGGCCAAGGGCCAGGATTCGGGTCCGGTGATGACCGCTGACGAGGACGAATACGAAGCCGCATAAACTGCGCTTCGGTTCAACCGAACACATGACGGGCGGGGCTTCGGCTCCGCCCGTTTTTGTTTGGGCGATTTCGCGCTCCGGCGCTTGCATGTGCGGCAATCACGTCTAGTTTCCTGTGCAACCGGAATGACTCACCTGAAAGCCCTCCCATGCCAACGATCCGCACCCTGCTTGCCGCATCCGCGGCGGCGCTCCTCGTCGCGCCAGCAATCGCCCATGCGCAGGACGGAGCCTTGAACTACCCATCAACGGCGCACGGCCCGGTGGTCGATACGCCATTCGGCCAAAAGGTCGCCGATCCTTATCGCTGGCTTGAAGCCGATGTGCGCGAAGACAAGGCTGTTGCCGCGTGGGTCGAGGCGCAAAGCAAGTTCACTGCCGACTATCTGGCCCGGCTTCCCGAACGGCCCGCCTTTGAAAAACGGCTTAAGGCGCTATTCGATTTTGAACGCTTCGGGCTTCCGGTGAAGGCCGGCAAGCTGCTGTTCTTCCGTCATAACTCCGGCTTGCAAAACCAGTCGGTCCTCTATGTGCGCGATGTGGACGGCACAGGGGAACGTCGCGCGCTGATCGATCCCAATGCCTGGGCCAAGGATGGCGCCACTGCGCTGGATGACTGGCAGCCCTCGAATGATGGCGCGCGGCTTGCCTACAGCGTGCAGGATGGCGGGTCTGATTGGCGCACGATCAGGTTTCTTGATGTAGCAACCGGTCAGGTACTGCCCGACAGGCTCGAACACGTGAAGTTCTCGCATATCGCGTGGGCCGGAAGCGCTGGCGTGCTCTATTCGCGCTTTCCCGCCCCCAAGGAGGGCGAGGCATTTCAGGCGGTGAGTTCCAACCAGTCGGTGTGGTATCACAAGCTCGGCACGCCGCAGTCGCAGGACCTGGAGGTTCATGCCACGCCCGACAATCCGCGCCTCTATCATTCCGCCGAAGTCAGCGATGATCAACGCTGGCTGGTTGTCTCGACCAGCACGGGCAGCGAGAAGGGCAATGCAGTCGGTGTCGCGGCGCTGGGCAAGGGCGAGTGGACGGTTCGTCCGCTTGTCGCCCCGTTGACCGACGAATGGTCGCTGATTGACGGGATCGGCGACAGGTTGTGGTTCGTCACCAGCAAGGATGCGCCGCGCAAGAAGGTGGTCATGGTGGACCTCTCGGGGCCGCAGCCCACGTTCACTACCGTGGTGCCCGAGGACGAAGCGGTATTGGAGAGTGCCAGCATCGTCGGTGACAAGCTGGTGCTGAACTATCTGCGCGATGTGAAGGCCGAACTGCGGCTTGCCACGCTGGACGGCAAGCCTGCGGGCACGCTGGCCCTGCCGGGGATCGGGAGCGTTGGCGGGGTGCAGGGCGAGCCGGGTGACCGCGAAGGGCATCTTGTATTCAGCGGATTTACCCAGCCTGCCACGATCTACAGCTTCGACACGGCCAAAGCCGCACCCCCGACAGTCTGGGCCGCGCCCAAGCTGACATTCGACCCGGCGCGTTTCGAAACGCGGCAGGTGTTCTATCCGTCGAAGGACGGCACGAAGATCCCGATGTTCGTGGTCCGGCGTAAGGACCTGACCGGACCGCTGCCAACGATCCTTTACGGCTATGGCGGGTTCAATATCTCGATCCTGCCCGGATTCTCGGCCTCGCGCATGGCGTGGCTCGATGCGGGCGGGGCTTATGCCGTGGCCAACATTCGCGGTGGTGGGGAGTATGGCGAGGCGTGGCATCTGGCGGGCAAGGGGGCGACCAAGCAGAACGTCTTCGACGATTTCATCGCTGCCGGCGAATGGCTGAAAGCGAATGGCGTGACTTCAAAGGGCGGGCTTGCGGTGGAAGGTGGCTCGAACGGCGGGTTGCTCGTCGGCGCGGTGGTCAATCAGCGCCCTGATCTGTTCGCGGCGGCGCATCCCGCCGTCGGCGTGATGGACATGTTGCGGTTCGACCGGTTTACTGCCGGGCGTGAATGGGTGTTCGACTATGGCTATCCCGAGAAGGAAGCCGATTGGCGGCTGCTGCGGTCCTATTCGCCCTATCACAACATTGTTTCGGGCAAGACCTATCCGGCGATCCTGACGACGACCGCAGATACCGACGACCGCGTGGTGCCGGGGCACAGCTTCAAGTATGCGGCGGCACTGCAGGCGGCAGATATCGGGCCGAAACCGCACCTGATCCGTATCGAGACGCGCGCGGGGCACGGGGCCGGGACGCCGGTTTCCAAGATGATCGAGGAGTCGGCGGACGTCTACGCATTCCTTGCGCACTGGACGGGGCTGAAGCCGCAGGACTGACCCTCAATTCATCTCGCCACCGTGCCGCGTGCGGTGCTATTGTGCGGGGATAATGATGTGGGAGAAGGACCTGTTGGCCCGGCGCGCCTCTGGCGCGGCGGTAATCGCGTCGCTGGTTTTGGCGGCAGGGCCACTGCGTGCTGAAAACGCAGCGGAAAGCGTCGGCGTTCCGATCACCACGTCCAGCAGCGGAGGCACGGCGCCGAGCCGGCTGATCCTGCCGCGCAGTGCCTACCCGGCAACCCGCAGTGACGGCCTTGTCGAACAGGCATTTGGCGAGAGGGTGGCCGATCCGTTCCGCTGGCTCGAGGGCGATCCGCGCCGTGATGCGCAAGTGGCGAGCTGGGTGGCCGGGCAGACCGCGCTTTCCTCGGACTATCTGGCGCGGCTGCCGGGGCGCGACCACTTTGCCGCGCGCATCCGCAGCCTGTTCGATTTCGAACGCTATGGCCTGCCACGCAAGGCGGGTGGCCGCTATTTCTATACCCGTAATTCCGGCCTTCAGAACCAGTCGGCGCTTTGGGTGCGCAAGGGCGTGAACGGTGAGCAGCGCCTGTTGCTCGATCCAAACAGCTGGAGCTCGGACAGTTCGCTGGCGCTGGCGCAGTGGGAACCAAGCCCCAGTGGCAGGTTCCTCGCCTATGCCGAACAGGAAGCGGGGAGCGACTGGCGGCGGTTGCGCGTGGTTGAAGTGGCAACCGGCCGGGTGCTCGACGATCGGCTCGATTGGGCCAATGACACCGAGATTGCATGGCTCGGCGACGAAGGCTTCCTCTATTCGCGCTTCCCGGCACCCGCAGCAGGCGACGATGCGCGCGCGCCGCGCTTCGGCAAGGCGGTGTGGTTTCACCGCGTTGGCACCGCGCAGAACCGTGACGAGCAAGTCCATGGCACGCCCGACCATCCTGAATGGAGCCATAAGGCGCAGGTGACCAGTGATGGGCGCTGGGCGGTGATCGTCAGCGAGGTCAGCACCGACAAGCGCAACGCCGTCCACCTGATCCAGTTGGAGGGGCGCAGGCAGGGGGAATGGAAGGCAGAAGCACTCGTGCCCGAAATTGCCGACCACTGGAAGCTGGTCGCAGGCGCGGGAAACCGGCTGTGGTTTCTGACGGACCGGGGTGCGGCCAACTTCCACCTCGTTACCATCGATCTTGCCAATGCCCGCGAAGGCTGGCGCGTGATCGTGCCCGAGCGTGGGAATGCGCTGGAAGGCGCGCGGATGATTGGCGATCGTTTCCTGCTGTCCTACCTGAAGGACGGACAAAGCGTCGCTGTGATGACCGACCGCAAGGGGCGTCCTGGCAAGGCGATTACGCTCAATGGGATCGGCACTGCGAGCGGCTTTGGCGGGAGGCCCGGCGATGCCGAGACGTTCTATCAGTTCAGCAGCTTCGCCACGCCGCCCGCGATCTACCGGATGGATTTGCGCAGCGGCGAAGTGACGCCCTTTGCCGTGCCGAAGATGGCGTTCGATCCTGCCGACTACGACGTCGAACAGCGAAGGTTCGCGTCGAAGGACGGGACGCAGGTGCCGATCTATATCGTGCGCAAACGGGAATTTGCGCGGGCGGGCAAAGCGCTGCCGACGCTGCTTTATGGCTATGGCGGCTTCGACATATCGCTGACCCCTGCCTATTCGCCGGTGCGGATGGCCTGGCTTGAAGCGGGCGGTGCGTTCGCCCTGGCCAATATTCGCGGGGGCGGCGAATTCGGGCGGAGCTGGTATGAGGCCGGGCGGCGTGAGAACAAGCAAAACAGTTTTGACGATTTCATCGCGGCGGGCGAATACCTGTTCCGCGAGGGCATCGCTGCCAAGGGGGCGCTGGCCATCCAGGGCGCGTCCAATGGCGGGTTGCTGGTCGGCGCGGTGATCAATCAAAGGCCCGATCTGTTCGCGGCAGCCAATCCCGATGTTGGCGTGATGGACATGCTGCGGTTCGACCGTTTCACCTCGGGCCGCTTCTGGGTGGATGACTATGGCCGTCCCGACCGCGAGGCAGATTGGCGCACGCTCAGGGCCTATTCGCCTTATCACAATATCGCGGGCGGAAAGGCCTATCCAGCGATCCTCGTGACCACGGCCGACAATGATGACCGCGTCGTGCCCGCGCACAGCTTCAAGTATGTTGCCGCGCTGCAAGCGGCGGACATTGGTGACAGGCCGCATTTGCTGCGGGTTGAGACGCGTGCGGGCCATGGCGCGGGCAAGCCAGTCGACAAGGTGATCGGTACCGGCGCCGACGTATTGGCGTTTCTTGGCTATTGGACGGGACTGCCAGTTTCCGAATAGTCGTTCACATTGTGTGGCCTTTTTATGAACAATCGCTGTCCTGCCGGTTCAGCGTCATCTCACCACGACTCAGGCAAATCTTCATGCATGGCAGGGAGTCACCCTGCAGGTGAGATGAAGGATCGGACCATGAAGACATTCTCCAAGGCCCTGGTCGGAACTGCCGCCGCCGCTGCGGTTGCAGTGTCTTCGGCCAATCCGGCAATGGCGCGCGATCATCGCGGCGGCATTGACGGAGGCGACATCGTTGCAGGGGCACTGGTGATCGGCGGCATCGCTGCGATTGCCGCCGCTGCGGGCAACAGCAACGATCGATATTATCGCTACGGCTATGGCGACAACGACTGGCGCGGTCGCGATGGCTGGAATGACGGGCGCTACCGTGACAATTACTCTGGGCGCGGCAATGCGCGCAGCGCGATCGAGCAGTGCGTGAACACTGCCGAACGGACCGCTTCGCGCTACAGCTATGGCCGGGCCGACGTGACCGACGTGCGCGACATTCGCCAGACCCGCTGGGGCTATGAAATCCGTGGCCGCATCGCCGTCAATTCGAACGGACGCGACTGGCGCCGGGGTGATCGTGACTACGGGCGCGGCTGGAACGGCGATTATCGCGGCTGGGACAACTCGCTGCGCGGCTACGACAGCGGTTCGTTCAAGTGCAAGGTCGAGCGCGGACGGGTTGTCGACATCGACTACAGCGGGATCCGCGGGCTGTAAGGTCGGCAGGGCGGTTCAGGCATCGGAAAGCCTGGACCGCCTAGTCCGTTAAGCATAACACGGGGTTTCGGCGGCCAGTTCGGGCCAGCGCGAACCGGCGAAGGGTTCGGACCATGACGCGTATTCTGGCAAAATCGGCACTGGCACTGGCTGGCATGGCAACCGCCCTGCTACCACTCGCCGCGGAAGCGCGTCCCGGTTGGGGTGGTGGCGACCGTCACTGGCACCGGGATCGCGGCATCGATGGCGGCGACGTGTTGGCCGGCCTGCTGATCTTCGGCGGTATTGCCGCCATAGCCAGCGCTGCATCCAAGTCGAATGATCGCCGCGACGACAACTATCGCTATCGTCCTGAGTCAGCACCAAACGACACCTACCGCCAGGACGATTGGCGTCCGAATGAAACCCGGCCCTATGAAGGGCAGGGCACGTCTCCCCGCGCTGCGACGCGCGGCATCGACGACGCGGTCGAGCGCTGCGTGGACGAAGCTTCGCGCAAGGGTGAAGTCGAGGAGGTCTATGATGCGACGCGTGCCGGCAACGGTTATCGCGTCTCGGGCACGCTTCGGAATGGGGACCGTTTCTCGTGCGATGTGAGCGGCGACGGTGGCATTCTGCTGGACTTGCGCCGCAGCAGTTTCTGACACTGCCGGGCCAGCAAATCTTTCGTTGATCCCTTGCAGCGGCGGCGTGCGCTGACTATCGGCTAGGGAAAGCTTCTTTTGAAGGATTCATCGGCCTATGACCACTTTCGACGACCGCGAGAAGGCTTTCGAGGCCAAGTTCGCCCGTGACGAGGAAATGCTGTTTCGTGTCCACGCACGCCGCAACCGGCTGCTGGGCACCTGGGCAGCGGAACGCATGGGCCTCGATGCCGCCGAGACGGAGGCCTATGCCAAGTCGGTCGTGCAGGCTGATTTCGAGGAAGCGGGCGACGAGGACATGGTCCGCAAGATCCTGGGCGATTTGACCTCGGCAGGCGTTGAAACGGATGAAGCCGAGATTCGTCTCGCGATGGAAGCCAAGTCGGTCGACGCGCGCCGCCAGTTGATGGGCGAGCCCTGATGGCGATGCCCGCCGCCGAGATCGAGGCCATGATCCGCGCCGCTCTGCCGGATGCTGAGATCGAGATCACCGATCTGGCAGGCGACGGCGATCATTACGCCGCGCGGGTCGTATCGTCCGCCTTTGTTGGCCTGCCCCGTGTGAAGCAGCACAAGCTCGTGTACGATTCGCTTGGCGGACGGATGGGCGGCGTGCTTCATGCCTTGCAACTGACCACCGCCGTTCCCAACTGAGTACGGCGCGAAAGGAACAAGATCCCCGATGTCCAGCACCACCGAAGAACGCCTGACCGAAATCGTCAAGGGCAACGATGTTGTCCTGTTCATGAAAGGCACGCCCCTGTTTCCGCAGTGCGGCTTTTCGAGCAAGGCCGTGGCAATCCTCGAACATCTTGGCGTGGAATATTCCAGCGTCGATGTTCTGCAGGACATGGAAATTCGCAGCGGCATCAAGGCATTTTCGGACTGGCCAACGATCCCGCAGCTTTATGTGAAGGGCGAATTCGTCGGCGGATCGGACATCATGATGGAGATGTTCCAGGCCGGTGAATTGCAGGAACTGATGGACGAGGCGGGCGTCAAGGCCGCCTGATTACGTCCAATTGCGGTTTTCGGGCGCGGTCGGCATTTGCCGGTCGCGCCTTTTTCTTGGGCTTGGTGATTTTCCGGGAGGTCCCGGGAGAGGCGGAGCCAAGGAGACCGGGGGGACTGGCTCCGCCTCGAGAAGAAGCTACTCTTCGGGACGACGGTAACTATGCAGGACCCGTGCCAAATTCAAAAACCCCAGAATTTGCGCAATTCCTGACCACTTTTCGTTGCCTCGGATCCGCCAATTGTAAAAACCGCCGACACAAACTGCCAGCTTGGCAAGGTGAGCGTGGCGGGACATGATGGACAGGTAATGGAAACAACCGAACTCGACGCCGATGCATGGCTGGCCAAGACCGCGCAGGCAGCGACTATCGTTATATTCCGCCGCGACCAGGCTGGCGGTCCGGCGCAATTGCTGATGGTGGAACGCAACGCCAGCCTTGTTTTTGCAGGCGGCGCCACGGTGTTTCCTGGCGGCAGGATC
>JAZKBJ010000041.1:14313-14859 GCA_040388685.1 Pseudomonadota bacterium
GTCTGGTGCCATTTGCACGCTGGTGGCCGCGTCAGCGCGCTGAAAGAATTTTCGACACCCGTTTTTATTTGGCAGACCTTGGCACCGGGGCGGTCGATATAACTGTCGACGCGACGGAAAACCGGCACCTGTTCTGGGCGAGCGCTGCCCAGGCGCTCGAACTTGCGAAACAGGAGAAGATCAAGATCATCTTCCCTACCCGCCGCAATCTCGAGCGGCTCGCGCGGTTCGATACCTTTGAAACGGCACGAGCGCACGCCGAGAGCACTCCGGTTGGGACGATCAGCCCTTATGTCGAAGAGCGCGATGGGGAGATGTGGCTGATGATCCCGGATGGCCTTGGCTACCCAGTGCGCGGCGAACCGGTGGAAACGGCATTGCGAGGCTAGGTGTTGTCCTTAAATCGGGGTTCATCCCGGATTTAGGAGTTTGGCGTAGGATGACCGCAGAGGTGATCCCATGACTGGTTCGCATGCGCTGTCTGCCGAATACTCCGTCACAGGCTGGCGGGATGCGTCCCTGAATGGTCCGCGTTCCGCCGAGTCG
>JAZKBJ010000042.1:0-7493 GCA_040388685.1 Pseudomonadota bacterium
TCGATGTGCAGGACCATGGCGGCGACCGGTTCGAAGGCGCGCGCAAGATCGGCGGCGTGGGCCGCGTATTCGGCGGTCAGGTTATCGGACAGGCCCTCGCCAGCGCCGAACGCACCGTGGCAGACGATCGCCCAGTGCATTCGCTCCACGCCTATTTCCTGCGCGGTGGCAGCGAGGATCACGGAATCGACTTCAAGGTAGAGCGCGATCTCGATGGCGGGAGCTTCTCCAACCGGCGCGTCGTCGCCAGCCAGCTCGGCAAACCCGTTCTCAGCATGACCGCCTCGTTCCACAAGCGCGAGCAGGGCTTCCACCACGCCGACCCGATGCCACATGTCGCTGGCCCTGATGACCTCGCCAGTGATGCGGAACTGCGCCGCCAGTACGTCGACAAAGTGCCTGAGGCTCAGCGCCGGTTCATGCTGGAAGCGCGCCCAATCGAAATGCGCCCTCTGGAAGCACGTAGCTGGATGGGCAGCGGCCCGCGTGAACCGGTGGCACACACCTGGTTCCGAGCGGTCGCAGCCCTGCCCGACGACCCGCGCATCCACCGCGCGGTGCTGGCCTATGCCAGCGACATGACTCTGCTCGGCACCTCGATCCTGCCACACGACCTTAGCTGGTCGAAGGGCAACATGATGGGCGTCAGCCTCGATCACGCCGTCTGGTTCCACGACGACTTCCGCGCGGACGACTGGCTGCTTTACGCCTGTGACAGCCCCTGGGCCGGTCGCGCGCGGGGATTCAACCGCGGACGCATCTACACGCGGGACGGCAGGTTGATCGCCAATGTCGCACAGGAAGGCATGATCCGCCCCATAACGCCCAAACCGGAAGGCGCCTGATCAGGGCTTGATGCAGGCTTCGCCATCGATATGCGGTTGCGTCACCATCGCAAACACAACCCTGCCAAGCGCGACCACGCTGACATTCGCCGAAAGACCCTGCGCGACACGCTCGAACCGCTGGCAATTTGCCGGGTCCGTCGCGCCCGCGCCATAGCGGTTGCCAAGCTTGGTCGAGTAAACATCAAAAGCGCGGCGCTCGCCCGCGAAAAAGGCTCGCAGCCGCCGGTCTGCCGCCGCGAAAATCGAACGGTGCGCTGTCAACATCGCGTCGTACCCCGGCGAAATGTCGAGGCCCGCAGCCTTGCAGCGCAATGACACCCCCATCATCATCGTGGCGAACTCGTTCAGGCGTGCTGCGGTCAAGACTTCGGTATCAAGGCAGGCGCGCGCTTGTGCCGGTCCGGACACGACCAGTCCCAGCACCGCCGCCAGAAACGCGCCACGCCTCACTTGACCGCCACCTGCGCACAGGGCGTCAGGGGAACTGCCATCAATGCATCGAACTGCCCCACCAGCGCTGCCTGACGGCTGTATGTCATGGCAGCGACCTGTTGCTGATAGGCGCTTGCCTCGGCAGCGATGAGGTTCATCGGCTGCGGATCGCGCGACAGCTGGAAGCTGTCATAGGCGCGCTGCAGGCTTTCCATATGCGCAATCGCGGCGGAATTGTTAGCGCGGGCAAGGTCCAGAACCGGTTTGTAGCGCGTCTCGTAAAAGGCATTGCGCTGCTCTGCCGAACAGAACGACGATGGCAGGCGCAATTCGGGCACCGCTGACAGCGCCGGTCTGGCTGGCACGGCGAAACCCTGCGACGCTGCAACCTGCAAGGTTCCCCCGCCAATTTCCTGCGACCGCGCCAGTTCGGTGAGCAGCGCCGCATCCGAAACGGCCTGTGCCGTATTGACCACGGCGACCATCTCCACAACGGGTGCCACTGCCACGACGGGCGCGGCGACAACTGGTGCAGGAAACGGTGCAACAGGCATTCGTTGCGGCGCGGCGGCCACGATCTGCGGAACGGCAATTGGTTGCGCCGGCGCCGGGACAGGTTGCTCGGGCAAGGACTTGCGCAAATTCGCCATCTTGGCTCTGGCAAGTCCGCTGAAAGTGCCGGTCGGATACTGCTGCAGATAGGCCTCATAGACCGCCGGATCGTCGCTGCCTGCGACCGACTGCCAGAACGTCAGCTCAAACTGCGTGCCGACGCCGTTTCCCGTTTCGGCAAGCACGGGGGCACCGCTGCCGACAGCAACCGAAGCGAATGCAACAATAACTATTTTGCGCAGGCGGCTGGCCGAGCGTCTCAAAAGAAGTCCCCCACTCCCGCGAATCTTTCGCGAAAACTTGTGTCCCGGATAACAGGAATCGCCGGGTTTCCTCAAGTTCCGACAAACGGAAATGGTTACAGGGCTGGAAACTAAGGCAAGAATAGATCCAGATCAGTGCAATAATTCGGCCATTCGTGATGCATGATCGCGCCAATCCAGCCCTTGGGCCTCAAGCCAACCATCGTCATAATAGGTCTGGGCATAGCGCAAACCGGAATCACACAGGATCGTGACGATCGATCCCGTCTGCCCCGCCGCTGCCATCTCCCGAGCCAGTTCAAGGCAGGCATGGATGTTGGTCCCGGTCGATCCGCCGACAGGCCGCCCGATCCGTGCCGCAATCGCCCGCATCGCCCCGATCGACGCACCATCGGGCACCGCGATCATCCGGTCGATCACATCGGGCAGGAATGATGGTTCCACGCGCGGGCGCCCGATCCCCTCGATCAGGCAGCACGCTCCGGCAGGCGGCGCGGTCACGCTACGGTCGGCATGGTGGCGGTGGAACACGGAGCCTTCGGGATCGGCCACGCACAGCCTGGTCGGGTGTCGTCCATAGCGGATGAAGCGCCCCAGCGTGGCCGAAGTGCCGCCGGTCCCCGCCCCACACACGATCCACGTCGGCACCGGATGATCCTCGCGTGCCATCTGCTGGAAGATCGATTGCGCGATGTTGTTGTTGCCGCGCCAGTCGGTCGCGCGCTCGGCATAAGTGAACTGGTCGAGGAACAACCCGCCAGCGTCCGCTGCCAACATTTCCGCTGCGACATACATCTCTGCGGCGCTGTCCACCATGTGCACATCACCGCCGTGAAAGCGGATCGCCTCGATCTTGGCAGGCGACGTGCTGCGCGGAATCACTGCAACGAACTTCAGCCCAATCAGCCGCGCGAAATAGGCTTCGGACACCGCCGTGGATCCGCTCGTCGCGTCGACCAGCAACGTGTCCGGCCCGATCCGGTTGTTGCACAGACCATAGAGAATCAGCGACCGCGCCAGCCGGTGCTTGAGGCTTCCGGTCGGATGGACGCTCTCATCCTTGAGGTAGAGCGTGATCCCCGGAAACTTTGGCAATTCCACCCGGATCAGGTGCGTATCGGCAGACCGGTTGAAGTCCGCCTCGATCCGTCGCACCGCCTCGTCCGACCATGCCCGCCGCCCGTTATCCATCACGCCTCTCCTATCCCGAGGGATGATAGAAGTCGTACACGGTTTGCGCCACTGCCGCACTTACCCCCGGCGCACGCTGCAAATCCTCAAGGCTGGCCGCGCGCACCTTGCCCGCCGTGCCGAAGTGCAGCAGCAATGCCCGCTTGCGCGCCGGGCCGATACCGCTGATCTCGTCGAGCGGACTGGCGGTAATTGCCCGGCTGCGCTTGGCGCGGTGCGCGCCAATGGCAAAGCGGTGCACCTCGTCGCGCATGTTCTGCAGATGGAACAGCACCGGCGAATTGATCGGCAGCATCTTCTCGCGGCCGTCGGGGAAGTGGAACACCTCGCGCCCGTCGCGCCCGTGGTGCGGCCCCTTGGCAATGGCGATCAGCGCCACATCCTCGATGCCGAGTTCGCCGAGCGCTTCCTTCACCGCAGACATCTGCCCCTTGCCGCCGTCGATCAGCACGAGATCGGGCCATGTGCCGTTCTCGCGGTCAGGGTCATCCTCCTGCGCCTTGCCAAAACGCCGCGTCATCACTTCGCGCATCATCGCAAAGTCGTCGTTGGTCTGCGCGGTCTTGATGTTCCATTTGCGGTACTGCGCTTTCACGAAGCCTTCCGGCCCCGCCACGATCATCGCGCCCAGCGCATTGGTGCCCTGAATGTGGCTGTTGTCGTAAACTTCGATCCGCTGCGGCACCTCTGGCAAATCAAGGAACTCTGCCATCTCGCGCATGACCTTGGCCTTGGTCCCGCTCTCGGCCATGCGCCGGTCGAGCGCCTCTATCGCATTGCGCTGCGCCTGCTCCATCAGCCGCCGCCGGTCCCCGCGCTGCGGCACCGAAATCTCGACCTTACCGCCAGCCGCCTCGCACAGCGCCTCGGCCAGCAGTTCCGCTTCGGGCAGATCCCGGTCCACCAATATCAACCTTGCGGGCGGCACTTCTTCATAAAACTGCGCAAGGAAGCTGGTCATCACCTCTTCCTCGCCCAAGCCCTCGGTATGGGTCGGGAAGAACGCGCGGTGGCCCCAGTTCTGACCGCCGCGAATGAAGAACGCCTGCACCGCCACCTGCCCGCCCTTGTTCGCCATCGCAAACACGTCGGCGTTGCCCACGCCCTCGGCATTGATCGCCTGGCTACCCTGGATGAACGTGGCCGCCCGCAGCCGGTCGCGCATCATTGCTGCGCGCTCGAAGTCGAGGTTCTCCGCCGCCGCCTGCATCTGGGCTTCGATCTCGCGCTGCACCGCGCCCGATTTGCCGCCGAGAAAGTCTTTCGCCTGCCGCACCAGCTCGCTGTAATCGGCCTCAGTTATGCGGTCCACGCAAGGGGCGGAGCAGCGCTTGATCTGGTAGAGCAGGCAAGGCCGGTCGCGCCGCGCCATGAAGCCGTCGTTGCAGCTGCGCAGCAGGAAAAGCTTCTGCAGCGCGTTAATCGTGGTGTTGACGCTCCCCGCGCTGGCAAATGGCCCGTAGTAATTGCCCTTGGCCTTCCGCGCGCCGCGATGCTTCTGAATGCGCGGAAACGCATGATCCGCGCGCAGCAGGATGAACGGAAACGATTTATCGTCGCGCAGCAGCACGTTGTAGGGCGGGCGGAAGCGCTTGATCAGTTGCGCTTCCAGCAGCAGCGCCTCCGCTTCCGAATTGGTCGTGATGATCGTCATCGACCGGGTCTGGCTGACCATGCGCCGCAGCCGGTTGGTCAGCCGGTCCACTTGCGTGTAATTGGCGACGCGGTTCTTGAGCGCCCGCGCCTTGCCCACATAAAGCACGTCACCTCGCGCATCGAGCATTCGGTAGACGCCCGGCTTGGGCTTGAGCGTGTTCACCGTATCGCGGATCACCGACACGCCCTTGTCGATATCGGGCTGGTCCGCGCCGCGCACGGTGACGGACGCGCGATCCTCGTGGAAGCGCTCGGTGTCGCGGTCGGGCGGGGAGTCGGGCTTGCGGGCCATGGCGTGACCAGCAGATAGTGCCTCCGCCCGCACGCGCAATGGCCCGTACGGGCATTTCCCCATCCCTGTCACCGGGTTGCGCTCAACCCCGCCTATCCGTGTTTTCCCGCATGATCCGTTTCGGCGGCTTTAGCGCTGCAGGGCGCAAAGATCATGAATGCCCGGGAAACCATTCACCCCCACTGCTCACCAGTCAGGCACGGTCCGGCCCGGACGCCGCGCGGAATCGCGCGTGCGCCTGCATATCCCCGCGCGCCTCATCCTGCTCACCGGCGTCGAAGCCTGCATGCTGGAGGACTTGTCGGTCACCGGCGCAGCGCTGATCCCGCAGGACGCCCTTCCCGCAGTCGGTGCCACCGGCATCCTGCAGTGTGAAAACTTGGAGGTCTTCGGCACAATCCGCTGGGCGCGCTATGGCCGCTGCGGCATGTTGTTCGAGGAGCGCTTGCCGCTGGCCGACGTCATTTCCATGCGCCACATCGCCGATGCCTACGAACAGAACGAGCGCGAACGCTTCCGCCAAAGCGCAAAGGCGTGGGTCCAGGGCGGCATCCGCCACCTCTGAACCCCATCAGAACTGCTTGCGGAACTCGATCTCGAACACGCGCCCGCGCGGATCGAGATAGCCCGGCTGATAGCGCAGCGGCACCGCGCCACTGTCATCCGTCACCCGCTGCTGCGCATTGAACACGTTGTCGACCGAGAACGACAGCCGCGATCCCTTGAGGAACGGCACTTGTTCCACCAGCTTTGCCTTGCGGCCAAGGTCGGCAAACAGCCGCAAGTTGAACGTGGCGATCGGCGCAAAACGCAATGTCGTCGATCCCGGCGCGCCGCTGGCATCGATGCGCGATCCGCCGGTGTACGTCCCGCTCGCCCGCAAGCCGAAGCCGCGATAAAAGCCGCCGCCTTCCATCTCCAGCGCATGGCGCGCCACACCGCCGCTGATTGCATCGCCATCGAGCAGATTGAGCACCTGCCCGCCCGGCGCGATCTGCACCGATTGCTGGAAACGCACCGTGTGGAACAGCGACAGGTTCCAGCGCCCGCGACCGTCGGAGTTGAAACCACCCGGACCACCCCGGCCACCGCCGCCGCCGCCCATGCGCGGCCCGCCCTCACCGCGCGGGCCGCCGCCAGCACCGGCGCCCGGCGGAGGCCCGCCCGCGCCGCGCATTCCCGCCATCGGGCCGCGCTGTGCATTCGGATCGGGCTTGCCGAAACTGCCCGACAGGTTGAGGCCATAACGCAGCCGCGAGCCCTTCTCCTCGGCAAAGGTCACTGCGCTCTGGTCGACCGACACGATCCGCCCATCGGCATCGCGCACCACCCGCCCCGGAAACGCCGCCTCGACCTCGGAGGTCAGCAGCGGAAAGCCGTTCGAGGTGTTGGTCGAGCGGTTGCGGAAGTATTCGGCAATGAATGTCGAGTTCTTCAGGAACGGCAGTGTCCAGTTGACGGCGAACTTCCAGTCGCGCTGGCGCTCCTTGACCAGATTGGGATTGCCCCCGCTGATCACGGTGGCGAGCACCGTCTCGCCGCGCGTGAAGTCATAGAGCGAGACGTTCTGCGTGACCGTCGTCGGCCCGCCAAGTTGCGTCAGCGTCGGCGCTGCATCGGCCGCGACATAGCTCGCCTGCAAGGTTAGCTTTTCGGTCGGCGCATAGGTCAGCCCGCCGCCCCAGTTGGTCAGCGTGCCGAAGTCCGAAAGGTTGTGCACTTCGGCGTTGGCGTTGAGCGAAATGTCACCGATCCCCGCGCCGAAGCCCTCCTTGCGGCTGGTGATCGGCAGATCGAGGCTGAAGCCCACCTGCGCATCCCCGCGCTTGAGGTTCACCACGCCCACCGCCGTCCGCGTATCGCTGCTCTCGATTCCGGAGTAGTTGAAACCGGTCTTGACCGTCAGGCCGACCTCGCCGCCCGGCAGGCGCAAGGGTCGCCCGCTGACGGTTGCAAGACTGGTCAGCGAATCCGTCTTCGACAGCGCACTGTCGGCAGCAACATAGCCGTTGTTGTCGATGTTGGTCTTCGTCTCGACATGGCCCGCATCGGCGGTCACCGCCAGAAACCAGTCGCCCAGCGGTTTGTTCAGCGCGGCACCTGCCTGCAGCGTCGTGGTCCGCGTGCGCCGGGTCAGAGCCTGCAATGCCCCGGTGTCATCCAGAACCACCGTGTTCAAACCATTGAGCGTGCGCGAAT
>JAZKBJ010000042.1:7521-10636 GCA_040388685.1 Pseudomonadota bacterium
GCCGCCACCCAGCGCCCGCGCCAGCGTCGCGTTGAGCTGCGCCGACTTCGAATCCGCAATCAGCGTGCGATAGTCCCCCGCAGCCGCGCGGCTGCCCGCTGGCTGCACAATGCCGCGCTCAGCCTCGGTCAGCGGGCTGGCGTCCTCAAGCTTTCCGGTCACATTGATGCGGTTGCCATTGTCGATCCGGGTCAAGGTCAGTTCCTGCTCCCATTCGGAGAACCCGCCGCCGCCCGGCAGCCGCACTTCGGTGTCCGAGCCGAAGCTGTTGAAATTGTCCTTCAGGATGAAATTGACCACGCGCTGGTCAGGCCGGTAGCCGTATTTCAGCGCCACTTCCTCGGGCAGCACTTCCACCCGGCGGATCGCCTCGGGCGGAAGCCCGCGCATCTCGCGGAAGCCGGAAATCCGCATCCCATTCAGCAGCACGATCGGCGCACCGTCTCCGCGCCCGCGCCCGGATGACGTCTGCGGAGACAGCGCGCTCAGCAGTTCCTGGATCGATCCAGCCCCGTAGGACGCAATCGCTTCCTCATCCAGCACCGCAATCGGCGCTTGGGTCGTATCTACCTGCCCCTTGATCCGCGTCGCGATCACCACGATTTCACCCGCCTGGGCAAAGATCGGATCTTCTTCCTCGTTCACAGGAGCATCCTGCGCCGCATCATCCGTCCCGGCGGTCACGTCCTGCGCCATCGCCGGATTGAATGCCGCAAGACAGAACGCCATTGCGCCGAGCGACGCCGCCAGCTTGAATCTCACAGTGCAAACCCTTGTTTCTACTTGCCGGAACATGTCACGGCCTCTTCAACGCAAAGGGTGGCCATGTGGCCCCCGGCAAACAACGGGCATTTGGTATCATTTTGTCGCATTGCAGCATGCTGAACGGCGAGACGCTGCCCGGCCAGTCACCCCTTCCCTTTTCCCGATTTGGCCGCTATGGGCGCGTCGCGCGGGGCCTTTTGCCGGTGCTTCGCGCGTGACGCAAAGACCAGCAAGAAGGCTTCCGACCCCGCCGATGGCGAAAGAAGAACTCCTCGAAATGCGCGGCACGGTGGTGGAACTCCTGCCCAATGCGATGTTCCGCGTGCGCCTCGAAAACGGCCATGAAATCCTCGGCCATACCGCAGGCAAGATGCGCAAGAACCGCATCCGCGTGCTGGTTGGCGATGAAGTGCTGGTCGAACTCACGCCCTATGATCTGACCAAGGGGCGTCTCACCTATCGCTTCATGCCCGGCCGTCCCGGCCCGGGCGGCACCTGATGGATTCAGGCTCCACGCCGCTTCATTCGTCACCCGAACTGGTATTGGCCTCGGCCAGCCCAAGACGGCTTGAACTGCTCGGCCGTCTCGGGATCACGCCCGCGCGCGTCGTCGCCACCGACATCGACGAAACCGCGCTGAAAGGCGAACGCGCCCGCAACCACGCCGTCCGCCTCGCCGCCGAAAAGGCGCGCGCCGCCGCCGCGCTCGCGCCCGGCGCGGTAATTCTCGCAGGCGATACTGTGGTCGGTGCCGGTGCCCGCATCCTGCCCAAGGCCGAGGACGAAGCCACCGCCCGCCAGTGCCTCGCCCTGCTCTCGGGCCGCCGCCACCGCGTCTATTCGGCCATCGCCGTGATCACGCCCGACGGCACCTTGCGCGAAGCGCTGTCCGAAACGATCCTGCGGTTCAAGCGCCTTTCCAATGCGGAAATGGACGCCTACATCGCGAGCGGCGAATGGCACGGCAAGGCCGGAGGCTACGCCATTCAGGGCAGTGCAGAGGGCTTCTGCAACTGGCTTTCCGGAAGTCATTCAGGAGTAATCGGCTTGCCTCTCTACGAAACGCGCCGCCTCCTGATCGCGGCGGGCCTCGATGTCCGCTGAATGGCTTTATGAGGCCGGCATTGGCGAAGAACGCGCGATCCTCGTCGCCCATGGCCAGATCCTGTCCGCCCGCGTCGAATGGGGCGATCCGGTTCGTCCCGGCCTGATCGCGCCTGCCCGCCTCGTCAAACGCCTGCACGATGCCAAGCGCGGGATCGTCCGCTTCGAAGACGGCACCGAGGCGTTCATCGACCATCTCCCGCGCGATGCCACCGAAGGCGTAACCCTCACCGTCCGCGTCGTTCGCGCCGCCATAGCGGAGCGGGGCCGCACCAAGCTGCCGGTCACTCGTCCCGCCCCCGGCGAAGCCGCCGCGCCTGCACCCACCTTGCGCGAAGAGATCGAGGCCACCGGCGCCCGCCTGCGCGCGCTAAGCGTCACCAACGACGATATGGCGAGGAACGGCTGGGACGATCTCGTCGATCACGCCCTCACGGGCGAGATCCCCTTTGCGGGCGGTTCGATCATCATCAGCCCCACGCCCGCGATGACCCTGATCGACATCGACGGCACACTGCCCCCGCTCAAGCTCTCGCTCGCCGCCGTCCCGGTCATCGCCGACGCCCTGCACCGCCTCGATATCGGCGGCTCCATCGGCATCGATTTCCCCTCCCTGGCCGACAAGAAGGACCGCCAGCATGTCGACAAGGCGCTGGCCGACGCGCTGATCGACTGGACGGGCGAACGCACCGCGATGAACGGCTTCGGCTTTATCCATCTCGTCGCCCGGCTCGAACGCGCCTCACTGGTCGCGCGCTTCGCCCGCCACCGCGCCGCCGCCGCCGCGCGCGCCCTCCTGCGGCAGGCCGAGCGCGTTGCGGAACCGGGCGTGCTGCTCCTCTGCGCCCATCCGCAAGTGCTCGGCGCCATCACGCCCGCATGGGACGCCGAACTCGCGCGCCGCACCGGCCGCATCGTCCGCCAGAAACCCGATCCGAAACTTGCCCTTTCCGGCGGATTCGCGCAGGCGGTGCCCGCATGACGATTGACGCCACCCGCCCCGTCCGGCGCTGCCCGATCTGCGGCAAGCCCCGTGTCGAAGCCCACACGCCGTTCTGCTCCACCCGCTGCCGCGACCGCGATCTGGTGAAGTGGCTCGACGATGGCTATGCCCTCCCCGGCCGCCCGGCGGACGTCGATCCCGAAGACTGAATGGCACGTGCGGGCCACCGCAAATTTCCTGCAATGAGGGCTTGCCAAGGCGTCCCCGCTTCGCCATAGGCGCGCTTCCAAATCGGCACGGCCC
>JAZKBJ010000042.1:10646-18808 GCA_040388685.1 Pseudomonadota bacterium
CCAAAGCATTGCCGCGGATTCGGACGGCTGGACAGGCCCCCGGTTCTCTCTTATACGACCGCCTCTCTCCAAGGCTGTTCCGCCTCGATGCCCGGGTAGCTCAGTTGGTAGAGCAGCGGATTGAAAATCCGCGTGTCGGCGGTTCGAATCCGTCCCCGGGCACCATTGGCCTGTTCGCCAACCCACGCCAAAGCTTGAAAAAACCCCAGAAATCTGCCATTTATTGCGTCGGCTTTACCGCTGATGCTCGTTGATGTTCGCCCATATTCGGACGATCTAGGGGGCCTTTGTGGGGGCCTTGTGAAAAAGCCTGAAATGAAAGGCCCCCAAGATGCCCCTGAGCGATTCTGCAATCCGCGCCCTGAAGCCCCGCGATAAAGATTATCGGGTGGCCGACGAGAAAGGCCTCTACCTTCAGGTTTCGCCAGCCGGTGGGCGGCTTTGGCGCATGAAGTATCGCACTTCCGGCGGCACGGAAAAGAAGCTGGCGTTTGGCGCATATCCTGAAGTCTCACTGAAGGCTGCGCGCGATATGCGCGATGATGCCCGCAAGCTGCTCGCGGCTGGGATCGACCCGGCAGAGAAGAAGAAGCTGGACCGCCACACCGCCAAGGTCAGCGCCGCCAACTCATTCGCATCCGTTGCGCAAAGCTATATCGACAAGTGCAAGCGCGAAGGCCGTTCGGAACGGACGACCGACAAACAGCTATGGCTGATGAAACTGCTCGCGATCTGCGCGGCGCATTGACCAGCCATAAGTCGAAGCACCACGCCGCCATTCTCGAACCGAAGAAGGCCGGTGAACTGCTGCGTGCGATCGATGGTTATGACGGCCACCCTGTCACTCGCTTCGCCCTGCAAATGGCTGCGCTAGTGTTCGTGCGCCCCGGCGAACTGCGCTATGCCGAGTGGTCGGAATTTGATTTTGACGCCAACGTCTGGCGCATCCCCGCCGGAAAGATGAAAGCCCGCGCCGAACACGTAGTGCCGATGTCACGCCAAGCACTGGACCTGCTGCATGAACTGCGCGCCATTACAGGCGATGGCAAGTATGTGTTCCCGTCAATCCGCACACACCTACGCCCGATGTCAGAAAACACTGTCAACGCCGCGCTTCGCCGTCTGGGATACTCCAACGATGAAATGACCGGCCACGGCTTCCGCGCAATGGCCAGCACGCTCCTGAACGAATCAGGGAAGTGGTCTTCAGACGCGATCGAACGCGCGCTGGCCCATAAGGACAAGGACGCCGTGCGCGCCGCCTACCATCGCGGCCAGCACTGGCAGGAGCGCGTCGATATGGCACAATGGTGGGCGGACTATCTAGACACGTTGCGGACTGGGGCAGAAGTTGTCCCCTTCCCTAGTGCGGCCAGACTCTAGACAGAGCTTTCGATGGCCGGAATCATGCAAATGTGGACAAGCTCGAACAATCCCAGATTCGCCTGCTGCTCGAACACCTGACGGCGCAAAGCCTTGCCTCTTGCGAAAAGAGACAAAAGGAAATGCACGCCGAACTCGCATTCAAGAAAATAATCAAAAACGGGATTACCATTAAACGCGCCGTTGAAATCTGCGAAGCCGAAGGACGGGCGTTCATTGCAAAGGCGGTAAAACAAGTTGGAGATGTTGCCAAGAGTCCTGAGGCCTTCGACAAGATTGTCGGCAGTCTGACCGCCCAAACCCGTAACTGGGATGCGCACGTGGCTGAAGCCGTTAGACTTGCGACTAGCGGGTCGCAGCGCTTTGAGAGTGCCAAAAACGCGGCGGACGAATTGCTGTCCGACTTGAAAATGCGGATGTTCCGGGAACTAGAAATCGAGCGGTTTGCGTTTGTCCGCGCGACCTCTCCGCAAACACCTAGCCCCGTGTCACCACCCGTGGCCACGGCTCCTACACCACCCAAGAACAAGGGCGGCAAGCCCCTTGCTGCGCATTGGGATGCAATGTGGGCCGACATCGCTGTGCAACTCTACGTTGGCGACCTGAAACCGAAATCCCAGAAGCAAATCAAAGACGCGATGTTTGCTTGGTTCAATTCCAATAGCATTGACGCTGGCGATACCGCCGTGACTGACCGCGCACGCCAACTTTGGCACAAGATCGAAGCCGCGCAGTAGTTTCCGAACCTTTCCGAACCTTACCGCGCGATTCAAACCTGATTCCCGTCGAACTATTCCAGTGCCCGCTAGCACCCGCTGGCACACACTGGAGCATAACCGATGGAACGCCTCGCATATTCGATCAAGGAAACCGGCCACGCCCTTAGCTTGGGCCGCACGACGATCAACGCCATGATCGCAGACGGGCGGCTGGAAGCGTTCAAGTTGGGCCGTCGCACGCTTATCAAGGCGGAATCTGTTCGCCGTCTGGTGGCAGGGCAGGAGTAAGACCGGTGCCTGCCCGCCGGGTAAATCCCTATCGGGTAAAGCTGCACCGCGATTATGCCGTGCAGGAACTGGCCGAATGCCTTGGCGTGCACAAGAACACCGTGCGCCATTGGCAGGGCGATGGCCTTAAGGCGATCGATGGCAACCGGCCAACGATGTTCAACGGGAAAGCAACAAGGGCGTTTCTGCTGGCACGCCAGACCAGCCGCAAGCGCCCTTGCCCACCGGGGACGATCTACTGTTTCAAGTGCCGCGAAGCGAAAGCGCCCGCGCTTGGCATGGTGGAGTTCATCCCCGGCAAGAGCACCACCGGCAACCTGACAGCCCTTTGCGAAACGTGCGGCACGATGATGCACCGCCGCGCCAATGCAGCGATGATTGCCGAGATCATGCCCGGACTAGCCGTCCAAATCAGACAGGCCCCTTCACGCCTAATAGAGCGCGCACCGCCCTCCCTGAATTGTGACAAACTGAAGGACTGACAACCCATGGCAAAACACAACGCCGCCAACGCCCGGATCAAGCGGGAATACTTCCAATATCTGAAGGAAGCGGGCCGTCGCAGCGAAGCTTCAATCGATGCCGTGGCCAAAGCGCTGGACCGCTTCGAACAGGCGAACGGGCACAAGGACTTCCGCAAGTTCCACCGCCAGCAGGCCGTCGCTTTCAAGCGCAAACTGGACGAGGAACGGGCCGTGCGCACCGGCAAGCCTTTGAGCCGCGCCACAGTGAACTCGACGTTATCGGCCCTGCGCGCGTTCTTCGTCTGGCTGGCAGGCCAGCCGGGTTACAAGTCGCGCCTTCAGTATTGCGATGCCGACTATTTCAACCTGGCCGAAACCGAAGTGCGAATCGCCAAGGCCGTGCGGCACAAGCCGTTCCCCTCGCTGGAAACGGTGCACCACGTCCTGTCTGTCATGCCGTTCGAAACCGACATCGAAAAGCGCAACCGTGCGCTGGTGGCTTTCGCGCTGCTGACGGGCGCGCGTGACGGTGCGCTGGCTTCGTTCCGTGTGAAGCACGTCGATCTGCGCGAAGGCCGTGTCGATCAGGACGCGCGCGATGTGCGGACGAAAGCCAGCAAGACCTTCACCACGTGGTTCTATCCCGTTGGCGGTGAAGCGCTGGCGATCTTTCAGGACTGGTGCAGGCACCTTCGCGAAGTGCTGCTGTGGAACGACGAAGACCCGCTGTTTCCGGCAACGCGCATCGGCATTGGGACAAGCGGCGGCTTCGTTGCGGTGGGCCTTCGCCGTGACGGCTGGACTAATGCTGGACCCATCCGCAAGATATTCGCCGAAGCCTTCGCGGCGGCTGGCCAGCCTTATTACAACCCGCATTCCTTCCGCGACACGCTGGTCCAATATGGCGAACGTTTCTGCAAGACCGTCGAAGCGTTCAAGGCATGGTCGCAGAACATGGGCCACACGCACGCAATGACCACCCTGACAAGCTACGGCACGATTTCCCCGCACCGCCAAGCCGAGTTGATCCGGGGCGTGTGTGACAAAAAGGCAGCGGGCGCGGCAACACTAACGCCCGAACAAATCGCTGCGCTTACAGCACTTCTTGCACAGCAAGGGGACAACGCTCCCTTGTCCTGAACGCAATCACGCTGCTAGTCTTGCCTCAATAGATAGGGGCAGTGTTTGTGGAATTGAGTGACGACGACAAGGCTTTGATTCGCGATCATCTTGAACGCGGCGAACCATTGCCAGACCGGTTCCGGTGGACCTTGTTCCGCGAACCGCGTGAGGCAGAACTGATCTGGCCGGGCAAGACCAGCGAAGTCACCAATGTCGTGCTCCCCTTTCAGTCCATCGAACAAATCGATGAACCCCGCGCCGAAAGCGGCGCGCAAGTGGCTGACCTGTTTCAAATCGGTGCAGGCGGACGACAGGGCGGCGGATGGTCCAACAAGCTGATCTGGGGCGATAACAAACTGGTATTGGCCAGCCTGAAGGGCGGGCCACTGCGGCGCGAAATTGAGGCGGCTGGGGGGTTGAAGCTTGTCTATATTGATCCGCCTTTTGATGTTGGGGACGATTTCAGCTTTGATGTTGAAGTTGGCGGAGATGACCTAGTTACGCGACAGCCGTCTACGATTGAAACCATCGCTTACAACGACACTTGGGGGCGAGGCACTGATTCCTACGCTGCAATGATCTATGAGAGATTGCTGCTAATCCAGCAACTTATGGCTCCAAATAGCACAATATTTGTGCATTGTGATTGGCACGTAAACCATGTTTTAAAGTCAATTTTAGCTGAGTTGTTCGGGTTAGATCGTCATCAGAATGAGATCATTTGGCATTACTATAATAAAATGCAAGGAAACGTGAATCGTTTCCCGTCCAACCATGACACTATCTATTCATTTACTCGTGGAAGTCCGCCCTTCAAGGCGTTGAAGGAAAGCCGGGGCGAAACAGTTAAACAAATCAAACGTGTTTGGGACAAAGACAAGGGAAAAATCGTCAACGCTAAAGGCGACGACGGCAAAGTGCTATACATTGAAACCGACGAAAAAGGGGTCGATGATGTTTGGCGCATGTCCATGTTGCAACCAGCAGACAAGACCCAAAATGTCGGTTACGCAACTCAAAAACCCGAGCCGCTCCTTACGCGAATACTCGAAAGCTCAAGCGTTCCGGGCGACTTAGTAGCTGATTTCTTTTGTGGCTCCGGCACCACCCTCGCTGTTGCCGAAAAGCTTGGTCGCAAATGGATCGGTGCGGACCTTGGCCGGTTCGCCATTCACACCAGCCGCAAGCGCCTGATTGGGGTGCAGCGTCAATTGAAAGCAGCGGGCAAGCCGTGGCGCAGCTTTGAAATCCTCAATCTGGGCAAGTATGAGCGGCAATGGTTTGCTGGGATTGATCCCACCCTACCCGAACCTCAACGGCTGGCAGCAGCGGCGCGTGCCGAAGGGGCTTATGTTTCGCTGATCCTCGAAGCATACAAGGCTGAAGCCGTGGAGCAATCACCACCGTTCCACGGTCACAAGGCCGGGGCATTCGTGGTGATCGGCGCGCTCGATTCCCCCGTAACCGAAACCGTGGTGCACGATGCGGTGGACGCTGCACGGCGCATGGGTATTGGCCGGATTGATGTGCTGGGCTTTGAATTTGAAATGGGCCTTGCCCCGCGCCTTGTCGATGAAGCCCGCGCGAAGGGTGTGGCGGTGGCGCTGCGCTATATCCCCAAGGACGTGTTCGATCGGCGCGCGGTGGACAAGGGGCAGGTCAGCTTCCACGATCTGGCCTATGTCGAAGCCAGCGCCAAAGTGGTGTCAAAGCGCGACCGGTCCATCACTGTCAGCCTGACCGACTTTGGTGTCAGCTACCGGCAGGACGGGCTGGAAAGCATGATCGAAGGCATGAAGGCCGGAACCCGCGTGACGGTGGAAGGCGGGCAGGTGGTAAAGATCGTGAAGGCCAAAGACGGCACCGTCACCCGCGACATTCTGACTAAAGAATGGACCGACTGGATCGATTACTGGGCCGTCGATTTCGACTATGCCAGCCGCCCGGAAACCATGCTGGAAACGGTCACCCAAGCCGATGGGAGCGTAAAGCACGTGCCGCAATGGACCGGGCGCTATATCTTCGAGAACGAATGGCAGAGCTTCCGCACGCGCAAGAGCCGCGCCTTGGAACTGACCAGCGCAACGCACGCCTATACCACACCGGGGCGCAAACAGATTGCGGTGAAGGTGATCGACATCTTCGGAAATGACACCACCAAGATCATTGGGGTCGAAGTGTAATGCCGCTGAACCCCGCGTTTCCCGCTGATCCCTATGCCATCCTGCTCCCCGATGTGCGCTGGTATCCCGGCGACGCGACGCTGGGGGATATCGGGCGCGACAAGCTTATCCCGCCGCTGGTGGACAAGGTGCGGCGAGGCGTGTGCCACTGGCGCGAAAGCGGCTACGCCGGGGCCAGCGAGACAACACGCGCGCTGCTGCATTATTGGTTCGAACGCGATCATTTCATTTATGGCGCTGAAGGCCCCATGCTGTGGCGCTGGTATTTCGCGCAGCGTGAAGCGGTGGAAAGCGCGATCTGGCTCTATGAGGTGGCGGCGGCGCGTGATCCGATAAGCCTGATCGCTTATGACAGCAGCGGCGCAATTTCGGCGGGCATGTTCGATGAAGTGTGGACCCGCTATGTCCTGAAGCTGGCAACGGGAGCGGGCAAGACCAAGGTGGCCAGCCTGCTGATCGCGTGGAGCTATTTCCACAAACTCTACGTCGAAGGCTCTACCCTATCCACCAACACGCTACTGATCGCGCCCAACATCATTGTGCTGGACCGACTGCGCGTGGATTTCGACGGGGGGCGAATTTTCTACAGCGACCCGATTTTGCCGCCGAACGGCTATGAAGGCAAAGACTGGACCGCTGATTTTCAACTGACCGTGCATGTGCAGGACGAAATCGGGCACGTTGCGCCAACCGGCAATCTGTTTCTGACCAATATCCACCGGGTCGATGAAGGCGGGCGGGCAACGCCTGCTTGGGATTTGCGCGACCAGTTCCTTGGGCCAAAGCCTGTTGCGAAGACTACTGACAGCAAGGTCGATCTGGGGGTGATCGTCCGTTCCGTGCCTGACCTGATCGTCGTCAATGACGAGGCGCACCACGTCCGGCTGGAAACCGACTGGTTCAAGCAGATTGAAGGACTGGACGCGGGGCTGCGGCGGCGTGGCAGCGGGCTATCGGCGCAATTCGATCTGACTGCGACGCCGAAGCACACCAACGGCGCGATATTCCCGCAGACCATTTCCGATTATCCTCTGGTCGAAGCGATTGCACAAGGCGTCGTCAAAACCCCGGTCCTGCCCGACGCTGCCAGCCGTGCGCGCCTTACCGTCCGGCAGAGCGATGATTTCGTCGAACAGTATCAGGACCATCTTGATCTGGGCGTGCTGGAATGGCGGCGCAGCTATGACGAACTTGCCAAGGCGGGCAAGAAATCAGTCTTGTTCGTGATGACAACCGACACCAGCAATTGCGACCGCGTGGCGGACTGGTTGCAGGAACGGCACCCTGATCTGAAGGGCAAGGTGCTGGTCATTCACACCAACAAGTCAGGCGACATTGCCGAAAGTGGTTCAAGCAAGGCGGACAAGGCGGCTCTTGATGAACTGCGCAAACAAAGCCGCGAAATCGATTCTTGGGATAGTCCCTATACCGTGGTCGTTTCGGTCATGGTGCTGCGCGAAGGCTGGGACGTGCGCAACGTGACAACGATCGTCGGGCTACGTCCGTTCAGGGCTGCGTCGAACATCTTGCCCGAACAGACCATCGGGCGCGGGCTGCGGCGGATGTTCTTCGGGCAGGACGTGAAAGAGCAAGTCAGCGTGCTGGGGACCGAAGGCTTCCTAGAATTTGTCGAGACGATCAAGAACGAGGGTGTGGAGCTTGAACGCCGCCCAATGGGGCCAGGTACCAATCCGGTCGGGCCAATGGTGATCGAAATAGACCGCGCCAACCCTGACAAGGACATCGCAGCGCTCGACATCGAATTGCCGAAGCTGAAACCCCGCATTGAAAGGCAGTTCTATCGCTTCGAAGAAATTGACGATGCCGAATTGCCAACGCCACGCCTTGCGCTGCGCATGTTCACCGACGCCGAACAGCGCGAAATTGTGTTCCGCGATATTCACACCGATGTAATCAGCCATGTGACGCAACTGGACGCGGGCGCGGTGGCAGACTGGCGCAACGTGGTCGGCTGGTTCGCAAAGTCGATCAAGGACGATCTG
>JAZKBJ010000042.1:18818-19360 GCA_040388685.1 Pseudomonadota bacterium
GGTAGGCGGCTATGATGCCCTGTTCGGCAAGCTGAAGCATTTCATTGAAGACGGCCTGTTTGCTGCGCCGGTATCGCTCGACGATCCCAACGTGCTGCGCAACCTTTCAGAAGTCGCGGTCACGCGGGCGCTGTTCGATACGATCAAGGGCGCGATCAACCGACTGACCATTCACGATAGCGGCGACACGCACGTCATCGACCGGATCAAGCTATCGGAAACCCGTCCGCAAGTGGTGCGGCGGCGCGACACGATAGAGGCCACCAAGTCACTTATGAACAAGGTGACGGGGGACAATCCCTTTGAACTCGCTTTCGCCTCATTCCTCGAAGCGGCTGGCGACGTGCAGGCCTTCTACAAGAACTCAGAAGCGACGAATTTCACGATTGAGTATCAGTCAGCGGGCGGTGGCATTGTTCGCGATTATCGGCCCGACTTCATTGCGCGTGACACTTCAGGCGTGATCTGGATCATCGAAACCAAAGGGCGCGAAGACTTGGAAGACCCGCGCAAATGGGAACGCGAGCTGTTCGCGCGGGTGC
>JAZKBJ010000042.1:19370-27820 GCA_040388685.1 Pseudomonadota bacterium
TTTGGTGCGATGATGCCAGCGCACAAGATGCACCGAACCGTTATCGGGCGCTGTTCGTGCGGCAAGACGCTTGGGAATCGACACTAAATCCGGTGCGAACATTGGCGGACGCTGACGCTGCTTTCGGTGAATAAAATGGGGCAAGGTTAATCAGCTGGGGGCCTTTTTGGGGGCCTCAACCAAAACCGACCAAAGATTATCTTTATTTGACAAATCCTTATGCGATTTTCGCGGTTCCGTCCCCGGCACCATTGGCCTGTTCGCCCACAGCCGGGTCATGCCGGGCGCGTTTCAAACCTCGCTTTTCCAGTGCCTCCCGCATAGCCCCATCAGCTCACGTTCCTCGGTCAGGGAGCGCACCCGCTGCCAAGCGGTGCCCTCGATCCGCTCGATGGTCTCGTTCGCCAAAGCTGCCCGCCTCTGGGTTTGCGCATTCGTCTGAATCCGGCATGGCCTCGCCAACCGATTCAATCGCACGTTTGGCGCCGGTGACATCCTCGCGACAGGCTTTGGCCGATCTCAGCGAAAATCTGCTTCACAACGCGGCCGAATGTGCGATTATGATGCATCATGATCGAAAATGATCGAAAAAAGAAACTGCAACAGTTTGGGGGAAATATGGCGCGGATCGGCTTGGTGGGCATCGGCCTCGACACCTATTGGCCGCAGTTTCCTGGCCTTGAAAATCGGCTGCAGGGATATCTCGCGCAAGTCGAAGCACGGCTCGCAAGACCTGGCGTTGCCATCGACAACGCCGGTCTGGTCGATTCCGTGGACAAGGCTTTCGCCGCCGGAGACCGGTTTCGGGCGGGCGATGTCGACGCGATCTTCCTCTACGTAACGACTTACGCGTTGTCGTCGACCGTCCTGCCGATCGTGCAACGGGCCCGCGTGCCTGTCATCGTCCTGACGCTGCAACCCGACCTGTCGATCGATTACGCCGCCTTCAATGCACGATCCAATCGCACCGACATGACCGGAGATTGGCTGGCGTGGTGTGCCGCCTGCCCTGCGCCTGAAATTGCCAATGTGCTGAGGCGCGCTCGGATCACATGCCATGAAGTCGTAGGCACCTTGCGCGACGACGATCCTTGCTGGCAGGAGGTGGGCGCATGGGTATCGGCGATCCGTGTCACACGCACGCTTGCCTACAACCGGTGCGGGTTGATGGGCCGCTACTACAACGGAATGCTCGACATCTACACCGACGTCACGCAATTGCAGGCCTGCTTTGGCGGGCACTTCGAAATGCTCGAAATAGATGAACTGGCGGCGTTGCGTCGCGAGGTGCCAGAGGCGGACGCCATGGCGCGTGTGGACGATTTCAGGGAGCATTTCGATCTGCAGGACGGCGTGAGCGACGAGGAACTGCTGCGCGCCGCCCGCACCTCTATTGCGCTTGATCTTCTGGTGGCCCGCTACGGCCTCGGGTCGCTGGCCTATTACCACGAGGGTGCTCCCGGCAGTGAACATCAGGACGTGATCGGATCGGTCATTCTGGGCAGCTCTCTTCTGATTGACCGTCACGTGGCGATCGCCGGCGAATATGAAGTCAAGAATGCTCTGGCCATGAAGATCATGGACAGTTTTGATGCCGGCGGATCGTTCAGCGAATACTATGCGATGGACCTGGCCGACGACGTGGTGCTGTTTGGCCATGACGGGCCGGGTCATATCGGCATTGCCCAAGGCAGGACCAAGGTTCGACCGCTGTCCGTCTACCATGGCAAGCCATCCAGCGGGCTTAGCGTCGAGATGTCGGTGGCGCATGGGCCGGTTACACTCCTCTCGGTGGTCGAAGATCCGGCCGGCGGGTTTTTCCTGCTCCATGCGCAAGGGGAATCCGTGCCCGGGCCGATCCTTGAGATCGGCAACACCAACAGCCGATACCGCTTTCCGATCGGCGCGCGCGAATTCGTGAAACGCTGGAATGCGCAAGGCCCTGCACACCACTGCGCCATCGGTCTTGGCCTGGTAGGTGAACGGATCGACAAGCTGGCAGCGCTGCTTGGCCTGCGCGCGGTGCAGATTTGCTGAGGAAGGGAGCCTTGTCGATGAGCCGCCTGAACCACTTGGCTGCACTGTTGGCGGTCGTCGGAATGACGTCTCCCGTCCGGGCCGACGAACTGGACGATGGGTTCAGGAACCCTCCCCAGCAAGCCCGGCCGATGGTCTATTGGAACTGGCTCAACGGCAACGTCACCCTTGACGGCATCACCAGGGATTTCGAATGGATGCAGCGCGTCGGCATTGCCGGCGTGCTCAATTTCGAAGCCGACCTCGGCACGCCGGTGCTCATCCCGCAACGCGTGCATTATCGCACGAAGGAATGGCAGGACCTGATCGGCCATACCGCCGCAGAGGCCGACAGGCTCAATCTCGAATATTACGTTCTGGCTTCGCCTGGATGGAGCGAAACCGGCGGCCCATGGGTCAGACCCGAAGAAGGCATGAAAAAGCTCGTCTGGGCGGAAACACACGTCCGGGGCGGGCGAAAAGTGGGCAAATCACTGCTCGCAGCACCGACAGTCACCGGGGCCTACCAGGACATGCCGGCTGAACCCCCATTTGCCATCGGCCCTCCCGAAGCGCCGCGCGCAGTGCCGCAACATGCGCGCAACGTCGCCGTTCTCGCTTTCCCGTCCCCGGGCAGCGACCTTGCCGCCCCGCCAGCCCCTCGTATCACCACCAACGGCGGCCCTCTTGACGCCGCGCTATTGGGCGACGGTTCTTTCAGCGCCAGCCAGACGCTGACATTCCCGGGCGACGGCGGCAGGTTGTGGGTGCGCTTCGATTATGGCAGCCCCCTGACAATGCGGTCGCTGACTCTGGGCACTGCGCAAGCGGTTCCGTTTCTCGGGAATTTTCTGGTCGGCGCAGTCGAGGTGAGTGACGACGATGTTCACTACCGGCAAATTCTGGCGCTCCCCGATGGCAAGCCAAGCGGGATAGGATCGGGCTTCCCCGCCGCAACGATGACATTGCCGGCAACCACCGCCCGCTATTGGCGAGTGGCGTGGGAACCCAGGCTGCCATCATCCTCCATGGAAGGATCGCCCTATGCGATTTCCTCCAATGTGGTCTACGAACTCGCGTTCCATGCCGGTGCCCGGGTCAACCTGCCGGAAATCAAGGCCGGGTCGATGGTCGGGCTGGACCTTGACGGGATTGCCACGCCGCCGCTGCCGCAACGCTTTGCCGTCGATCCCGCCCAAATCGTTGATGTCACTGCGGCACTGCGCCCCGATGGCAGCTTGGACTGGGTTCCTCCCAAGGGACGGTGGACCATCCTGAATTTCGGCTATTCGCTGACAGGGCGGGAAAATCATCCGGCCCCTGTCGATGCGCGCGGGCTGGAAGTGGACAAGCTCAACGCCGCGCACGTCCGGCGCTATACAGAGGAATTCCTGCGACCGATGCTCGACGCGGCCGGCCCTCACCACGGCAGCCGTGGACTGCGAGGCATCGAAGCGGACAGCTACGAAGTCGGTTCAGCCAACTGGACCGAAGACATGGCGCGGGCGTTCAGCGCGCGGCGGGGCTATGATCTGACCAAATGGTTGCCGGCAGTCGCGGGCTTCGTGGTCGGCGATGCCGACCGGAGCGACCGGTTCCTTGCCGACCTGAGACGCACCATCGCCGACCTCACTGCCGACAATCACCACGCAGTGCTCAGGCAGGTGGCGAACGAACACGGCATGCAACTCTGGTCCGAGGCAATGGGGCCGTTCGTGCCAGCCGTGGCCGACGCGCTGCAACTGAAGCGCAACACCGACGTGCCCATGGGCGAATTCTGGCAGGTTCCACAAGGACAGCCCATGGCCCCGGCCTATGTCGCCGATACCAGCGAAGCGGCCTCAGCGGCCCACGTCTATGGCAAGCCCTACGCGGCGGCGGAATCCTTCACCGCCATGCCGACCAATCCGGCCTTTGCAACCGCACCGTGGCAATTGAAGCCGCTGGCCGACCAGGCACTGGCGCAAGGTATCGGCAGGTTTGTCATCCACACTTCAGCGCACCAGGCGACGGAGAATGCGCCCGGCATCACGCTGGGCCCGTTCGGTCAGTATTTTACCCGGCACGAGGCCTGGGGCGAGCTCGCTCGCGGGTGGACGGACTATCTCGCCCGGTCTTGCTTCATGGCGCAGCAGGGCCAATTCGTGGCGGACGTCGCTTATTTCTACGGGGAAGATCCGGCGCTGTCGGTGCGCACCGACCTTGTCCGGCCCAAGGGCTTTGGCATGGACATCTTGAGTAAAGATGCGATCCTCGATCAACTCTCGGTGCAGGACGGAGCGATCGTCACACCGTCGGGAATGCGCTATCGCGTGCTGGTCCTGCCGCCGGATCTCAGGAAAATGAGCTTGCCGGTGCTGGAGAAACTGAAGAGTCTGGTAGAGGCCGGAGCAACGTTGCTGGGTCCGAAGCCACAGGCAGGCCTTGGCCTGATGGACGATGATCAACACGTGAAGGCCATGGCCGGCGTCATCTGGGGCACGGATGGGCAGCAGCCCCACCGGTTGGGACGCGGTCAAGTCTATTCGAAGGGGAATATTGAGGACGTGCTGGCGAGCCACGGCGTTGAGCCGGATTTCACGGCTCCCTCCGATGCCCCGCTGGTAACCTTTCACCGCTCGGCTTCCGGGGCAGAGATCTGGTTCGTTGCCAATCGCAGCGACAAGCCCGTCAATGTGACTGCCAGTTTCCGCATTTCCGGCCGCGAGGCGGAAATATGGCGGGCAGATAGCGGCGCGGTATCACCTTCTGCGTACACCTTCGACGGATCGCGCACCTTGGTCCCGCTGGAACTGGCCGGTTATGATGCACAGTTCGTTGTCTTCCGCAAAGCGACCGACGTCGCGCGGCGGACCATGCCCGCGTCTCGTCGCGAGGTATTGCTGGCGTTCTCCGGACCTTGGGACGTATCATTCCAGTCTGGCCGCGGGGCCCCTGCCGCCGTCCGCCTGCCGCAGTTGGCCCCGCTTTCCGACAACCTGGACCCAGGCGTCCGCTACTTCTCGGGGCAAGCAACCTACCGCCGAACCTTCACCCTGCCCGCCCATGGCAACGGCCCCCTTGTGCTCGATCTTGGCCGGGTCGGCGAAGTTGCCCGCGTACGGGTGAACGGCTGCGAAGCGGGCTATGCCTGGAAACCGCCATACGAGGTGAATATTGCCCGATGCGTCATGCCGGGCACGAACGTCCTCACGGTCGATGTCGGGAACCTGTGGGTGAACCGGCTGATCGGCGATGCCCAACCTGGAGCGACGCCAATTGCCCAAACGACATTTCCTTTTGCCGATGGCGGGCCGGGGGCAGGCTTTCTTACCGGAAAGCCTTATACGTCTGCCAGTCCGCTGGTTCCATCGGGCCTGATCGGCCCGGTGCGGATCGTCGGAGCCGCGCCAGTACCGCGCGGGCACTGAGCGATCGCTCAGGGGGCATGCCAAGGCCGGGCGCGACATATCCGGGCCTCGAACGGGGGGCAGCTATGCGGCGGCTGAATCGAACGTGGCGATGGATCGGAAAGGCGTTTTTGAAACCATGATCTCTAGGCGATATATTGCGGCTGCACTACTTCTTGCCACGAGTGCTTGTCAGCAACAGAAATTTGACCGTTCAGGTGACGATTGGCCGTATTATCTCGGCAATCCGGAGCAAACCCACTACTCCACGCTCGACCAGATCACGCCTGCCAATGTCCACAAGCTTCAAATTGCCTGGACCTACGATTCAGGCAAAGCAATTGACGGCGCTTATGCAAAGGCCGACGCCGAGGGCAATCCTCTGGTCGTCGGGGAGCGGATGTGGGTCATCTCTCCGACCGGGAGGCTGATCTGCCTGAATGCTGAGACCGGTACAGAGCGCTGGGCGTTCGATCCCGCGCCTGAAAACGGCGGAAAGGCCGCGCGTCTGCGCGGTGTAAGTTACTGGAAGGACGGCACGCGTGAGCGCATCCTCTTCACGTCAGGCAGCGACTTGCTATCGGTCGACGCCGCGACCGGAAAACCGGATTCCGGGTTCGGTGCTGGCGGGCGCGTGGATCTCAGGCAGGGATTTGATGATCGTCCACCTGAAACGGTGACGATCGCTAACGTTACTCCGGGGGCCATCTATCAAGACCTTATTATCCTTGGATCAACCGGCATGGCCCCCGGCGACATTCGCGCCTTCGATGTAAGGACCGGAAGGCTGCGCTGGACCTTCCACACAATTCCCGCCGCAGGTGAACCGGGTAGCGAAACCTGGCCAAAGGATGCCCGCAAGACGATCAACGGCGCAAACGCGTGGGCCGGAATGACATTGGACGTCGATCGCGGACTTGTTTTCATTCCCACTGCAAGCCCGGGCATGGCCATCAACGATTTCGTCGGTGCTGACCGTCCCGGTTCCAACCGCTTCGCAAATTCAATCATTGCGCTCGACGCTGCGACCGGGAAACTTCGCTGGGATTTCCAGACAGTCCACCACGACTTGTGGGACCGCGATCTTCCGACCCCGCCGACGCTCGTGACCGTGAAGCGCGATAACCGCGCAATTCCTGCTCTGGTTCAAACCACCAAATCGGGCCTCGTATTCATCCTCAACCGCGAGACTGGCGCGCCGCTCTTTCCGGTCGTCGAACAAGCTGTACCGGCATCGGATATGCCGGGAGAGCAAGCCTGGCCGACGCAGCCTGTTCCAACCTGGCCCACACCGTTCGCCCGCCAGCGGCTTACCGCGGATCTGCTGACAACGCGCACACCGTCGGCCCATGCTGCGGTAGCGGCGGAATTCAGCCAAAAGCGCAGTCGTGGACCGTTCGACCCTCCCAGCCTGCAGGGCACGATCCTGTTACCGGGCATGGATGGCGGCGCCGAATGGGGCGGGCAGGCCTACGATCCTGAAACAGGACTTCTCTACGTCAATTCGAATGAAATGGCATGGACCCTCAAGCTCAACCCCTACACACCGCCGCCGCCAACGGCGGGAAGCGCACAGCTGACCTATTCAGCAAATTGTGCGGCTTGCCACGGTCAAGATCGCAAGGGGCAGCCGCCAACGATCCCTGGCCTTCTGCAGGTCAAGCTGAGCCATGAGGCGGTGGTGCGCCAGATCGCCAAGGGCAGCGGTCGCATGCCCGGGTTCGGAGCAACACTGTCAAAGGAAGAGATCGGCGGACTGGCCGAATGGCTGATCACCGGAAAGCAGACAGTGGCACCCGTCGGTGATCGCAATCCGCTGGCCGTGTTCGCCAAACCTGGCGCGCGCTATATCTTTGACGGATACAAGCGCTTCCTGGACCCTGACGGCTATCCCGCGATCAAGCCGCCTTGGGGGACGCTCAATGCGCTCGACGTGTCGACCGGCAAATGGGTATGGCGGATTCCGTTCGGCGAGTACCCCGAACTTGTGGCGCAGGGCCTCCGCAATACCGGATCGGAAAACTACGGAGGCGCAGTCGTCACCAAAGGTGGCCTGCTTTTCATCGGTGCCACCAGTTTCGATCGCAAATTTCACGCCTATGACAAGCGAACCGGCAAGCTGCTTTGGGAAAAGGTACTGCCGGAAGCCGCAAATGCCACGCCAGCGACCTACACTGTGAATGGACGGCAGTTCGTGGTGGTTCAGGCAGGTGGCGGCAAGGACTTCAACGGACCGAATGGTGGAAAGATCTTCGCATTCGCGTTGCCCCGGCGATGAAATGAAGCATCGAAGCCACTAGCCGCTTTTGGCGGTGGCCCACCGGCGTAGTTCCGTTTTGCCGGGCACCGGTACAAGATACCTTACAGATCCCCCGCTCGTGCGGGCACGTCCAATCCGGGTACCGAACATCCGTGCATCCGGTAATCCGAAAGGAATCGCGGCGCCTTCGTCCAGCCCCGTACCCTCGGGCAAACCATGCCCTTGCGTCCGTGCGATCAGCGCTATTGTGCTACAACGAATTGTAGGCGACTTTTTGTGCTGGAAACGATCAAGATTGATTGATATTGATCGTTTCTAAGCATTGGGATGGGAGAGAGCGCTTGGCACGGGGCGCAACGATAGTCATCGACCTCGGCAAGACGCTGAGCAAGGTCAGCTTGTGGGATCTGGACGGGCACATGCTCGACCGGCAAGTGCGCCCGAACATCCCGATGGAGATAGACGGTTCGCGCCGCCTCGACGCGCACGATATCGGCACATGGCTGGTCGAAACGCTCAGCCAATATGCAAACCACCCCATCACCACGATCATCCCGGTCGGCCACGGCGCAGGCGTTGCCGCGCTGGTGGGTGGCAAGCTCGCTTTTCCCCCGCTCGATTACGAGCAGGCGATTCCCGATGCCGTCATGGCCGAATACCGCCGCCAGCGTGATCCGTTTGCACAGACCGGCTCACCCGCGCTGCCCGATGGCCTGAACTTCGGCAGCCAGCTTTGGTGGCTGGATCGCTTGCATCCCGAATTGATGGCACGCGCCACGTTCCTG
>JAZKBJ010000043.1:0-4166 GCA_040388685.1 Pseudomonadota bacterium
TGAAGCAGAAGACCGGCGACGGCGCCTGCCCGTTCAACGCGCTCTACTGGCACTTCCTTGCTCGGAACGAGAGCAAGCTGGGGCACAACCACCGCCTTGCGCAGCCTTACGCCAACTGGCGGCGTATGGCGGATGGGAAGAAGGCGGAATATATCGCCAACGCCGAAACATTCCTGGCCACGCTCAAGCCAGCCGAACCGGGTTGGGCACGCTAACCGCGCTGCCACATCGGCGGCCTGATACCGCCCTGTCGGACCACCCGGAGCAGAAGCAAGAGGCCCGCGCCGGTCGCAACCGCCATCGCCACGACGCTGGCCTCAAGCCCGAAGTCGCCGCCGGTCAACCACTCCGCGCCTTGCCGCGAGGTCACGAACAGGCCCGTCGGCGCTCTCCCGCCCGATACCGGCACGCTGAACACCCACCCTTGGGTGAAATTCCACGCGGCGTGGATGCCGATCGGAATCCACAGCCGCCGCTTCCACAGATAGGCCGCGCCGAGCAGGATGCCCGCCTCCATCGCTATTGCCAGCGCCGCAAACAAGGTCGAATCCGGGTTGCTGAGATGCGCCAGTCCGAACAACAGCGATGTGATGACAAGCGCCGCCCATGTCCCCAGCATCGCTTCGATGTGGCGCAGCAGGATACCCCGGAACAGCACTTCCTCGAACACGCCCGAAGTGATCGCCAGCGAGAGCATCGACCACAGCGCACCCATGCCATTGACCCGCTCGATCGACAGGCCGCCCATAAGCGCGACGATGCCGGTCATCAGCGTGAACAGGCTGGTCCCTATTAGCAGGCCCAGCGGCAATTCGCGCGAGAGGGCTGCAAGCGGCAGTTCATCGTTGGGGATACGCTCGATCCAGCGCCGACAGGCGAGATAGATCGCAATCACGATCACCCCAAGCGCCAGCGCACCGAGCGTCTCGACCGGCGTATTGCGCGAAACGACTCTCAGCAGCGCCCATGATGATGCCCCCGCAAGCACGGCCACCATCACGAACTCGATCACCATGAGCGTCAGCGGAAAGGCGATGATCCGGCGCGCAAGTCCCGGCTTCACCTGCTGCACTTCGTCCATGCTCAATCTCCGCCGGATTCACGCTCCTTGTCGAGCAAACGCTGCTTGATCTCAAGCCCATAGGCATAGCCGCCCAGCGACCCATCGGTTCGGATCACGCGGTGGCACGGGATCAGCACCGCCACATTGTTCGCGCCATTGGCCGATCCCGCCGCGCGCACCGCGCCGGGCTTGCCCACTTCAGCCGCAATCTGCGCATAAGTCCGCGTCTCGCCCTGCGGGATACGGCGCAGCGCCTGCCACACCGCCTCCTGGAACGCAGTGCCCTTCACGTCGAGCGGGATATGCGAATGATCGCCCGGGACTTCGACCGCGGCCACGACCTGCGCCAGCAGAGCCTCGAAGGCTGCTCCGCCCTGAACCAAAGCCGCGTGCGGGAAACGCGCCCGCAATGCGCCTTCGTCCTCGTTGAAGGACAGGCGGCACACGCCCTTGTCAGTCGCCGCGACCAACATCGCGCCCAGCGACGTCGGCACCACGGCCCAGCGGATTGTCACACCGCGTCCGCCGTTTGCCCAAACCGATGGTGTCATGCCCAATCTGTCCTCTGCTGCCGAATAGAACCGCGATGGCCCCGAGAACCCCGCATCATAGATGGCGTCGGTCACCCGACCTGCCCCGCTCAGCGCCTCGGCCATGCGCTCCTGCCGCAGCGCGCGCGCATAGGCGGCAGGCGAAAGTCCTGTATGCCGAGCGAATACCCGCTGGAAATGCGCGGGCGAATAGCCGCAAGCTGCGGCCAGATCGCCCAGTGCCAGCACCTGCCCCGCGTCCTTGATCGCGGCAATCGCCGCCAGCACCGCGCGTTCATCACGCGAAACATCATCGGGCAGGCAGCGCAGGCAGGGCCGCAGGCCCGCCTCTTGCGCCGCCGCGCCATCCGCAAAGAAGCGCACGTTCTCGCGCCGGGGATGCCGCGCCGCGCACGAGGGCCGACAATAGATTCCCGTGCTTAAAACGCCCGTGACGAAGCGCCCGTCAAACCCGCGATCGCGCGCCATCACGGCTTCCCACGCTTCGTCATCGGGTATCAAACACGCCTTCTCCCTACCATATGCCCTAACGTTACCGCGAACGCTGCTCACAGCAAATGCCACTGTCATGGAAGGTCTCCTTGCCGATCCGTCGATTAACCGTGGACAGCGATGCCCCAAACCGGTGCGGCCATGCGTCCCGCACCTTGCGATCAAACCCAATCGGCGCAAGAAGCGCAGCCATGCGTGTCGCCAAACAGATAACTGCCTTCCTTGTCCTGCTTTTCATGGGGCGGGCCGGACCTGCCGCCATTGCCGATCCCGCCGACATTTCCGCCGCAGGCCGTTCGGTCGTGCGTGTGGTCATCATCGAGAACGATGGCGACCGGGCGAATCTGATCACCCACGGCAGCGGCTTTGCCGTCACGCCCAATCTGATCGTGACCAATGCTCACGTTGTCGAGGAACTGCGCCGCGACGATACGCTGATCGCTGGCGTCGTGCCTGCCGAGGGCGGCAATGGCTACCCGGCCAGACTGGTCGCCTATTCCCCGGCAAACGATCTTGCCCTGCTCAGGATCGAAGGCGGCGGCACACTCTCGCCAATCACCCTGTTCCCCGGCGCGCCCGGCGATGGCGCAGAAGTCTATGCGGTCGGCTATCCCGGCAACGTCGATCTGGCCCAAGGCTTGTCGATGGCCGATCTGGTCTCTCCGCAAGCCCCGGTGAAGACGCGCGGCTATCTTTCCGGCGGTCGTTCCTCGCGCTCGTTCGATACGCTGCTGCACACCGCCCCCATCGGTGCCGGCAATTCGGGCGGCCCCCTGCTTGATGCCTGCGGGCGCGTGCTCGGAATCAACTCGTTCGGCACAGTCAGCGAAAACACCACCGATTCGGCGTTCTACTTTGCCATCTCGATGCGCGAACTGGCAGCGTTCCTGCGCAAGGCCAATGTCGAGCCGCACACCAGCGGCCTGCCCTGCCGCTCTATCGCCGATCTCGACCGCGCCGAGGCAGAACGCGCCGCCGGTGATCAGGCGCGCAAGGCCGCAGACACCGAAGCCCGCGCCGAAGCCCAGCGCCGCGCCATGGACACCGCCCGGCGCGATGCCGAATTCACCGTCCTGTCCGAGCGCGACAACGGCCTTGCCCTTGCGGCACTGCTGCTGGTCGGCTCGCTCGCCGCAGGGGGCTGGGCCATGGTCCAGGCCTCGAAACGGCGCGGCCGGTTCCAGCGCAAGCACGTCGTCGGTGCGGCCGCGCTGCTGGTCGCCGCTGTTGCGGTCTGGTTCCTGCGCCCGTCGCTCACCGCGATAGATCAGCGCGCCCGCGAATCGCTCGAACGGCCAGAGCCTTCGCCAAGCGCCACCACGCTCGGCGCCACTGCGTCCAGCACATCGGGAAAAATGATTTGCGTGCTCGATCCGCAACGCAGCCGCGTCACGGTGTCCGACATAACCGACGTGCCGCTCGACTGGAGCGCGGACGGCTGCGTCAACGGAAAGTCGCAATACGGCCTTGCGCAGGATGGCTGGTCACGAATCCTCGTGCCCAACGGCGAGGAAGCGATTTCGCGCAATGCCTACGATCCGGCCACGAATACCTATACTGTCGAGCGCTTTCTCATGGATCTCGACACCATGAACAAGGCACGGGCCGAACGGGCAAAGCTGAGCGCACCTGCCTGCGGGTCTGACACCGAGGCTGCAAAACGGTTTGGCGAAAACCAGCAGGCTATCAAGGCCCTGCTCCCGCCCGAGCCTAATGAACGCATGCGATACAACTGCCAGCCGGCCCCGTGACCGCCAAAAACCAGACGGTTGCCATCATACCTATGCACAAGACCGTACGTCGCATCTTGTCATAAGCGCCCGACGTTGCTAGGCGCGCCCCGTCTGCGGGCCAACGGGTGTTCATCTCCCGGCAATGGTCCGCTTCGGCTTATCCTGGATGAAGGAACGTCAGCGCGTGGAGATTTCCGGCGGCATTACGGCCAGCTTGTCAGGGCGATACGCTTCGGCGTTGTTCGACCTGGCGAATGAACAGGGCTTCATTGCCGCTGTGGAAGGCGATCTGGAAAAGCTCGGCGCTGCCCTGAGCGAATCGTCCGA
>JAZKBJ010000044.1:0-1616 GCA_040388685.1 Pseudomonadota bacterium
TCCACTTCGCCCCGGTCAGCCCGTCCTGCGCGAGCAGGTCGAGCGTGTCCTCGACCCGGTGGGTGAAGAAGTTCTTGGTCACGATCACCATCATCAGCGATTTGACCTTCCAGCGCTTCCACCGGCTCCAGCCCCTGGTCGCGTGCAGCCACGTATCGTAGGCGACGCCCTTGTGCTCGATTTCCTCGGCAGCGTGCCAGCGCCACATGTCGGCGGCTTCCTTTTCCGCCCCCGCAAAGTGCGCCGGATTGGCGAGGAATTCGTGCGCCATCATTGCGGTATAGTGTTCGAGCGCCATGGTTGCCGCCAGATTGACGATCACCGGACGGTCTTTGGTCAGCGCCAGCATGTCCTCGACGCGCTTGTCGATCTTGGCGATGTCGTAACCCGCCGCTTCGGCCATGCGGTTGAACGCCACATGTTCGCGCGTGTGGTTGATTTCCTGCTTCACGAAGGCGCGGATCTCGGCCTCAAGCTTCGGCGGAGCGCCGTCGCGGTGGGCCTTCACCGACTCGATGAAGAACGCCTCGCCGCGCGGGAACGTGGCCGACAGCGCGTTGTGCCACGCCGTCGCCACCGGATCGCCTGCCAGCCACCAGCGGCCCGGAGGCGCGTTGCGTCCGAAGCGGCGATCACGAATGGTGATCGTCAGATCGTGCGGAGTGGGCACCGGCTTGCCGGAATCGGTGCCGCGTTCTAGTGCAAGGGTGGGGGTCATGGCGTTCATGAGCCATAATTTAGGCGTGCTTACACCAATGTCAATAAGGAAGCGTCTCTCGCCCGAGGAAAGCCGCATGGCCGCGCTCGAAGCCGCGCGCGGGCTCCTTGTCGAAACCGGTCCACAGGCGGTGACGCTGAAAGCGGTCGCCGGACGCATCGGGCGCACGCACGCCAACCTGCTGCACCACTTCGGCTCGGCCTCGGGCCTTCAGAAAGCCCTCGCCAAGCACCTCGCCGAAACGATCTGCGCGACGATCCGGGAAGCGGTGATCGCCAGTCGCTCGGGCATTGGCCGCCCGCGCGACGTGGTGGACCTGACGTTCGATGCGTTCGACAAAGAAGGCGCGGGCGCGCTGGCCTCGTGGATGCTGCTTTCCGGCAACGAGGACGCGCTCGACCCGATCGTCGACACGATTCACGACCTTGTGGTCGATCTAGACGAATATGGTTCAGACATGCAGCGCGGCAATACGCTGGCGCTGGTGCTCATGGCCTTGGGCGATGCGCTGATGGGCGGGCCATTGGCGGCTGCGCTCGAACTCCCGCGCGAGGCGGCGCGCGACCGTGCCGAAAAGATGCTGGTCGAAGGCCTGCAGGCCGCCCCCGTCATTCCGGAGAGCTGAGTTCCATCCAATCGGGCGCCAGGCCTGAAGGAATATCCTCGACCCGCCGATGATCAACGGCCAGCCCCAGTTCGGGATAGGCCACGCGCCGCCGCGCCTCGTCGGATTGGTCCAGCGGCACCACCAGCAGCCGTCGGTTGACCTTCTGTCGCCAGTTCATCCGCGCGGTGTTTTCCTGCCCGACATAGCAGCCCTTGGTGAAGCTCACGCCGTTCAGGTCCACCGCGTTGCATTCGAGCCAGAGCAGGTCGCCCAGTTCGGCCTGCCCCTCGG
>JAZKBJ010000044.1:1626-4919 GCA_040388685.1 Pseudomonadota bacterium
CAGCCACGCCGCGTCTGCGCTCACGTCCGAATCGGCAACCGGCGCAATCCAGCGCTGCCCCAATGCGGGAAGGCGAGGGTCACGCGCGCCGCCATCGCCGGGCGGGCGTTCCCAATGCACCGCAAGCCCATCCGCTCGTGCGATGCCGATCTTGCGCCGCAGTCGGTAGAGCGTCAGCCGCTTGGCCAGCGCATCTGCGGCATGCGCTTCGCAATCGAGGAGCAAGCCGTCCCCATCAGGCCACACGATGAAATCGAACAATACCTTGCCCTGCGGCGAAAGCAGCGCCGCCCAAACCGGGAGCGCACCCTTCATGTCGTTGGTCACCAGCCCTTGCAGGAACGATGGCACGTCCTCTGCCGGGTCTTCAGGGGAAAGGCGGATGAGCGCGCGCTCGAAAAGTCGGGTCATGGCTGGAACATAGGAAGCACCGAGGCTAAGGGGAACCCATGACGCAAACTCTGACGATCCGCCGCCCCGACGACTGGCACGTGCACTTGCGCGATGGCGAAGTGCTGAAGGGCGTAGCGCCCTATACCGCGCGCCAGTTCGCCCGCGCGATCGTCATGCCAAATCTCAATCCGCCGATGACCGACGTTGCGGGCGTCACCGCCTACCGCGACCGCATTCTTGCCGCGCTGCCGGCGGGCAAGGACTTTACGCCGCTGATGACGCTCTATCTGACCGACGGCACCGATCCTGCGGAAGTCGAGCGCGGCTTCGCCCAGGGCGCGTTCGTCGCGGCCAAGCTCTATCCCGCCCACGCCACCACCGGCTCAGCCCACGGCGTCACCGACATCCGCAACATCTATCCGGTGCTGGAAAGGATGCAGGCGATCGGCATGCCACTGCTGATCCACGGTGAAGTCACCGATTCGCACGTCGACATCTTTGACCGCGAGGCCGTGTTCATCGAACGCACGCTGCTACGGCTTGTGGCGGACATGCCCGCGCTCAAGATCGTGTTCGAACACATCACCACCGAAGAGGCGGCGCAGTTCGTCATCGGGGCGGGGGAGACCATCGCTGCCACGATCACCCCGCAGCACCTCCACATCAACCGCAATGCCATGCTGGTGGGCGGCATTCGCCCGCATGCCTTCTGCCTGCCCGTGGCCAAGCGCGAGAAGCATCGCCTGGCCTTGCGCAAGCTGGCAACCTCAGGCTGCACCCGCGTGTTCCTCGGCACCGACACCGCGCCCCACGCCAAACACCTCAAGGAAGCCGCCTGCGGCTGCGCGGGCATCTTCAACGCGCCCTTCGCGCTCGAAAGCTACGTGACCGTGTTCGACGATGAAGGCGCGCTCGATCGATTCGAAGCCTTCGCCTCGCTCAACGGCCCGGCGTTCTATGGCCTCCCGGCCAACGAAGCCACGATCACGCTGGAAAAGGCCCCGATCACGGTGCCCGATACAGTGGATGCGAACGGCACCACCATCGTGCCGTTCCATGCAGGCGAGACGCTAGGCTGGCGTCTGGCTGACGCCGCGTGACCCGCGCCACATGTCCCAGCTGTAAAGCGCGATAGCCGTCCAGATCAGCGCGAAGCAGCCCAGCCGCGTCGCATCCAGCGTTTCGCCAAACACAGTCAGCCCCAATACGAAGCTGATGGTCGGCGCGATGAACTGCAGGAAACCCAGCGTCGACAGCGGCATGGCCCGCGCGGCCACCGCAAAAAGCATCAGCGGAATGGCTGTGGCCACCCCCGACGCCGAGAGCAGCGGCGGGATGTGGCCCCCTCCTGCCATGCTCGACCCCTGCGGCGAGACTGCCGCCAGCCAGACGACAATCAGCGCGGGCACGAACAATACCGCTGTTTCGATCGTAAGGCCTGGCACCGATCCTACCGGCGCCTGCTTGCGCACGAAGCCGTAGAACGCGAACGTCATCGCCAGCGACAGCGCCACGGCCAGCATGTCGAACGCCCCTGCCAGCAGCAGCGCGATGCCAGCGCCAGCCAGCGCTACTGCAAGCCACTGCAACCGGCTGAGCCGCTCACCCAGCAGCATGGTGCCGAGCAGGACGTTGAGCAGGGGATTGATGTAGTAGCCCAGGCTCGTCGCCAGAACGTGGCCATTGTTGATCGCGATAATGAAGATCAGCCAGTTGCCACCGATAAGCGCGGCGCTCAGCGCAAGTTGCGCCAGCAGGCGCGGGCTGGCGAAGGCCGCGCGCAACTGCGGACCCTGCTTGCGGATCGCCACGATCACCAGGCAGACCGGCAAAGTGAACACCACGCGCCAGCCGACAAGTTCCAGTGGCGGCACGCCGTGCAATGCCCGGAAATACAGCGGAAGCACGCCCCAGAAGATGTAAGCGATCAGCGCAGCGGCAAGGCCGCGCCGGAATGCGGGTGAATGGCTCATCGGCAAGCCTTTGGCAGGTTCACACCGGCCCGCCAACCCATTGTCATTCTGACATTTCATCGCCGGGATTCGTCGTCTCGTCGCAAATGGCAATTCTGACGCTCCGGTTGCCGTCTGTTCAGGTTGGGCGGCGTAAACATGAACCAACGCAAGAACACGGCCAACCCGAAACATCCCGGCGCGGCCACCGAAGCATGAGGAGAAGCCCCATGATCAACCTTAAGAACGCAGCGCTCGCCCTGATAGCCGCCGCCTCCACCGTCGCCACCGCCGTCCCTGCAACCGCCGCTGTCGCCACGCATGGCCAGGCCGCAGTCGTGGCCACGCAGTGGAACGACGGCTGGGAAGGTGACCGCTGGGAGCACAGCCGCAACCATCGTGATTGGCGCGGCGGTCGCGGTGATCGTGACTATCGCGACTATGGTCGGGGTTACGACCGGGGCGATTATCGCGGCAACGATCGCGGCTACTACCGCAGCAACGATCGCGGTTACTATGGCGATCCCGTCTATCGCAACACCCGCGTCTGGCGCGGCAACGATGGCCGCACCTACTGCCGCCGCTCGAACGGCACGACCGGTCTTCTGATCGGCGGTGCAGCCGGTGCCCTGCTTGGCCGCGAAGTGGCCGGCAACTACGGTGACCGCACCCTTGGCGCCATTCTCGGCGCAGCCGGCGGTGCCCTGCTCGGCCGCGAGATCGATAACGGCGGTTCGCGCTGCCGCTAACGCCTAACCGACCGTCCTTCGGGTCGCACTGAAAGGTCGGCAGGGGAGCGCTCCACTTCGGTGGGGCGCTCCTCTTTTTTGTCTCTGCTGTTAAATGCCCACCCCGCTGCGATTAACGCGTCTTGCTGAAGCGCCAGTCTCGCTCCCCTCCCGCTGGCGGGAGGGGTTGGGGGTGGGCTTTCTGTTTCTTAACCAACCC
>JAZKBJ010000045.1:0-1071 GCA_040388685.1 Pseudomonadota bacterium
CATATCGTCTCGGCCCAGCCGGGGTCGATGGGTGCCAAGGGCCTGATCGACAAGCGCGTCGCCGCCTATTTCCCGTTCGGCTTCCCGGCATTGGCAGGGCCTTTGCGCATCGGCCGCCTGCAGAAGCTGGCCCGCGCCATGCAGGGCTTCGACCTGATCCTGACCTACAACTGGGGCGCGATGGATGCGGCCATGGCCCACGCCGTATTCGGCCCGACGATGGGCCTCGCGCCGCTGATCCACCACGAGGACGGCTTCAACGCCGACGAAACCGACGGCCTCAAGCGCAGCCGCAACTGGTATCGCATCGTCGCCCTGTCGCGCGCATCCGCGCTGGTGGTGCCCTCGCGCCTGCTTGAAGACATTGCACTCAGGACATGGCGTCAGCCGCGCGCCCGCGTCGTCCACATTCCCAACGCCATCGACACGGCGGCCTTTCTGCGCAAGCCGAAGCCTGACGCCTTGCCCCGCGTGGTCAAGCGCCCGGGCGAGAAGTGGCTCGGCACGCTGGCGGGCCTGCGCGCGGTCAAGAACCTGCCGCGCATGGTCCGCGCGCTCGCGGCGCTGCCCCCCGAATGGCAACTCGTCATCGTGGGTGAGGGACCGGAACGCGAGGCGATCCGCGCCGAAGCCATGCGCCTCGATCTCGGCCACCGCGTCCAGTTGCCCGGCCACGTCGCCGATCCCGCCACCGCCGTCGGCCTGTTCGATCTCTTCGCGCTCTCGTCCGACAGCGAGCAGGCGCCGCTCTCGGTGATCGAGGCGATGGCCGCCGGCCTCGCCGTGGTCAGCCCCGCCGTGGGCGACGTGGCGAGCATGGTCGCCGAAGCCAACCGCCCGTTCATCACCCCGCCGGGCGACGATGCCGCCTTTGCCGAAGCCCTGTCGGCCCTCTGTGCCGACGACGTTGCCCGCCGCCGCATCGGTGACGCAAACCGCAAGCACGCACGCGCCGAACTCGATGCCAGCGTGATGTTCGCCCGCTATGCGCAGGTCTACGGCACGGCGCTCGGGCGAAGTTCATTCCCTTGAACATCGCTTCAGCCAGCGTTCACGCGCCAAACCTAGAGA
>JAZKBJ010000045.1:1081-7315 GCA_040388685.1 Pseudomonadota bacterium
AAAAGGCGGTCCCATCCGCTAAACACCGCGCCAGACACCCGCTAGCAATCATCAACCGAAATTCCCGAAAGCGCTGCCTTGGCTCTCCGTCCCGACCGTCCGCAGACCCGTTCCGACCAGCTTGCAGAGCGGGGTTCCCCGCAAGGCGGCGAAGGCTTCCTGCGCGAAGTGGATGACGCCCTGCGCGAAGACCAGGTCTTCACCGCGCTGCAGAAGTACGGAAAGCCGGTCGGCGCGCTGATCGTTGCCGGTCTCCTTGGGCTCGCCGGGTGGCTTTGGTATGAAAATCACACCCAGACCGTGGCGGGCGAACAGGGCGAGGTTCTGACCAAGGCGATCGACCAGCTCGAAGCCCGCAATCTCAAGGGCGCAAGCGGCGAAGTCGCGCCGCTGGCCAAGGACGGCCACGATGGCTACCGCGCCGCCGCGAAGATGCTCGATGCCGGTATCCTTGCCGAACAGGGCAAGCCCGATGAAGCCGCCAAGGCCTTCGCTGCCATCGCCGCTGATGCCGATGCCCCGCAGGCCTACCGCGATCTCGCCTCGATCCGCGAAGTCGCGCTGACGTTCGACAAGATCGGTCCCGACAAGGTCGTCGAACGGCTCAAGCCGCTGGCCATTCCGGGCAACGCCTGGTTCGCCAGCGCGGGCGAAATCGTCGGCACCGCCTATATGAAGCAGGGCAAGAACGATCTGGCGGGCGCGCTGTTCGCCCAGATCGCCAAGGAAAAGTCCGCCCCGGATTCGCTGCGCCGCCGCGCCCGCCAGATGGCCGGGATGCTCGGTGTCGACGCAGTCGAGGAACCGGGCGAAACAACGCTGGTCACACCGGCGGCACAATGATCACGCGAGGATGCCAAAGCATGACGCCTAACCCCACTGTCCGCCGCGCCGCGCTGTCCAGCGTGCTCGTTCTCGCGCTCGCGCTGGGTGGCTGCGGCATCTTCGGCGGCAAGGACAAGGCCAAGACCACGCCAACCATCGGCCAGCGCACGCCGATTCTCTCGAAGATCGAAGCGGGCACGAAAGTCGATGATTCGATTGCGCTGACCACTGTCGTCCTGCCCGCGCCCGAAGTGAACGCCGACTTCGCGCAAGCGGGCGGCAACGCAGCCAAGTCCTATGGCCACGCAGCGCTCGGGGAATCCCCGCGCAAGGCCTGGAGCGTCGGCATTCGCGGCTCGTCGTCCAAGCAACGCCTCGCCGCCTCGCCGGTCGTCGGCGGCGGCAAGATGTTCGTGATGGACACCGACGGCACCGTTCACGCGTTCGATGCCGGTTCCGGCGCGCGGGTCTGGGACACCGCGGTCAAGGCCGAAAAGCAGAACGCCAATTCCACCTTCGGCGGTGGCGCTGCCTTCGATGACGGCGTGGTCTATGTCACCAACGGCGTCGGCGAAGTTGCCGCGCTCGATGCCGCCACCGGATCGATCAAGTGGCGCGTGAAGCCCGCAGGCCCCTTGCGCGGATCGCCCACAATCGCCTTCGGGCAGGTCATGGTGATGACGCAGGACAACCAGATCCTCGCGATCAACGCTACTGACGGCGCGGTGCTGTGGAACGAGAACGCCTCCGTCGGCCAGACCAACGTGTTCGGCGTGGCTGCTCCCGCCGCAGGGCAGGGCACCATCGTCGCGGGCTTTTCCTCCGGCGAACTCGTCGCATACCGTTATGAAAACGGCCGCCAGCTCTGGGCCGATGCCCTCGCGCGCACCTCCATCGCCACCAGCGTTTCCACGCTGACCGACATCGACGCCGACCCGATCATCGAACGTGGCCGTGTCTATGCTCTGGGGCAGGGCGGGCGCATGGCCGCCTATGAACTGGTCACCGGCCAGCGCATCTGGGAACTCAATCTCGCCGGCATTTCCACCCCCGCCATCGCGGGCGACTGGATCTTCACGCTGACCGACGAAGCCAAGCTGCTGTGCATTGCCAAAGCCAGTGGCAAGGTCCGCTGGATGACCCAGTTGGCCCGTTACAAGAACGAAAAGAAGAAGAAGAACCAGATCCTCTGGACCGGCCCGGTCCTCGCAGGCAACCGCCTGTGGATGGCCAATTCGCGCGGGGAAGTGATGAGCGCTTCGGTCGCCGACGGCACCGTCAGCGACTTCACCGAAGTCGGCTCCTCGGTCAGCCTCGCGCCGATCGTCGCCAACCAGACGCTCTACATCCTCGACGACGGCGGCAAGATCACCGCCTTCCGCTGAGTTTGCAAACCCACCCCCAACCCCTCCCGCCTGCGGGAGGGGAGCGAGACTTGCGCTTCTGCAAGAAGCGTTAGTCGCAGCGGGGTGGGCATCCGACGGCCTGTTCGATGCGCAAGCCCCCACACTAAAACCGTTTCCTAACCCTTTGCAGGCTAAGGCAGGGCGCAATGACCGCGCGTCCCTCCCTTCCGCCGTCCGACGTCTCGGCAGGCGTCGGCATTGCCGGCGTCGTCGGCCTCACTCTGTGGGTGCTGGTCTGCCGCTTCTGGCCCGCGATTGCCGATGCCTTTGCTCTTCCCGGCCCGCACGCCGTCATGGATGGCCCCGCCGCCGCGATGTCCGCGCTGCTGTTTTCGGGCGCAGGCATGGTCGGTTGGTCATTGCTCGTCGACAAGGTCCACCGCCGCCCCTCAACTGGCATCGACTGGACCGCCCCGCGCCCAATGCGCGATGTGCTCGACATTTCGGTCACAAAAATCGCTGGCCTCTGGGCCACCTGGGCGCTGATCGGCTTCGCCTATTGCATCGCCCGCTGGTACTGGCGCGGCCAATACGTTTTCGCCATGGAAGTGCTGGAAAGCGCGGTTCCGTTCCTGTTCCTAGGCACGATCCCTTATGTCCTCTGGCTCGACCGCGTGCTGGTCGAGCCGCGCGACGGAGCATGGCATTTCGGCGCGATGCTGATTGGCCGCGAACCGTGGGACGCGGGTGAGGTCAGGCGCCACTGGCTGTCATGGCTGGTCAAGGGCTTCTTCTGCGCCTTCATGATCTCGATTGTGCCCGGCGGCTTCGGCGCGGTCGTCCGGTTTGACTGGGCCTCGGTCACGCATGATCCGGTCGCGCTCGGCACGCTGCTGATCGAAACGATGTTCATGGTCGACGTGCAGATCGCCATGGTCGGCTACCTCGTCACGATGAAACCGCTCGACGCGCAAATCCGCAGCGCCAACCCGCATCTTGCCGGCTGGGTCGCGGCGCTGATGTGCTACCCGCCGTTCATCCTGATGGGCGATGGCGACGTGCTCGATTACCGGCACAACGGCGCGGAATGGGCGTTCTGGCTGCAGGGCCACGATGCCTTGCTCTGGGTCTGGGCGGGCGCGCTGGTGTTCCTCACCGCCGTCTATGCATGGGCCACGGTCGCCTTCGGGCTGCGCTTTTCAAACCTGACCTATCGCGGCGTGCTGACCAACGGCCCCTACGCCTTTACCCGCCACCCGGCCTATCTGTCGAAGAACACCTACTGGTGGCTCGCCTCGCTACCGTTCCTCACCACCAGCGGCTCGGCGGTGGACGCCATCCGCAACACGGTGATTCTCGGCCTCGTCAGCGGCGTCTATTTCTGGCGCGCCAAGACCGAAGAAAAGCACCTTCTCGCTGAAGATGCAAAATACCGCGAATACCATGCGTGGATGACCGAACACGGCCCTATTACACGCACTTTGCGCCGGATTGGCGGCGCGCTGACGCCAAAGCGGCCCGTCGTTCAGCCTGCCGAGTAAGACCTAGACGGCAACCCCGTCATCGCTCTCGAACATCATGATATCGCGCTCGGACAAGCCGAGGCTGGCGCGTTCCACGCCCCAGGTCTTCATGTGGTCGGCCTTGAAGTGCAAATCCAGCGCCGCGCGGTCGCGCCACTTCTCGGACACGCGCACCAGCGTCGGGTCGATCAGATCGCGCGAATAGGCATAGAGCAGGCAACCGTCCTCCGCCCGCGTCGCCGCGACGACCTTGTCCATCATCGGCTGCGCTGCGGCGAAGTTCTCCGCCGGAAGCCGGAAGCTGCCCATCACGATAATCATCAGAAGCTCTTTTCCTCGTAGATCCGCGAGATATCGCCGCCCCACGCGCCATTATACAAGTCGAGCAGGCGCTCCGAAGGCGTCTTGCCGGTCGAAACGATCTCGTCGAGCGGCTGGAGATAGCCGGTCTCGTTGTCGCCCGCCTCGTTCAGGCAGTTGCGCGCCGAAAGCCCGCCGCGTGAAATATCCAGCACGCGGGCAGCAATGTCGCGCAAGGTTCCGCCGCCGGGCAGCGACGCGTTCAGTCCAAGGCGCGGCACTTCGGCACGCAGCTTCTCGCGCCCTTCCATGCCCCAGTCCTTGACCAGATCCCACGCTGCGTCCAGCGCACCCTGGTCGTAAAGCAGCCCGACCCAGAACGCGGGCAGCGCGCAAATCCGGTTCCACGGCCCGCCATCGGCCCCGCGCATTTCGAGGAACGACTTCAGCCGCACTTCGGGAAATGCGGTTGAAAGGTGATCGACCCAGTCCGATTCGGTCGGCTTCTCGCCCGGCAGGACCGACAGCTTGCCATCAAGGAAGTCGCGGAACGAAAGCCCCGAGGCGTCGATATATTTGCCGTCGCGGAACACGAAATACATCGGCACGTCGAGCATGTAGTCGACATAGCGTTCGTATCCGAAGCCCTCGTCGAACACGAACGACAACATGCCGGTGCGCGCAGGATCGGTATCGGTCCAGATGTGGCTGCGATAGGAAAGCATGCCGTTCGGCTTGCCTTCAAGGAACGGCGAATTGGCGAACAGCGCTGTCGCCAGCGGTTGCAGCGCCAGCGATACGCGGAACTTCTTCACCATGTCCGCCTCGCTCGAATAATCGAGGTTGGTCTGGATGGTGCAGGTCCGCAGCATCGTGTCGAGGCCCATCGAGCCCACGCGCGGCATGTGCCGCAGCATGATGTCATAGCGCCCCTTGGGCATGATAGGCAGTTCTGCCCGGGTCTTGTCCGGCCACAGCCCCATGCCAAGATAGGCAAGGCCCAGTTTGTCGCCGATGGTCTTGACCTGCGCCAGATGCCGCCCGGTTTCGGCGCAGGTCTGGTGCAGATTCTCCAGCGGCGCGCCCGAAAGCTCAAGCTGTCCGGCAGGTTCGAGGCTGACCGCGCCGTCCGGGCCGCTCATGGCGATGACGTTGCCGCCTTCCATGATCGGCTCCCAGCCGTAGTCGGTCAGCGCCATCAGCAGATCACGAATCCCGCCCGGCTCGTCATAGGACGGCGCGCGCCGGTCTGCCGTGCGATAGACGAACTTCTCGTGTTCGGTGCCGATCCGCCATCTTGCCTTGGGCTTTTCGCCCTTCTGCATCGGCGCGACAAGCATGTCGCGGCTCTCGAGGATGGGATCGTTGCGATCTGAAACTTGCCGCGTGCTCATGCGCGCATCCGTTAATGGGCCAAACGGTTTTAGACCAGCCCAATTCGTGAGACTCACTGTTGCCGTGGCGACGGGAATCTCAGCCGAACCAGTCGCCCTGAAGGCCCATCCACAGCGCTACCCCTGCTATCGAAGCCGTCTCGCCTCGCAGAATGCGCGGCCCCAAGGCAATCGCCACTGCCGCCGGATGCGCACGAATGGCCGCGCGCTCTGCCTCGTCAAACCCGCCCTCCGGCCCCACCAGCAGCGCCGCCGGTTCACGGCCATGCAGCGAAAACGCCGCCGCCGCCTGCATTCCTCCGTTCTCGTCCGCAAAGAACAGCTTTCGCTCCACCGGCCAGTCGCGCAGCAACGCCTCCAGCTTTAGTGTTTCGCCCAGCGCGGGCAGGGCGGTGCGCGCGCATTGCTCCGCCGCTTCCACCATGATCGTGCGCGCGCGTTCGGGATTGAGCTTGTCCGCCACGCAGCGTCGCGTCACCACCGGCACCACTTTGGCCACGCCAAGCTCGGTCGTCTTTTCCAGGACCAGATCGAAATTCGGCTTCTTCAAAAGCGCCGCGCAAAGCCAGAAATCAGGCACATCCTCGCGCGGGCGAGACTGGCGCTCCACTTCCACCACGACGTCGCGCTTGCCCGCCTCGGACACGCGCGCCACCCATTCGCCGGTTGCATCGTCGCACAGGATCACGGCGTCGCCGGGCGCGATCCGCATCACCTTGCCCAGATAGTGCGCCTGTTGCCCCTCGATCGGCAAGCGCAGTCCCTCGCTCAGGCGAGGCTCGACAAACAGACGCGGCGCCGACTTGGGCGGCCAGGCAGGAGTGGCAGACATCAACAAGCGCCTAG
>JAZKBJ010000046.1:0-3135 GCA_040388685.1 Pseudomonadota bacterium
TACAAACGACAGCGCCCCCGCGTTTCGGCGGGGGCAACGCGCCTCAACATGGAGGCTTGCCGTGTTTCCGGTGCAGCCCCGCCGTCGCGAGACTGCACCGAAACTCTGAATGATTAACCTTGGCGCGCCTTGAAGCGCTTCTGGGTCTTGTTGATCACATAGACGCGGCCACGGCGGCGAATCACGCGGTTGTCGCGATGGCGGTCCTTGAGTGACTTCAGGCTGTTGCGAATCTTCATGTCGAATCCCTTTGCCCGAAGCTGACCGGGCTGAAAACTGAAGCGTGGCCGTTAAAGAGGGCGTCCACCCAAGTCAACCCTGACAGGCCGCGGCGGACGGCCAAATTGCGCCGAATGCCGCAGATTCTTGCCAAGCCTTCCGCGCCGTGCGATTCGCGCATCACGTCCATGGAGCTACAGCATGTCCGCGCCCACCATTCCAGGCATCCTGCACAAGCCGGGCGCGCCGGTGTTCTTCAACCCGGCGATGATGGTGCCCAACACTTTCGAGATCGATGTGGCTGGCGATGTGCTGGCCGACCTTCAGCGCCATGCGGACGCCCTGCGCGCGATGGAGGATTCAGGCGCGATCTACGCACTGGATGGCGGCTTGCGGCTTTATAACGAGCGCCCGCGCAAATGGCGCAGCGACATCTGCTGGCTGAGCCATGCCGACGAGGCTTCGTATTACTGGTTCGAGGATATCTACCGGCGGCTGGGCCTTGGCGCGATGGTCGCCCGTTCGTGCCGCATGACCGCGAGATCCGGCTTTATGCCGGGTTCTTCGTCACCCGCAGCCACTGCGAAGCGCTGGACATGCATTGCGACTGGCTGACCGAGGGCAACGACGCCTTCACCCTGATGGCCGCGATCACTCCCAACGCCAGCGGCCTTGGCATGACCTATGAAACGGCGCGCAAGGAGATGCGCGATCACACGTACGAGGTCGGCAAGGGGCTCGTGTTCGGCACGCACTTCCGCCATTCGACCTCGATCGGCCAGCTGGACGAGCGCGCGGTGTTCCTGTGCCTCAACTTCGGCACCGACCGCATGGAGAACTGGCCCAATATCGCGCGGACCACCGCCACGCAGGGCGATTTCTTCCGCCAGCCCGATGGCAGCTTCATCACTTATGCCGACCTGCAGGCGCAGCTCGGCAAGGCAGGCGCGGCGCTGAACGCGGGTTACTGAGCGCGCAACTCGCCAAGTTTGCGCTCCCACGCCAGCGCGTGCGTGACGATGGTGTCGAGGTCTGCGTATTTCGGCTCCCACGGCAGGGTCGCCTTGATGCGGCGGTTGTCCGAGATCAGCGAATCGGGATCGCCCGCACGGCGGCCATCGAGCTTGCGCACGATCTTGTTGTTGGTCACCCGGTCCACCGCATCGAGCACTTCGAGCACCGAGAAGCCGCGCCCGTAGCCGCAGTTCATCGTCAGCGACTGCTGCGGCTGCTCGATCAGCGCCTCAAGCGCCAGAACGTGCGCGGCGGCGAGATCGGATACGTGGATGTAATCGCGCACGCCGGTGCCATCGGGCGTGGCGAAATCGGTGCCGAACACGCCGACCGATTCGCGCTTGCCCAGCGCCGCCTCGACCGCGACCTTGATAAGGTGGGTGGCGCCCGCCGTGGATTGGCCGGTGCGGCCTGCGGGATCGGCGCCAGCGACGTTGAAATAGCGCAGCGCGCAGAAGTTGATGGGGTGGGCGCGGGCAACATCGCCCAGCATCGCCTCGGTCATCAGCTTGGACATGCCATAGGGATTGATCGGGCGCTGCGGGCAGTCCTCGGCCACGGGCGAGACTTCGGGGATGCCATAAGTCGCGGCGGTGGAGGAGAAGATGAAGTGCAGCACGCCGCCGATTACCGCCGCCTCGATCAAGGCGCGGCTCTTGGCGGTGTTGTTGCTGTAGTACTTGAGCGGGTTCTCGACCGATTCGGGCACCACCACCGATCCGGCGAAGTGCATGATCGCGCGCACGCCCTGCTCGGCGATGATCCGCGCGACCAGACCTGCGTCCGCGATATCGCCTTCATAGAACGGCACATCATCGGGCACGGCGAAGCGGAAGCCGGTCACCAGATTGTCGATGACGCAGACCGGCCATCCCGCGTCCTTCAGCGCCAGCACGGCATGGCTGCCGATATAGCCTGCGCCTCCGGTGACGAGTACGGGGTGCTTGGTCATCGGCGGAAAACTCCAGGATATGCGTTCATGCTTGCGACAGCGCGAGACAGTTACGCCTCGGCGCCGGGTGTCGCATCAGCCCCTTACGGGATAATTACGAATGAACCGCAAATCTCTGCTTTTCTGCGCCGTTTTGATTGGGATGCCCACGGTCGTGCAGGCGCAAGGCTATCCCGGTGGCGGGTGGAACCGGCCGATGATGAACCAGCGGCTGCGCGGCGATGACGGGCGGCGCATGGCTGAGCCTGCGAAGAAGGTGGACGTCGAGGCCTTTCGCGCGGCTGACGCGGCAGCGCTGCTCGGCAAGGGGCCGATCACGGTGGCCGCCGCGCCGGGCGCCGAGGCCGAATGGAAGTTGCCGGTCTATGAGGCTGCCGTGGTCGATCAACTGGCAAAGCTGGGCTACGATACGGCGGTGAGCGGCGCGGAGGGCGGGCAGATCGCACAGATCGGCATCACCCATGACGTGGTCGTGCCCGAGGAAGCGAAGAAAAAGCCGGTATCCGGCGCGATGGAAGTGGGCGTGTCCAATCGCGGCAGCTATTCCGCGCTGGCGCTCAACGTCGATCTTTCCAAGCCGCGCAAGGCGATCGTCTCGACCCGGCTCGACGTGCGTATCCGCGACAAGGCTTCGGGCCGGGTGCTGTGGGAAGGGCATGCCGAGGCACAGACCCGCGAGGACGACGACGGGCTGAACAACGGCGCGGTTGCGGCGCGGCTCGCCTCGGCGCTGTTTGCGCGGTTCGAGGATGCTGCCGAAGTCCCGCCACCGATTGGCTGATCGCTAGTGCCTTTTGGCATTGCGGGACGGGCGCTGGCTCACCACTTTGGCGTTTGAACGATGGGATGCCCGAACGATGAAACGCCTTGCCGCCGCGCTGGTCCTTGCCGGACTGTTCGCAACGCCGCTCGCCGCAAAGCCTGCGCCGATTGAGGTTACCCGCTTTCAC
>JAZKBJ010000046.1:3157-3854 GCA_040388685.1 Pseudomonadota bacterium
GGCGCGATGCGGTGGGGCGCGAGCTGGTCGCTGCCGGCTTTGGCAGCGCCACGCCCGGCGCGGCGGATGCCGTGGCAGAGGTCATGGTGGACCGCGACACCCAGCGCCGCGAACGCGGGCGCAGCCCGGTCAGCGTTGGCGTGGGCGGTTCGACCGGGAGTTATGGTGGTGGGCTGGGCGTGGGTCTGGGCTTCAATCTGGGCGGCGGGCCGAAGGAATGGACGACCACCCGCCTGTCCGTCCGCATCCGCGACCGGCGCACCGGCGAGGCGCTGTGGGAAGGCCGGGCAGAGACGCGCGAGAATGCGAAGGCGAAGGATTCCGATCCGGCGCGCACCGCGCCCCGTCTGGCGCATGCGCTGTTCGCGGGCTTCCCCGGAACGTCGGGCGAGACTATCACGGTCAAATGACCGATATTCGCATCAATTCCGCTTTCGATTCCGGCAACATCGAAGTCCTCTCTGTCAGCGGCGCGAGCGCCCGCCTCGCCATCCGCAAGGACCGGGAGTCCGACTTCTTCCAGTGGTTCCACTTCCGCGTCGATGGCGCGGGCGGGCGCGAACTGGAATTGAAGATCACCGGGCTGGGCGCATCGGCCTATCCCGGCGGCTGGCCAGCCTACCGCGCCGCCTTTTCCGAAGACCGCGAGTTCTGGGGCCGCACTGAGACGTCCTATGACGCAAAGGAACTCGGCGGA
>JAZKBJ010000046.1:3864-5096 GCA_040388685.1 Pseudomonadota bacterium
GACACGCGCCGTCCGCAGGCACTTGCTGGTTCGCCTATTTCGCGCCCTATTCGATGGAGCGGCATCACGATCTCGTCGCCGCGACGGCCGGGTGTGACGGGGTGGACTACCGCTGCCTCGGCACCAGCATCGAAGGCCAGCCTATCGATTGCCTGGAGATGGGCGAAGGCCCCAAGCAGGTCTGGCTCTATGCCCGCCAGCATCCGGGCGAATCGATGGCCGAATGGTGGATGGAAGGCGCGCTGGAAATGCTGACCGATCCGGCGGACCCCCACGCCCGCAAGCTGCGCCAGCTCTGCCGGTTCCACGTGGTGCCCAATGCCAATCCCGATGGATCGTGCCGGGGCCACTTGCGCACCAATGCCGTAGGCGTGAACCTCAACCGCGAATGGCATGGACCGACGCCCGAACGTTCGCCCGAAGTTCTCGCCATCCGCAATGCCATGGACGAGAGCGGTGTCGACTTCGCCATGGACATCCACGGTGACGAGGCGATTCCCTACGTGTTCATTGCCGGGTTCGAAGGCATTCCCGGCTGGACCGATGCGCTGGGCGAAGGTTACGCACGCTATCGCGGCATCCTTGAACGCCGCACGCCCGATTTCCAGACCAAGCGCGGCTATCCGCCAGCGTCGGCGGGCCGCGCCAATCTGACGATGTCAACCAATCAGGTCGCGCAGCGCTTCGGTTGCGTCGCGTTCACGCTTGAAATGCCGTTCAAGGATAACGACGATCTGCCCTGCGCGGTGCAGGGGTGGAGCCCGGAACGCTCCAAGGCGCTTGCGCGCGACTGCCTTGCCTCGCTGCTGGAGTGGCTGGACGGCTGAGCGCCTTTACCGGCTGTTAAGGGATCGGGGCGCATGGCTGGCGCATGGCCCGCGCACTTGCCCTGATCCACACCCCGCTGTCCGTGCAGGAATGCCTGCGCAAGGTCATCGTGCTCGGCAGCGCCCTTGCGCTCATCCTCGCGGGCAAGCCGCTTCCCTTCTGATCCCGCCGGACGTCGCGGTCAGAGGATTTCCAGCACTTTTTCCTTTGGACGGCACAGGCGCACGCCTTTGTCGGTCTCGACAAGGGGACGCTCGATCAGTTTGGGTTCGGCAGCCATTGCCGCGATCACGGCGGCGTCACTGGCCTGCGGCAATCCACGCGCTTCGGCGTCGGTGCCTTTCAGGCGCAAGCCCTGCTGCGGCGTGATCCCGGCATCTGCATAGAGCTGCGCGAGCTTTTCA
>JAZKBJ010000046.1:5106-7766 GCA_040388685.1 Pseudomonadota bacterium
ATATTCGATCACGGTCACGTCGACACCCGATTCTTGCAGGATCGCCAGCGTGTTGCGCGAGGTGCCGCAGCCGGGGTTGTGCCAGATCGTCGCCTTCATCGCCCTCACTCCTGAAGCAGGATGCCGTGTCTGGCGGCTGTTTAGCCCAACCCGCAGGTCGCGCAACCGCCACATTCGCCAAAGGCATTGATCTGCATCAAGCTTATTGCGAAAAATTCTCAATTATCCGCTTGCACATGCGACTGACTCGCAATAGTTGCCTTCTTGCGAATGATAATCGACAACAGGGAATTGCTTGTGATCCGTTTTGCCCATCTGCTGCTCGCCGGAACAATGCTCGTGCCCGGCTCCGCCATGGCTGCCGAGGCTCTCGCCGAAATCCCTGCCGACGCGGCATTCGATGCCGACCCGACCGGTACGGTGATCGTGGTGACCGGCACGGCCGACGGCTACCGCCCGGTCGATGCCAACGCGATCAAGACACCCACGCCGCTGGTCGATGTGCCGCAGACCATCACCGTCCTCACCCGAACAGCTCGACGATCAGGCCGTTACCCAGCTCGGCGACGCATTGCGCTATGTACCCGGCGTCGTACTGGGCCAGGGCGAAGGCCACCGCGACCAGATCACCCTGCGCGGCCAGAGCACCACCGCCGATTTCTATCTCGATGGCCTGCGCGACGACACGCAATACTACCGCTCGCTCTACAACATCGAACGCGTCGAAGTGCTGAAAGGCGCCAACGCGCTGCTGTTCGGTCGTGGCGGTGGTGGCGGCGTGATCAACCGCGTGAGCAAGACACCCGACCTGAACCGCACAAAGGGCGGTGCGGACATCAATGTCGACAGCTTCGGCGCCTTCGCGCTCGCCGCCGACCTCAACCAGCCCCTGACCGAGAAGGTCGCCGGGCGCCTCAATGCAACGTACGAGGAGTTCGACAACCACCGCCAGAACTTCGAGGGCCGCTTCATAGGCGTCAACCCGACACTGGCGTTCGAACCGGGCGATGCCACGCGCATCGAGCTTTCCTACAATTACGACGACGATCGCCGCACCACCGATCGCGGCGTGCCCTCGCTCGGCGGCAAGCCGCTGACCGGTTATGACGACACGTTCTTCGGCACCGAGGCGCTCAACCTCGCCACGGTCAAGGCGCACATCGCGCAGGCGCGGATCGATCACGATCTTGCCGACAATCTCAGCTTCAACGTGCTCGGCCAATATACCCACACCGACAAGCTCTATGGCAACGTCTTCGCCAGTGGCGCGGTGAATGCGGCGACCAATACCGTCCCGCTCACCGGCTATCAAAGCGGCAATGTGCGTGACAGCTGGGTGGGCCAGGCCAACCTCGTCTGGACCGGCAGCACGGGCGGCATCGGCCATACCCTGCTTGCAGGGGTGGAAGCCGCCGATCAGGACACGCTCTCCACCCGGCGCAACAGCAACAGCGCCACGGTCACCTTGGCGGAACGGATCGTCATGCCGGCCTTCGCGTTTGGCGCGCTGGTCACCAACAGCAAGACCGACGTGCGCACCCTGTCCGCCTATGTGCAGGATCAGGTGGAACTGGCCCCATTCCTCCAGCTTGTCGCAGGCGTGCGTTTCGACGAGTTTCGCATTTCAGGGCGCAACGCGATCAACGGCGTTGCGGCGCAGCGAACCGATCGCAAGTGGTCGCCGCGCTTTGGCGTGGTGGTCAAGCCGCGCAAGGAAATGTCGTTCTACGGCAGCTTCACGCGCAGTTTCCTGCCGCAATCGGGCGACCAGTTCGGCGCGCTCGACGCCACGCAGGCAACGCTTGCGCCCGAGCAGTTCGAGAACCTCGAAGCGGGCATGAAGTGGGACATCACCCCTGCGCTCGCGTTCACCGCAGCCGCCTACCGGCTGGAGCGGGAGAACTCGCGCTTCAACAACCCGGTGACCGGCCTTCCCGAACTTTCGGGCAAGACCCGCACCAAGGGCATCGAACTATCGCTGGCGGGCCGCGTCTTGCCCGACCTGCAGATGAGCCTCGGCTATACGCTGCAGGATGGCGAAGTGCGGTCGTCCACCACCGCAGCGCCCGCCGGGCGCAAGCTTGCGCAGCTGCCGCGCCACCAGTTTGCCGCGTGGAGCCGCTATGACATCACGAAGCAGATCGGCCTGGGGCTTGGCGTGACGCACCAGTCGAAGAGCTTCACCACGATCAGCAACGCGGTGACGCTGCCCGCCTTCACGCGGGTGGATGCGGCGGTGTTCTATGACATCTCGGACCGCTTCTCGGTGCAGCTCAATGTCGAGAACCTGTTCGACACCGACTACTTCCCTTCGGCCCACACCGACAACAACATCTCGACCGGCGAACCGATCAACGCGCGCGTGTCGATCAAGGCGAAGTTCTAAAAGTTTGAATTCTGTCAAAATGCTGATGTCGAACATCCACCCCCGGCCCCTCCCTTAAGGGAGGGGAGCGAGACTTGCTGAGCCGCGAGGCGAAGTTAGTCGCAGCGGGGAGGGTGCTTCGCCGCCCGTGATGGCAAGCGACAAAACCCCAAGTTCCAAAGCCCCCCGGCGCTCTCCTCTGCCCCCCATTCGCAACGGAGGGGAGCGCCACCCGTTTCAGCCCGCCCCTGGAGCGACCACGGCGGGCGGCGGGGCGGCGCTGAGCGTTTCTTCG
>JAZKBJ010000047.1:0-3935 GCA_040388685.1 Pseudomonadota bacterium
CTTGGGCAGTAATAGCAATATTGGTGGCAGCAGCCACTGAGCCAGAGTCGATGATCTGGTCAGCGAGGCGGACTGCGCGACTGGTTACCTGAGCACCCTTGGCGAGTTCAGCAGTCCTTCCCAGCACGCGAGTGCCCAGAAGCCCGAGCAGCAGCACAAGGAGGTGGGCGGGGCGCACTTGCCTGCCGGTCAGTAGCGCGTGTCGAACTGGACGGTCAGCGTGGTCTCGCCATTCGCCGGGACCGGGACTGCCCAGATGCGTTCGTCGGCCGAGCGCTGCGTGCCCTTGATGCTTTCGGCAGGGACGCGCGCGTCGTGCCACCAGTTGTCGAGTCCTGCCTGCACGATCTCGACCGTGACGGGCGCGGCGCGGGCATTGGTGACCTTGTAGGTCATCGTCGTGCGCCAGAATTCCTTGGCCTGATCGACCGTGACTTCGCGGGTGGGTTCGCCGTTCACGCTCACCCGGTAGCGAGCGGTGCGCTCCCACTCGCCGCTGTCGATCCGGTCGCGCTTTTCAACCACGGGGAGGACTTTGACGTCGAACGCTTCGCCGGTCTTGAGCGCGAGGCTCGATCCCATCGGGGTGTGGCCGATGCTGTTTTCGCCGATGAATTGCGGCTGGCCACGGGCGTCGCGCATGTAGACCCGGACGGTGCCTGCGGGCAGGGCATCGCCAAGCCCGCCTTCGCGCGCGGAGGAGAAACGCAGCACGGTATCGGCGCTTTGGGCCTCGGTCTGGCTCTGCAGCCAGCCGTTGCGGAAGTGGTAGGCTTTGGCTGCGGGCGCGGCTGCCACGTCGAGGAAGCTGACCTGCTTCTGCTGGGCATTGGCGACGGTGGTTCGCCCGCTAATCGGATAAACGTAGAAATCGCCCAGGCTTTCGCGGTTCGCGCTTTGCGTGCCGGGGCTGTTGCCGGGCATGACGGGGCGCTGCGGCCTGTAGGTCTGGTTGTATCCGTTGTTGTCCTGCCCTACCGATCCGGCGACCAGCAGCACTCTGGCCTTGTCAAAAGTCGTGCCGCTGTTGTTGGTCAGCGTGATCCAGCCCTGAACATCGATCTTGCCCGCGGTTTCATCGAACAGGGCGACGTAATCGGCTTTCCAGCCGAAACCGCGCGAGAGATAATTGAGCGTGACGGGCCGCGCGCCGGGAGAGGTCGTGTCAAGCGTCACCGACAGGGTTGGCCGGGCGCGCAGCCCAGCGGGCAGGCTGGGGAAGACGACGCGGGCGCCGTAGCGTTCGAGCACTTCTATACGGTCACCGATGCGGACGATGGTGCCGCCATTGTTGGCGAGGATCAGGGCGGTTTCGCGCGTCTCTGCCCCGGTGGCGGGATTGGTGCGTATAACCGTGACAGTCTGGCCGACCGCCTTGTCCATCAGTTTTTCGGGCGTGAGCAGATCGTAATCGAAGTTTTGTTCGACAATGCCGGTGCCGCCTGCATTCAGCGTGACCGTTTCTGGCCGGATCGCGGCGGAAACGTCGGGAAATTCCTGGCGGGTGCGGCCGATCGGCAGTGCCATTTGCCGCACGTCCTGCACCAGCGCGAGATCGTTGTTGTAGATGGTGAGCGAGACGTCGCCCTGCGCCGACACGGGCAGGCCTTGCGCGAGGGCCGTGGCAGGAATCACTGCAAGACCTGCCAGAACGAGAATACCGCGCATGAACCTCTCCTCTTTGCCTCTGGCTAGACTGTCCCTGCGGCCAGATCAACGGCAGGAGCGTCCGGTATGCGCGGGGTTCGGGCAACTGGCGCGCGCCCGGCACGGAGGCGGTCCGGGCGCGCGAGGGGCGGCTGGGGGCAAGCCGGACCCTGAGCCGTGTCGGGCAAGTTCAGACCGGCAAAGCGTCCGAGCCGATGTCCGCGAAGAACTGCGCCATCGCGTCCGAGGCCTTGTCGGACAGGGTGATGAAGGCGCGGCGGCGATCGCTCTCATCTTCGGCGCGGCAGAACAGACCCGCCTCGGTCATCTGGCTGATCCAGCGCAACGCGGTCGTCGGCGGTACGCCCGAGGCGATGCACAGCGAGGTGACCGATACGCGCTTGTGCTCGGCGCGGGCTGCGGCGAGGTCCAGCAGCATGTCCCATGCAGGATCGGCAAACAGTTCGCCTTCGAAGAACCGCGCGCGGAGCTGCCGCTGACGGATGATCTTGCGCACCAGACGCGGATCGGGAAGCGGCGGACGAGGCTGGCGGACGATCCGCTGCAGCGCCGGATCGCGCGCGCCGGTGCCATCGAAACTGAAAGCGGATGCGCCCACCACGTTGCCGTCAGTCGCCGGCGCGGACAGGCCTTCAAGCTGCTGGGCGAGTTGCGAGACCTGTTCGGTCAGGCGGAGCAATGACATGCGATCGTGGTCTGACAGTTCGCGCACCCGCGATCCATCGGCCATGAGCAGGCGGCCCAGCGCAATCACGCGGTCAGCCCGGCTGGGATTGACGAGAATTTGCGCGCCCGACTGATCCAGGCAGCCGAATACGTCATCGAGCGAGCCCACGCTGGTCGACACCACCAGCTGTGCACCGGCCCGTGCGGCGCGAATGTCGAGCGCCGTGAGCGCGGCAAGATCGGCGCCTTCGATCACCGGGCAATCGACAAGCACGATATCGCTCACCTGAAAATCGGGCTCGGTGAGCAGCACGCCGAGATTGGCGGTGCGCGTGACGCGCAGCCCGGCCGCAGCGGCATCCTCGGCCATTTCGGCCCGAATGTACCCGCGATCGGCAAAGACCGCGACGGCCAGCGGAGAGAGCGGACGCAGCAGCGCCACGCCTTCCGAACGGTAATCGAACTGTGCCAGTGCTTGTCCCATTGCGCTGTTCCTTAGCATCTCCACTTATGTGAACAAGTGTGGAACAAAAACAGATCAGGTCAAGGACATTTATCTCGGTTTTGGATCAAGGTACGATCTCGATCAACGTGCCATCGCCGACAAGTGCCCATAATTCCTCTATTTCGGCGTTGGACAAGGCAATACATCCGTCGGTCCAGTCGCCGGGAATGCGTCCACCGCCGAGCCAATTGGGTTGGCCGTGAATGAATATCTGACCGCCCGGCGAACGCCCTTGCGACTCGGCAAAGGCACGGTCGCGGGCGTCGGGGTAGGAGATGTGCAACGAAAGATGGAAGGCGCTGGCAGGGTTGCCGTGGTCGATCACATAGCGTCCCTCGGGCGTTCGTTCGTCGCCCTCGAACTGCTTGTGGCCTTCCGGAGCATCGCCCAACTGGATGCCGTCAAATACGCGCAGGATGGCGCCGTCGTGCCTCAGCAGCAAAAGGCGGCGGGCGGCCTTCTCGACGCGGACGCTAGCAATGTCCTCGGCCAGGACGCTGCTTGCTCGCGCGGGCACCGGACCCGCTGGCCACAGTCCCATCCCGAGCAGCACCGCCGCGCCGCATCCCAGGGTGAGAAGCAGGCGGCGGCGCGGGATCATGTCAATCGACGAAAGGATCGCGGACGAGGATCGTGTCTTCACGCTCGGGGCTGGTGGAAACCAGTGCAACCGGGGTTTCGATCAGTTCCTGCACGCGCTGGATGTACTTGATCGCCTGTGCGGGCAGGTCCGCCCACGACCGCGCGCCGGCGGTGGTGCCAGCCCAGCCGTCCATTTCCTCGTAGATCGGTTCGACTTCGGCCTGATCGGCAGCGTGGCTGGGGAAGTAGTCCAGAACCTTACCGCGCAGGCGGTAGCCAGTGCAGATCTTCACCTTTTCCATGCCGTCGAGCACATCGACCTTGGTCAATGCGATGCCGGTGACGCCCGAGATGGCGCATGACTGGCGGACGAGCACGGCATCGAACCAGCCGCAGCGGCGCTTGCGGCCCGTAACGGTGCCGAATTCGTGGCCGCGCTCACCCAGACGCTGGCCGGTTTCGTCTTCCAGCTCGGTCGGGAAGGGGCCGGAGCCGACGCGGGTGGTGTAGGCCT
>JAZKBJ010000047.1:3945-4890 GCA_040388685.1 Pseudomonadota bacterium
GAACTGGAGGACATAGGGCGCGATTTCGCGCAATTCGGCCAGCAATGCCTCACGGTCCACCGGCGGCTGCCCGAAGCCTGCACGCAGCGCGTCGTGGTGCGCGCAAAGGCGGTCAAGCTGCGAATCCATCGCGTCAAGGTGCGCAAGATCGCAGACGCGGATCGCGCGGCGGCCGACCTTGTCGTCATAGGCGGGGCCAATGCCACGCCCGGTGGTGCCGATCTTGCCCGAGCCTGCCGCCGTCTCACGCAGCCCGTCCAGATCGCGGTGGAGCGGCAGGATCAGCGGGCAGTTGTCGGCAATGGCGAAGTTGTCGGCGTTGATTTCCACGCCCTGGCCGGTCAGCTTCTCGATCTCGGCCTTCAGAGCCCACGGATCAAGCACGACGCCGTTGCCGATGATCGACAGCGTGCCGGTGACAATGCCCGAGGGCAGGAGCGAAAGCTTGTAGACCTGCTCGCCCACGACCAGCGTGTGACCGGCGTTGTGACCGCCCTGGAAACGCACGACGGCATCGGCGCGGCTGGCGAGCCAGTCGACGATCTTGCCTTTGCCTTCATCGCCCCACTGGGCACCGATTACGGTTACATTGGCCATGCTTATACTCCTCCACCCTGCCAAGGTGGATCCGGTAGCGCCCTTCGACAGGACTCGGCGAAACGGATGGTTTGGACGGGCGGCAGGCACCCTTATTTCGGTGCGCGCGTTAGGGTGAAGGGGGGCGCGAAGTCAAGTGCCGGGACCGTTCCGCGTCAAACCAATTGCGGACCGTCGCTGTGCAGGACGTGCGTGCAGCCCAGCATCTGTGCGCTGTCGGTGTCAGAAAGCGCGGCAACGGTGCGCCAGCCGATCGAGCGCAGGCGCGCGGCTTCGTCGCGGTTGTGCCCCAGCGGAAGGAACACGCGGTCTTCGGCGGGTTCGTTTGCGGCGAGAAGGTCGATCAGG
>JAZKBJ010000048.1:0-339 GCA_040388685.1 Pseudomonadota bacterium
ATGCGCGCCCTCGCCCCCCTCGTGCTGCTTTTCGCCCTTGGCGCGTGCAATTCAAGCGACGAGGAAAAGCCGGGCGGCGTCACGCAGGATGAGGCGCGCGCCTTGGATGCGGCCGCCGAAATGCTGGACAAGCGCGATTTGCCTGCGCTGCCGGAAGCAGCCGTTCCAGCTCAGGAAGTGCCAGCACCCAAGGCTTCCTGAGACACCAGCCAGATACGGATCGCACCGGCCAGGCCCGGCGGCGTGGGACTGGCAATCCGCTCGGCGTCGATGCGCGCGACCAAGGCGTTGAGCGGCGTGCCTTCGCGCAGCGCGGCATCTTTCAACATATCCCAGAAC
>JAZKBJ010000048.1:349-4117 GCA_040388685.1 Pseudomonadota bacterium
CACCCACCCTCTGTCCATCAGTACATGTGCTGACCGCCGTTGAGCGACATCGTCGACCCGGTGACGAAAGCGCCTTCCTCTGCAGTCAGGAAGGCGACGCCGCGTGCAATTTCGTCGGCTTGTCCCAGGCGTCCGACAGGAATCTTGGCAACGATCTTTTCAAGCACGGCGGGAGGGACCGCAGCCACCATGTCGGTATCGATGTAACCCGGCGCGATGGCGTTGACGGTTACGCCAAACTTGGCGCCTTCCTGTGCGAGGGCCTTGGTGAAGCCGTGAATGCCTGACTTGGCTGCGGCGTAGTTGACCTGGCCATACTGGCCGGACTGGCCGTTGACCGAACCGATATTCACGATTCGGCCCCAGCCGCGTTCGCGCATGCCCGGGAACGTCGCCTTGGCCATGTTGAAGCAACCGCCGAGATTGATGCGCATGACGTCGTTCCAGTCGTCAAAGCTCATCTTGTGAAGCACGCCATCGCGGGTGACGCCCGCATTGTTGACGACAATATCAATGGGGCCAACTTCAGCGGCGATACGCGCGCAACCTTCGAGCGTTGCTTCATGATCGCCAACATCGAAACGATAGGCTGGAATGCCGGTCTCTGCGGTAAAGGCGCGGGCCTTGTCCTCGTTGCCGGCATAATTGGCAACAACCGTACGGCCTTGCGCCTTCAGCGCCTCGCAAATGGCTTTGCCGATCCCGCGCGAACCACCGGTAACAACTGCAACTCGTGACATTCCTGTACCTCCCATCGATCCCTCTGGGGACTACGGTAGGTCCATGTCGGATATGCTACAAGCCGCCGAATACGTAAATGCTGCGGTCGCAGCATCGAATTGCTGCAAAGCAACTTGCCAAGACATCAAGTAATTGGGTGATTAAAAGCGGAACTGGGTTCCGACATAGACTGCCTGATTGTCCTGCTTGCCATCGGTGAGCGGCAGGAGGCGATCACGCTCGGGCGAATAGCGCACGCCAGCGGTGACATTCAGGTTGCGGGTCAAGCGATAGCTGCCGCCGAGATCGAGCTGGTAATCGCCCTGCCCTTCAAGCGTGCGCGGAGCACGGCCTGCGCGATCACGGCCGTCCATCTCGATCCGCGGCGCGAGACGCGACGGCGTTCCTGGGGCAACCGACTTGATCTTGGCAAGATCGGGCATGTCGATCCGCTGCAGATCATGCAGAGCTGAGGTGGAAGCCGACGGTGCAAAGCTGGCATAGCCGCGCGCCATGCCAAGGTTGAATGCAACGGGCGCAATACGAACTGGCGAAACGCCCGGCTGAATGCCTGCCTCTGCCAATGTGCTGCGCACCGAGAAGGCGCGAGCGCTTTGCGAATCAAGACGGACAGCCACCGTTATGGCCCGGCTGCCGCGCGCTTCATTGCCAGCAGGGGTAAAGCGAAAAAGCTTCCCGCTCTTGAGTGCGCGGACCGTGATTTGCGAGGCAAGCCGTTCATCAACCGACGCAGGGGTGAACGAGCCGATCCCTCCGCGTGCCGCGAGGCTGACGGGCGAGGCATCGAAGCCACTTGAAAACGCGCTGCTGACAGTGGGAGCAAGGAACACGCCGAGCGCTGCGGCAGCGGCACAGACGAGCGGCGCACGCAAGCGGCGGCGCGTTGCACCATTCGCTTCCGGTTTTTTGCCATTACCCGCCATGATAAACCTGTTTCTTCCCCAGTCGGGCCGGTTTACGGCCACGTATTGTTATGGTTCCCATTGCTGGATGTCATTTCGACTCAGCCAGACAGAAACCTGCATTCCTGTAATACGATTGGCGAACGGATTTATCCATAGCCCACAAGCGGATCGGTCGCTTCCTTTTTGGGTGTGACCCAATGTCCACACGGACACCGCGCATTCAGGATGCATTCACTGCACGGCAAGGCATTTGCGGGCCGAAGCCTCTGCGTGCCATTGCCGTGTTCATCGTGCTTGCCGCACGGCGCGCGGGGGTGATAGAGGCGATCCAAACGCCGCTTCGCATGATGCGGCTCAATGCGCCGGATGGGACATCCGCCGCCGCAAGCCAAGGACTGTGACGTAGTGATCAAGACCGCGCCGAACACCCGCAAACTCCCGGGCACCAGCAAGCTCGTTTTTCGCGCCATCGTGATCGGGGCAATGGCCTTGGCTGCCACTGGCTGCGGCAAGAAGGAACGCCCCAAGGCGGACCTCGCGGCCAGCCAGGTCACCACTATCGGCGTCAACGCCTACCTGTGGCGCGCGAGCCTCGACGCGCTTTCGTTCATGCCCCTGCTCCAGACCGACAGCAACGGCGGCGTGATCGTGACCGACTGGTACGCCAACCCCAAGAACCCCGGTGAGCGGATGAAGGTCACAGTCTCGATCGTCGACCAGGACCTGCGCGCCGATGCGCTGCGCGTCGCCGCCAGCCGCCAGGTGCTGACAAGCGGCCAATGGGTCGATGCCCCGGTCCAGGCCGTGACTGTCCAGAAGCTGGAAGATATCATCCTGACCAAGGCGCGCGACCTGCGCCGCGCCGCGATCACCGGGTAATTCCGCTTCAGGCGAATCTTGCGTGTCATGGCTGCGCTGCCTAGAGGAGCGCCCATGACCGCATCAGCACAGACGCCGCCCGCCAATACCGCTCTTGAGCGTTTCGACCCGAGCGTTGCCGACACCCGTTGGCAGCATGTGTGGGACGACCAGCAATCGTTCCGCGCCGACGATTCGTCGACCAAGCCGCGCAGCTACGTGCTCGAGATGTTTCCCTATCCTTCGGGGCGCATCCACATCGGCCACGTGCGCAACTATACGATGGGCGACGTGCTGGCGCGCTACAAGCGCATGCGCGGGCATGAAGTGCTCCACCCGATGGGCTGGGATGCGTTCGGCATGCCCGCCGAAAACGCGGCGATGGAAAAGGGCGTCCACCCCGGCGGCTGGACCCGAGACAATATCGCCAACATGAAGGCGCAGTTGAAGCGGCTTGGCTTCGCGCTCGACTGGAGCCGTGAGATCGCGACCTGCGAGCCGGAATACTACGGCCACGAACAGGCGCTATTCCTCGACCTTTATGCGGCAGGCCTCGTCTATCGCAAGGAAAGCTCGGTCAACTGGGACCCGGTCGACATGACCGTGCTCGCCAACGAACAAGTGATCGACGGGCGCGGCTGGCGGTCGGGCGCGCTCGTCGAAAAGCGCAAGCTGAGCCAGTGGTTCCTCAAGATCACCGACTTTGCCGACGAATTGCTGGAAGGCCTTTCGACGCTCGACAAATGGCCCGAAAAGGTCCGCACGATGCAGGAAAACTGGATCGGCAAGAGCCAGGGCCTGCAGTTCGCGTTCGATCTTTCGAACGGCGAGAAGCTGGAAGTCTACACCACCCGGCCCGACACGATCTTTGGTGCAAGCTTCGTGGCCGTGGCCGCCGATCATCCAGTGGCCCAAGGCGCGGCAGCGGACAATCAGGCGGCGCAGGATTTCATCGCGCTGTGCAAGCAGGGCGGGACGACCGCTGCCGAACTCGAAACCGCCGAGAAGCTGGGCTTCGACACCGGAATCACCGCCAAGCATCCATTCAGCGGCGCGGACCTGCCGGTCTTCATCGCCAACTTCGTGCTGATGGACTACGGCACCTGCGCGATCATGGCCGTGCCGGGGCATGACCAGCGCGACTTCGATTTTGCGACGAAATACGCCTTGCCGATCCTGCGCGTTGTCGCCAGCGATCCGGCAGACGCAGACAAGCCGTTCGGCAAGGAGGCCGAGGCGGGCGATGGGGTGCTGGTCAATTCGG
>JAZKBJ010000049.1:0-1939 GCA_040388685.1 Pseudomonadota bacterium
GCCGCGCCTTCTTCGAGCGCCAGCGCAGCTATGCCTGCACGGTCGATAGCGGCGCGGTTCCACAGCCTGATCTTTCCCGTAGCGCCTATATCATCGATCATTCGACCGAGACTTTGCTCGCTGATCGGGTCAAGAATGCCGATGGCAGCCATAGCCTGACAACCCGCAATTTTTCCTTGCCCGTGTCCGGCAGCGTCAATGCGTGCGAGCCCATCTGCAAGACCCGCAAGGCGCAGGTCAATATAGCCGCAGCCCCCGATGGCGTGACTGGTTCCAGACAAAGTGATCCCATGAGCTGGGATTATTTTTATCACGCCTGCCAGGACAATGGTGTCTGCCCTGCGGGCACGGGTGAGGAACTGGTGCAGGGCTGTGGCTGCATCGATGATTTTCCCGAAGCGGTGGTGATGATGCAGACCGTGCGTCTGGGCGGCGGCGACATGGTCTGCACGAGTGCCGTGCGATGAGATGGCGGCGCACCTTTCCCTTGGGGCTGATCCTCCTCGTCAGCGCTGTTTCCTTATTTCCCGGCACCGCAAGCGCTCAGCAGCTTTGCGCTGTCGATCTTAACGGCAATGGCGATGCGGCGGACGACGGCGAAACGGCAAGCTGCCATCTGACCGGCGCGGGCGGATGGATGTGCCCCATCGGCGAAACGCAGTGTGAGGCGGATGGAGCGGGAACGCTGCGGTGCCCGATCGGCGAGCAATATACCTGCGCTGTGCCGGCCAGCGGCGGCGCGCCAAGCTGCTCGGCCAACGCTTGTATCGACACCAGCGCCAATCCCATCATTGAGGAGCCAGTGGTGGATGATCCCGGCGTTGCGGCCGACGGCCCCGTCGATGCCGATGGCAATTGCCTTGGCACGATCGAGATTTTTTCCGGCCGCGCGGCGCGCTGTCGTCCTGCCGGGCTCAGCACCACCTTCCAGAATTGCTGCAAGGACAAGGGCAAGATCGTGAAGGACGGCATGGGCGGTTCGATCTCGTCGATCACGACGAAGATCGCGGTCGCCAAGGGCGTCTTCACCGGCATGAAAGCCGCGTATACGGCCTTCAAGGTAGGCGCGACCGCAAGCCAGGCAGCGAGTGCCGGTGCCAACGCGATCATCGTCGGCATCGATCCCACATCGATCGCGATCAGTCTTGCGGTCAATTTCATGATCGATCTCCTGCTCCAGGGCTGCGACCAGCAGGATATGGAAGTGGGCATGCTGCGCGGTTCGGGCATGTGCCATGAGATCGGCAGCTATTGTTCGTCGAGCATCCTTGGCATCTGCGTGCAGAAGGCCCGGGGCCATTGCTGCTTCAACACCAAGCTTGGCCGTATCATCCAGGAACAGGGCCGCCCGCAGTTGAAGGCCTTTGCCGCGATTGGCTGGGGCACGGCGAAGCAACCCTATTGCCGGGGCTTTAGCCCGCAAGAATTCCAGGCGCTCGATTTCAGCAAAATGGACCTCTCCGAATATTATACGGAAATCGAGGCGCGCGCCCAATCCGAAATCCAGATCGAGATGAAGGACAAGATCGATGCCCATATGCAGACGATCCGCAACTAGCCGCCCCCTGCTTCTGGCGGCTCTCGCGCTCTATCCCGCATCGGTGCGAGCAAGTGAACCGCAGACTGTGGCCGAACAGCCGACGAGCGCAAATGCGCGGACGCGCATCCAGGATCAGGGTGAAGCGGCTATGGAGCGCGTGAAGCGGGCTGCCGCCAAGGCCAAGGCTTCAACGAAAGCCTCGCCCGTTCTGCCCTCAAAAGCCGACGCTGGCGCGGAGCGCCGCGCCTTCGAGGGGATAAACAGGCGCAAGCAGGATCCTGCCATGGCGAATCGCGTCAAGGCAGACGTCGCGGAGGCTCGCAGAGCCCTCGCCATCGAACGGGACACCGCCAGTCGGCGTATCGCGCAGGCCCTGGGTCTTGAACAGCCCGAAGAAGC
>JAZKBJ010000050.1:0-7274 GCA_040388685.1 Pseudomonadota bacterium
CGATCCAGGCAGCATTGGTCCACCAGACGATCCGCCCAAGCCCAAGCACGGCGGAAATCAGCGCCATTGAAACCGCGAACAGCGTAAAGGTCACAAAATCGAGCGGCTCGAACGCTTTCTGGCGGATCGTCGGCGGCAGGCGCAGCCACGCCACCGCCGCCAGTGACAGCAGCGCCAGACCCAATTCGAACAGATACAGTGTGCGCCATTGCGACATAGCCAGCAGTTCGGGCGAGAACAGCCGTGCCAGCGGTGTTGCGCACTGCGGTATGCCCAGCCCGATCACCAAGGCCTTCAGCCGCCACGATGCGGGCAGCGCCTGCATCATGTAATAGAGGCCCAGCGTGGTCAGCGCCGCGCCCGCCATCCCGCTCGCCGCCCGCACGAATATGGCCGAGGTGAAATCGAGAACGAACAGATGGGCGAACGTCAACACCGCATAGATGAACAGAAAGATCAGCGTGAAAGGGCGCAGGCCAAACTGCTGGCGGAACTTGATCAGCAGCAGGTTGATGCTGATGTTGGTCATCACGTAGACCGTGGGCAGCCACGCGATCTGTGCGGGGTCAAGCCCGAGCGCGCCCTGAAGCGTTGCGGTGTTGGCTGCGACCAGTGCATTGCCAAGTCCGCCGGTAAGGCCCAGCAGCACGGAAATCGCCCCGTAGGCCACGCGCCTAGCGATCGGATGATCAGGGGATCCCGGCGATCCGGGCAGGGCAGGGGCTTCGTGGGGTGCAAATGCCCACTCCTCCTCGCTGAGGAAGCGCCGAACCCGGTGCATTGCTCCTGCCATGAACCGAAGTCACCCCTGATCGGCATTGTTGCTGCCGCGTTTTCACAATCGCTTCTGGCAAGACTGGTTCCGCCAAAAAGTGCGCCAAAGCGAAGCGCAGGCGCGTCAAGGCGCTAACAATTTGAAATTTATACGGGATATTATGCAGCTTCGGAATGCCCTTTTTGATCTCTTCACAGCCAAACCGGCATGCGGGTTGCTATATTTGATGTTGCATCGCACAAGGTGCCTATGCGCATCGCCGTAGTCGACGAAAGTGCCAGCCGCGCGGCTGTCATCCAGGAAGGACTTGCAGCCCTGTCGGACTGCGAGATCTTCGTCGTGACCGAGCGGCGCGGCCTCGTCGCGCGCATTGGCGAGATCTCGCCCGACATCGTGCTGATGGACCTCGGCAACCCCTCGCGCGACGTGCTGGAAGAATACTTCGCGGTCAGCCGTGTGCTTGACCGGCCTATCGCCATGTTCGTGGATGAGAGCGACGAGGAAGCCATCGGTGCCTCGATCGATGCGGGCGTATCGTCTTATGTGGTGGACGGCCTCGCGCCCCACCGCATCCGCCCGATCCTTGATCTTGCCGTCCGCCGCTTCAACGCCTTTTCGCGGCTCCAGTCCGATCTCGCCGAAGCCAAGGGCAAGCTGGCCGACCGGGAGACCGTGGATCAGGCCAAGCGCATTCTCATGCAAAGCCGCGGCTTTACCGAGCCGCAGGCCTATACCGAACTGCGCAAGACCGCGATGAACCAGGGCAAGCGCATCGCCGACATTGCCGAAGCGGTCGTCACCGCGCACAAGTTGATGGGAGGGATCTGATGGTCAAGCAGGGCGAACTGACCGTCGGTTTCCTGCCGCTTGTGGATGCCTGCCTGCCGATTCTCGCGCGCGAACATGGCTTCGCCGAGGAGGAGGGCGTTTCGCTCCGCCTGCTCAAGGACATGAGCTGGGCCACCGTGCTTGACCGGCTGCTCTATGGCCACAGCGACGCCGCGCACATGGTCGCGCCGCTCGCCATCGCCACCACACTCGGGCGTGGGCGTCCGGCCGTGCCGCTGTCCGTGCCGTTCGTGCTTGGCCTGAACGGCAACGCCATCACGCTGCGCAACGATCTTGCGGACAGGGTCTGTCCACCGGGTGCGCTGGGCGATCCCAAACTGGTTGGTGCAGCGCTGGCCAAGGTGGCTGCGGAGCGCAAGGCCGCTGGCCATCCGCTGCGCTTCGGCGTGGTCCATCGCTATTCCAGCCATAACTACATGCTGCGTTATTGGCTGGCAGGCTGCGGCATTCGCCCCGACGCCGATGTCGAGATCACCACGGTTCCGCCACCGTTCTGCGCCGATGCGCTAGAAGCGGGTGAAGTCGACGGTATCTGCGTGGGCGAGCCGTGGAACAGCGTGGCGGTAGAGCGCGGGGCAGGGCGCATCATCCTGCTCACCGCGCAGATCTGGCGGCGCGGCGTCGAGAAGGTTCTCGCGCTGCGCGAGCCAGTGATGGAAGAGCGCCGCGACGAGGTGGAAGCTCTGATTCGTGCGATGCGCAAAGCGGGCGAACACTTCGTCGACCCTGCAAATCTTGAAGCCAATGCGGCTATTTTATCACGCGCAGAGTACCTCGATGGTGATTCGCGGTTGATAGAACGGGCGATTTCCGACCGTCTGCTGCTGGCGCATGGCGGCGAGGTGCTCCACTATCCCGACTTCATGTTCCAGCACCGCGAAGCTGCAAACTTCCCTTGGGTTAGTCAGGCTGAATGGCTCTACAGCCAGATGGTTCGCTGGGAAGGGGCCGGATTCGATGCTGGCGACGCCGCCCGCGCCGCCCGCGTCTTCCGCCCCGATGTGTACCGCAATGCACTATTGGGGACCGGCGACCCTTTGCCGGGAGCCAGTTCCAAGGTCGAAGGGAGCCTTGCCGGGCCAACCTCAGTCAGCATGCAGCAGGGCGTCATAACGCTGGAAAACAATAGTTTCTTTGATGGAAAGGTGTTCGATCCAACGCACCTTGCGGCTTACGTGGAAACCCAGGCTAAAGAATAAAATTCTGCTGCGCTGCAAAAAGGACTTGCCCAAACCGGGGCGAATCACATAGCTTTGCATTCAGCAGATGAAGCGCCGCCCAAGGTTGGACGGAACAACGCTCCACCGGCTTCCAGTTTTCATTGCGTGGCAACGTCGCCGCCCGATCTGACCTTGCGGTCAAGTCGAGGCGGCTTTTTTGCGTTGTCCACGCCGACCAAAGGGGTGGTTCGAATGGACGGATTTCGCAGGATCAATCGCCGCGGCGTGATGGCCGTGCTGCTTGCGAGTGTTGCGCTGGCAAGCTGCGGCAAGGGCGCCGACGCTCCCGAAAAGCCTGCCGCTTCGGCGAACGGCATCGAAAAGCCCGTCCTCAAACTTGGCTTCATCAAGCTGACTGATATCGCCCCGCTCGTCGTTGCGCAGGAAAAGGGCTTCTTCCGTGAAGAGGGCCTCACCGTCACGCTTGAACCCCAGGCAAACTGGAAGGTCTTGCTCGATGGCGTAACCGGCGGCCAGCTCGACGGCGCGCACATGCTGGCGGGTCAGGTTCTCGCTTCGGGTGCTGGTATCGGCTCGAAGGTTCCCCTCGTCACGCCGTTTTCGCTCGATCTCAATGGCAAGGGCATTACCGTTTCCAATCAGGTGTGGGACATGATCGCGCCAACCCTACCCAAGGGACCGGACGGCAAGGTCCAGATGCCGATCTCGGCCGCCGCGCTGAAGCCGGTCGTCGCCAAGTTCAAGGCCGAGGGCAAGCCCTTCAAGATGGGCATGGTGTTCCCGGTCTCCACCCACAACTATGTGCTGCGCTACTGGCTGGCAGCAGGCGGCCTCAACCCCGGCTTCTACCTGCCTGCCGACACGGCCGGCGTCACCGGCGCCGACGTGCAGCTTTCTGTCACCCCGCCGCCGCAGATGCCCGCCACGATGGAAGCGGGCACGATCAACGGCTATTCGGTGGGCGAACCGTGGAACCAGGCCTCGGTCGCCAAGAAGATCGGTGTGCCAGTCATCGTCGATCCCGACATCGCCGGGACCACGGGCGACAAGGTGTTCGGCCTGACCGCCGACTTCGCCAAGAAGAACCCGAACACGGTCAAGGCGCTTACCCGCGCGCTTATCCGCGCCTCGATGTGGCTCGATGCCGAAGGCGGCAAGAACCGCCCCGAAGCGGTCAAGATGCTCGCCAATTCGAAGTATGTCGGTGCCGATGAGAAGGTGCTGATGGCCTCGATGACCGGCAAGTTCACCTTCGGCGCTGGCGACACGCGCGATACGCCCGAATTCAACGTGTTCTTCGATCAGCAGGCCAGCTACCCGTTCTACTCGGACGGGATCTGGTTCCTTACGCAGATGCGCCGCTGGGGCCAGATCGCCGAGGACAAGTCGGACCAGTGGTATCTTGATACCGTGAAGTCCGTCTATCGCCCGGATCTCTACGATGCCGCCGCCCAGTCGCTCGTTGCCGACGGCAAGGCCACTGCGGAGCAGTTCCCCAAGACCGACGGGTTCCGCGTTTACACCCGCAAGGCGATCGATGGCGTGCCCTTCGATGCGCAAAAGCCCGCCGCCTATGCCGCCAGCTTCTCCATCGGCTTGAAGCCGGGGCAGAAGGTCACGCCGGCAGGCGTCAAGTAAGACAGGACGACCAGCCATGAACGCCGTACCGCTCCGCAAGGATGAATTCCTTGAAATCCCGACCCAGGAAAAGGAGGAGAGCGTAGTTCTCCTCCCCACGCCGAAGGAACCGTCAGTGACGTCCACTCCCAAGCTGCCTTTCGGTCTCAAGCTGCCTGCGGGGCGGGCGCTGTTCAACGATATTTGGCCGCCCATTGCCGGAATTGGCGGCTTTCTGGCGCTGTGGGCCTTGCTCGCGCCGCTGGTGCAGACGTCGCTGGGCGCGCTGCCGGGGCCGGGCGATGTCTGGACCGCCTTCCTCGGCCTGCTCGACGAGGCCGCCGCCTCGCGGGTTGCGGCAACCGAAGCCGTTGCGGCAGGCTATGTCTACACCGGCCCGCCAACCTTCATCGACCAGATCTTCACCAGCCTTGAAACGGTCGCGGCAGGTTTCGTTCTCGCCACCATTGTCGCCGTTCCGCTCGGCCTCGTCGCCGGTATGTCCAAACGGGTCAATGCCGCGATCAATCCGCTGGTGCAGGTGATGCGCCCGGTCAGCCCGCTGGCATGGCTGCCGATCGTGACAATGGTCGTTTCCGCGTCGGTCACCAGCGATGATCCGACGCTGGCCAAGAGCTTCATCATCTCGGCTGTCGTGGTCATGCTCTGCTCGCTCTGGCCGACCCTTATTAACACCGCCATCGGCACCGCCAGCATCGACAAGGATCTGATCGCGGTAGGCCGCGTGCTGCGCCTCGGCTGGTTCGCCCGCCTGACGCGCCTCGTCCTGCCATCGTCTCTGCCTTACATCTTCACCGGCATGCGCCTTTCGCTGGGCACCGGCTGGATGGTGCTGATCGCGGCGGAAATGCTCGCGCAGAACCCGGGCCTCGGCAAGTTCGTGTGGGATGAATTCCAGAACGGCTCCGAAAAGTCGCTGGCGCGCATCATGGTGGCGGTCGTGGTGATCGGCCTGATCGGCTTCGCTCTCGACCGCGTGATGATGGCCCTGCAGGGCTTCGTCAGCCGCAACCGCAACGTCTGAGGGGGGACCACACGATGGCCACGATCCTTTCGCTCAAGGGTGTTCGCAAAAGCTACACCGGCAAGGCTGGCGGCGTCAGCGAAGTCCTCGGCGGCATCGACCTCGATGTCGAGGAAGGCGAATTCATCGCGATCCTCGGCTTCTCCGGGGCGGGCAAGACCACGCTGATCTCGGCCATCGCCGGGCTGGTCGAACCCGACGCTGGCGAGATGCTCCTGCGCGGCGAGCCGATCACCGGCCCGGACAAGGATCGCGGCCTCGTCTTCCAGTCCTATTCGCTGTTCCCCTGGCTCACGGTTGAGCAGAACGTCGCGCTGGCCGTGGACTCGGTCCACAAGGATCGCAGCAAGGAAGCCCGCGCCGCGCTCGTAAAGCAGAAGGTCCAGCTCGTCGGCCTCGGCCACGCGATGGACCGCAAGCCCGCCCAGCTTTCGGGCGGCATGCGCCAGCGCGTATCCGTCGCCCGCGCGCTGGCCATGGAGCCGGAAATCCTGCTGCTGGACGAGCCGCTCTCCGCGCTCGACGCGCTCACCCGCGCCAAGCTCCAGGACGAGATCGACCGTATCCGCGAGGAAGAAAAACGCACGATCATCCTCGTCACCAACGACGTCGACGAAGCCCTGCTGCTGGCTGACCGGGTGGCCGTTCTCACCCCGGCACCTGCCGCGCGGATCGGACAGATATTCCAGGTCAATCTGCCCCGCCCGCGTGACCGCGAGGCGGTCAACGACAGCCCGGCGTTCCAGTCGCTACGCACCGAAATCGTCACCTATCTTGGCGGCCTTGCAGGCGAAAAGGCGGCAAAGGGCAGTGATGCGGGGCAATTGCCCAATGTCACCCCGCTCGATCTGGCACCGCCGCCCAAGGCTTATCAGGACGCGGCCAAGAAGGGCGCGACCCGGCGCTACATGGAATTCTGGAAGCTCAACAAGATCTATCCCACGCCCAAGGGTCCGCTGACCGTGGTCGAGGACTTCAACCTGCTGATGGACAAGGGCGAATTCGTCTCGCTGATCGGTCACTCGGGATGCGGCAAGTCCACCGTGCTGACCATGGCTGCCGGCCTCAATGCAATCAGCAAGGGCGGCATCATCCTCGATAACCGCGAAATCGACATTGCGGGCCCGGACAAGGCCGTGGTGTTCCAGTCGCCCAGCCTGATGCCGTGGCTGACCGCGCGGCAGAATGTGGCGCTTGGCGTGGAGCGGGTCTACCCCCATGCCACGCGGGCCGAACGGCGCGAGATCGTGGACTACTACCTCGAACGGGTCGGGCTTGCCGATGCGCGCGACAAGATGGCGGCGGAAATGTCGAACGGCATGCGCCAGCGCGTCGGCATCGCCCGCGCCTTTGCGCTCAGCCCGCGCCTGTTGTTGCTCGATGAACCCTTCGGCATGCTCGACAGCCTGACGCGTTGGGACTTGCAGGACGTGCTGGTCGAAGTGTGGAACCGGACAAAGGTGACCGCAATCATGGTCACCCACGACGTCGACGAAGCGATCCTGCTGGCCGACCGCGTGGTGATGATGACCAATGGCCCCAACGCCACGATCGGCAAGATACTCAAGGTTGATCTGCCGCGTCCGCGCGATCGCAAAGCGCTGCTCAAGCACCCGGATTTCTACGCCTACCGTCAGGAAGTGCTGCACTTCCTGGCAGAATACGATCACGGACCGCACGAGAAGGCGGCCTGACACCAATTGAGGATGCCTGATTGGCCTCAGGGACAATCAAGGGGAAAACCATGAAAAAGCATATTCTGGCGGCGGCGCTGCTCGCGTCGCCGGTCGCTCTCGCACACCCTGCG
>JAZKBJ010000051.1:0-6013 GCA_040388685.1 Pseudomonadota bacterium
AGTGGCGCAGTTTACTTCGACGAACGAACCGCTGACCTGCCGTTTGAGCGTCTTGAGCTCGAAGATGCGCCGGGCGAGTTGGCTCTTGCCTGCACCGGTCGGGCCCATCAGCAGGATCGGCGCACGGGTGCGGCTGGCGACCTGCTCGATCTCGTCGATCATCGTGTTGAACGCGGTATTGTGGGTCTCGATGCCAGACTTGAGAAAGGACGTGCTTTCCACCGCCTCGCTGGCGAAGCGTGTGGCGATGCTGTCGTAGCGCGACAGATCGAGATCGATCACGCTCCAGGTCCCTGTCGCATCGGGCGCGCCGCGCTTGGGCTGGGTTTGGAGCAGGCGCCCGGGCAAGTAATGCGCCTCGGTCAGCAGGAACAGGCAGATCTGCGCAACGTGGGTGCCAGTGGTGATGTGGATCAGGTAGTCCTCGACATCCGGATCGAGTGGCTGGGAACGCGCGAAGTCGAGCAGCTTGCCGTAAACCTCCTCGAAGTCCCAGGCGTCGGCAAAATCGATCACGTGCCGCTCGACCAGAGTCTCGGGCGAAACCGAGCCGATGTCTTCGGTGACGTACTCGGCAAGGCGACTGTGCGCCGAGCCGTGGATCATGAGGAAGCGATCTACCCGCAGGTCCTCATGCATGCACAGGCCAACCGATGGCCGCCACTTCATCCAGCGCGACGGACCGAATTTCGAGGCATCGAGTGTTGAGCCGAGAAAGCTGATGACTGTGGTTGGCTTCATGCGCCAGATTTATACGCACTTATACAAAAATATACAACTCCAAGGAGTTCTTGTGGGCCAGCCTCGCGTCGCTCACGGCTCGGTTTGAGATATAATCTTTTTAATACAGTGTATTATGAGATTTTTTCGCTCTGACAATCTGAACTGGCACGCCCCCTGCATTCACTCTGGCGTCGGGTCGGTCGAACAGCCCGGCACAAGCGGAACCAAGAGGCGGCCGGAATAGGCCGGCCGCCTCCGAGGTCCGAAAGTTTCCAAGGAGTTGGACTATGGCCAACAAGAACATTTTCGCTTCGGCACTGTCGCGGTTCCTGCCGCGCGCCGACACGGCCAACCAGGCGGGTGGGTCCGCCTATGCCTATGGGCCCGAAGCCAAGCTGGCCCAGCTTGCCGCAACCGGTACGCTGTCCGACGGCTTCTACTCGAGCGCGGAGACCCAGTTCGCCGATGTCGTGTTGGCGGCCAAGGACGTCGATCCGGAATGGGTCGCCAAGTGCGCGGTCTATGCCCGCCAGTCGGGTGCCATGAAGGATATGCCTGCCTTGCTGGCGGCTTACCTGACAATGGCCGATCCCGACCTGTCAGTGCGCGTGTTCAAGCGCGTTATCGATAACGGCCGCATGCTGCGCACTTTCGTGCAGATCATGCGTTCGGGTCAGGTCGGGCGTGCCTCGCTCGGCTCCCGCCCGAAGCGGCTGGTCCGCGAATGGCTGGAGCAGGCGTCGATGGCGCAGCTGATGCGGGCCGCGACCGGCAACGAACCAAGCCTGGCGGATATCGTCAAGATGGTCCACCCGGCTCCGGCCAATGCCGAGCGTCGCGCCTTCTATGGCTGGCTGATCGGCAAGCCTTACGATGTCGCGGCACTGCCCGCCGAGATCGCGGCGTTCGAAGCCTGGAAGCGTTCGCCGCAAGGCGAGTTGCCCCCGGTGCCGTTCGAATGGCTGACGTCTTTCCCGCTTGTCGCAGAGCAGTGGGGCGTGCTTGCCACTCGGATGGGCTGGCAGGCGTTGCGGATGAACCTCAACACGCTGGCGCGCAATGGCGCGTTCGGTGTGAACGGGGTCACCGAAGCAGTCGCGGCCCGGCTGGCCGATGCGCAGGCCATCGCTCGCGTGTATCCGATGCCTTACCAGTTGATGGTGGCTTTGGATCAGGTCGGTGACGGTGTGCCGCTGGCGGTGCAGGCAGCGCTCGAAAGTGCGCTCGAGGCATCGCTGTCGAGTGTGCCGAAGCTTGAAGGGCAGGTCGTGGTCTGCCCCGACGTCTCGGGCTCGATGAGTTCGCCTGCGACAGGCTACCGAAAGGGTGCCAGCTCGAAGGTGCGCTGCATCGACATCGCCGCGCTGGTTGCCGCAGCCGTGCTGCGCCAAAACCGCGATGCCCGGGTGATCCCGTTCGAGCAGACCGTGGTCAAACTGAAGCTTGATCCCCATGCCCGGCTTGCCGTTAACGCGGCGAAGTTGGCCGGGGTCGGTGGCGGCGGAACCAATGTCTCGGCGCCGCTGGCACTGCTCAACAAGGAGCGGGCGCGGGTGGATACCGTCGTGATCGTCTCGGACAACGAATCCTGGGTCGATGCAAAGCGGTTTGGCGCCACGGCGATGATGAACGAGTGGAACAAGCTCAAGGTCCGCAACCCGGGTGCGAAGCTAATCTGCATCGACATCCAGCCCTATGGCTCCACGCAGGCGAAAGACCGGGCGGATATCATGAATGTCGGTGGCTTCACCGACGCGGTGTTCGACGCGATGGCGCGCTTTGCCTCCGGGCAGTCGCGCGATTGGGTCGAAATCGTTAGCAAGACGGAGGTTTGAGTAACATGGTCACGGCGAATGCCGGAGGGACTACATCGGATTTGTGTGTCGCGGGTTCGATTCCCGCCTGCTCTCGGGGCAGTAGCTCAGTCGGATAGAGCAACAAACGCCGCAAGGCGGTCGTCTTTCCAATCCTCGTCGCCGTGACCGATTGATCAGGTTCAGAATTTGCCGTGGCGAATGCCGGTGGGACTACACCTCCAGCAACAAGGCCCGACGAGTAAAGCGCCCCGTGAGGAGCAATCCAATGGGGAGATGCGGGTTCGAACCCCGCCGCAGGTACGTAGCTTAAGGGCCGCGTCTCGCCATCTCTCGTCGCCACGGCAAACTATAAATCACGGCGAATGCCGGGCAAGGGCTACATCCTGTCACGATGAAGGCGCGGGTTCGAATCCCGTCGGGTCTGTCATGTGGGCCCGTAGCTTAGCGGTCAGAGCGTCGCCCCTTGTGGGCAATGTCTTTCCCACACCTCGTCGCCGTGGACTCATTCAATGCTGGCGAATGCCGGCGGGACTACATTGGCAAAGGCCGAAAGGTCGAGCGGTTCGATTCCGCCTCGGAGCAATCCGGGATGTCTCGTCAAACCTCGTCGCCAGTACCCTATCAACGTCGGCGAATGCCAGCGGGACTACATGGGTAGAGCGCCCGCCCTCGCGGCGGGAGGTCGGTGGTCCGAATCCACCCTCGGAGCAATCCGGAGTAGCTCAGGAAAAATGTCTCGTCACACCTCGTCGCCGACACCATGATGACTACAGGAGGTCAGTGATGACCAATACGACTTTTGAATTCCAGCACGTCGAAGGCGGCGTGCCGATCAAGATGTGGACGCGCGGCGTACCTGTCGATGACAAGGCGCGCGACCAGCTTTCACGTGCGGCGAAGATGCCCTTCATCTTCAAGCATGTCGCGGCGATGCCCGACGTCCATGTGGGGATTGGCGCCACCGTCGGCTCGGTGATCCCGACCAAGGGCGCTGTAATTCCGGCAGCGGTCGGCGTGGACATCGGCTGCGGCATGATGGCTGCCCGCACCTCGCTGATGGCGCATGATCTTCCTGACAGCCTCGAAGGCATCCGTTCCGCGATCGAGCAGGCGGTGCCGCACGGGCGCGATGTCGGGCGCGGCAAGCGCGACAAAGGTTCGTGGGGTTCTCCGCCCCCGGCGATTGTCGAAGCCTGGGCCATGCTGGTGCAGCGCTTCGAGCGGATCTGCGACAAGTTCCCGCGGCTGAAGAACACCAACAACCTGGTGCATCTTGGCACGCTGGGAACGGGTAACCACTTCATCGAGCTGTGCCTCGATCAGGAAGCCCGCATCTGGGTGATGCTCCATTCCGGCTCGCGCGGCGTGGGCAACGCAATCGGCTCGTTCTTCATCGAACTGGCCAAGCAGGATATGCGCAAGTGGCACATTAACCTGCCGGACGAGAATCTTGCCTACTTCCCGGAAGGGACCGACCATTTCGACGACTACGTCGAGGCGGTCGGCTGGGCGCAGGACTTTGCCGCACTGAACCGCCGTACGATGATGACCAATGTCATCGCCGCGCTGCGGGGCCAGATCGCGAAGCCGTTCGAAGCCGAACTCGAAGCGGTGAACTGCCATCACAACTACGTGACGCGTGAGCACCACTTCGGTGAAAACGTGCTCGTCACCCGCAAGGGGGCGGTGCGCGCGGCCAAGGGTGTGCTGGGGATCATCCCAGGCTCGATGGGGGCGAAGAGCTTCATCGTGCGCGGGCTGGGCAACCCGGAGAGCTTCGATAGCTGCAGCCACGGCGCGGGACGGATCATGTCGCGCACCGAGGCGAAGAAGCTGGTGACGCTCGACGAGCACATCCGCGACACTGAAGGCGTCGAATGCCGCAAGGACGCGGGTGTGATTGATGAGACGCCCAAGGCCTACAAGCCGATCGAAGCCGTGATGGCCGCTCAGGCCGATCTGGTGGAGATCGTGCATACCTTAAAGCAGGTGGTCTGCGTGAAGGGGTGATCCCCCTTTGCGTGGGCTTCCCACACTATCCGAAGTCAGGGGCACATCGTGATCGAGCAGATCGCACCGAATATCAGACAAGAGATTGAAGCGCGGCTCGCCACCATCGAGGCGACCGAAGGCGTGCGATATCTCTTGGCAGTGGAATCCGGCTCTCGCGCGTGGGGCTTTCCTTCGCCTGACAGCGATTACGATGTGCGGTTTGTTTACGTGCGGTCTCGTGATTGGTACCTCCGCCTTGAGCCGGGGCGCGATGTCATTGAAACACCCATTGAAGGCGACATCGATTTGAATGGTTGGGACATTCGCAAGACCCTTGGTTTGATGCTGAAATCGAACGCGGTAGTCAGCGAGTGGCCTTCCTCGCCCATTCGATACCGCGACGACGATCCTGAGGCGGCGCGGATTGCGGCCTTGACCGACGAGATCTTCGATCCTCGCGGCGTCGCCCATCACTACGCAAATATAGGCCGCAATGCGGCCGACCGATGGCTGGAAGGAGACGATGCAGTGCCGGTCAAGCGATACTTCTATGCCCTTCGACCTGCTCTTGCGATCAGGGCTCTCCGCAATGATCCAGATCGGCGGCCCTCAATGAACCTGCAGGCACTTATGCGCGAAAGTGCCATTTCTGCACCGATCGTCGACATGATTGAGGAACTGGTTGAGGCAAAACGGCAGACCCGCGAACTCGGCAATACCCGGAGGTTTCCCGAACTCGACGTGCTCATCCGTGAAGAGCTGGGACAGGCTGCGGAACTGCCGGAACGGAAGCCACCTGCAACTGCGCTGGAAGCAGCGAATGCAATCTTTTTGGACTTGTTACGAGAATGATCACAATCGACGGATCGGAAGGCGAAGGCGGGGGGCAGATGGTGCGCAATTCATGCGCTCTGTCACTCGTGACCGGTGAGCCTTTCCGGATCACCAACATTCGCGCCAAACGTTCGAAGCCCGGTCTAATGCGGCAGCATGTTACCGCGGTCGAAGCGGCATGCGTGATCTCCGGATCGGAGTGCTCCGGCCTTACGGTCGGCTCATCCGAACTCGAATTTGGTCCCGGACGGGTGACGCCTGGCGAGTACCAGTTCGCAGTCGGCACGGCGGGTTCGACCGGCCTGGTGCTGCAGACGGTCTTGATGCCGTTGATCCTGGCGGACGGACCCTCGCGGCTCGTCCTGGAGGGCGGCACGCATAACATGCTGGCCCCGCCGTTCGACTTCATCGAACGCACGTTCCTGCCGGTAATCAACCGCATGGGGCCAAGAGTCTCGGCACGCATCGTGCGGCACGGGTTTTACCCACGTGGTGGCGGGCGGATCGAGGTCGACATCACCCCGGCACCGTTATTGTCCATCGACTGCATCGAACGCGGCGAGCAGCTTGGCGTAGCCGGACAGGCAGTCTTCACCGGGCTACCGTTCGAAATCGCCGAGCGCATGCTGGCGCGCGCCCGGCGCGAC
>JAZKBJ010000051.1:6023-8443 GCA_040388685.1 Pseudomonadota bacterium
GCCAGCTTGGCGTCCCTGCGGAACGGCTGGCAAAGACCTGCGCAGCAAGGATGAATGGCTACGTCGAAGCGTCGGCATTTGCGGGCCCGTACCTGGCTGACCAGCTTGTCCTGCCGTTAGTGCTCGCGGGTCGTGGATCGCTTACGACCGTGAAGCCAAGCCAGCATACGCTGACGGCTATCGACATCGCCAAGCGATTCACCGGTCGACGGATCGAACTGACAAGGCAGGGCGGCGGTGAGCATTTGCTGAACGTTGGATAGGACGTAGACGCGGTCGTATGCGCACATCATTCGCGTGCCCATTGCGACTTCATCCGTCCAAGCCGCCGTCCCCTTTCATGGCTAATCCACGCCCCTGACCGAAACCGGCCAAGCCATGCAACGCGCGCTCATGCGGACCGTGTTGTCGTGCTTTGCATGCTTGCCAGCACCGCTCCTTTGAGCGACGTTTCCCTCTATGCGTTCGGTGCAGACCTGTCCGTGCCCGGCCTTCCAGCATTTCGATTATCCGGCCTTTGGCGATGTCGGCAGCCGGGAATATCTGCTCTCCAAAGCCAATTCCGATGCCGGACGGATAGGCGCACGCGGCATGGCAGCTTGTCTGAACACCTTTGACAACGAGCAGGCAGCGCCCTCCGACGGTCTGGTAGTGAGCACCCTGCAAATCCTGTCCCAGTCCGACGAAAACGAAATCAATCTCATGATAACGCGGCCGGTCGGCGACGAATGCCTGCCCTGCGTCTATTACATTCACGGCGGCGGGATGCAGTCGCTGTCGTGCTATGATGGCAACTACAAGGCGTGGGCGCGCCTGATCGCCGCCAATGGACTTGCCGTCATCATGATGGATTTTCCCAATGCGCTCTATCCGTCATCGGTCCCCGAAGTCGCGCCATTTCCCGCCGGACTCGACGATTGCCTTTCCGGCGTCGAGTGGGTCCGGGAGAACAGCGCAACGTTGAACATCGATCCCGCTCGCATCATCATCACGGGTGAGAGCGGCGGCGGGAATCTGACTTTCGCGGCCGGAATGTCGCTGAAACAGTCCGGGAAACTGGGAATAATTGCCGGTCTCTACGCGCTTTGCCCGTATATCGCAGGTCGATGGCCAGCGGAAGGGTGCCCCTCATCGATCGACAACAATGGCATCCTGCTCGACCTTCACAACAACCGGCGCGCCATGGCCTATGGCATCGAACACCTGCACCGGCGCAACCCGCTCGCCTGGCCCTCATTTGCCGCCGATATCGCAAATTTCTGCAAGAGCCGTTGAGGTTCGCCTGGTCAGTTCAGGGATATCCCGCAAATCGCCCGCTGGCGGGATTGGGCCGGATTCAATGGATCCGGGACAACGTCCGAAACTCCGTGGGCGTCATGCCCGTCTCCTGCCGAAACGACATCGCAAACGCCGCTGCGCTTGTGAACCCGCAGCGATAGGCGATCTGCTTCACCATCTCCGCCTCGTCGAGCAAAAGTGCTTTCGCTTTTTCCAGCTTCGCGTGCGCGACATAGCTACGCACTGTCTGCCCGGTTGTTTTCCGGAAGCGCGCTGAGAATACGGGGGCGCTAAGCCCTGTCATTCTTGCAAGCTCGCCAACCGATGGAGCCGGGCCGTCTTCGTCTTTGATACGTTCCAGCACGCGCCGAAGCTCCATCCGATCCAGCGACTTCGCGTCGCTCCCTTCGACATGGCCACGCTTTTCTACCAGTCGCTGAATCTGCGCGCCAAGAAAGATCAATGCGGATTCGACCTGCAACTCGCTCACGAAACTGGGCGCCAGCACTTCCTGGCGCAGCCGCTGCACCGCGACCTGCACAAACGGATCGCGGATGTCGAATGCGAGCGCTGGGTCTATGTCGTTCCAGTTCCATTCCGCCGCACGTTCAAAGCCCAATGCATTCAGATCGAACAGGCAGGATATGGTGCGCCGAGCGCCGCGCGTGAAATGGCATTGCACGGGTTCGTCGCGGGGGACGAACATCACCGAACCGACCCTGATCTCCTCACCACCGGTTCGATTCAGGAACCGGTTCCAGATCGGCTGGCAGGGTTCCAGCGTCGCTTCCAGCAGATGCCAGGGTGATTGATAAATGCCATGCCCCTCGCGCGGGCATACCGAAGTATGGACCCGCAACTGATAGGCATTCGCCCGCAAACTGGGTTCCGAACGCACTTGAAAATGAATGTCGCTCGAAATTGCGGCATCGAGCGCATCGTCACGCAGCATGGCCCTCTCCCTTGTATTTTGCGTGACCATAGGCCCCGCAGGGGAAAGCTCAAGGCCCACAGGTCCGCTCATTCGCCCATGGCAAGGCGTCCATCGGCAAAGGCTGCCGAATGCGAGGCAATGCCGCCATCGATGAACAATTGCTGCCCGGTCACGAACCGCGCGTCGTCCGATGCAAGATAGACCGCAG
>JAZKBJ010000051.1:8453-16235 GCA_040388685.1 Pseudomonadota bacterium
AGCGGCCACCACCACAACAGCAACGACGGCACCGGCGTGTCCGCTGCGCGGCACCGTCTGGATGCAGCGGCTGGCTGTGCCGTGTCCGCAGATCACCTCTTTGGCCATAGACCGCAGCACCGGCGACATCCTCCGGCTCACCGATAAATGGCGTCAAATGATGCCGCTCCATCACCTGCGTCACCTCAGGGGGATAACCATCCTTCGCCGCCTGCGTCATGATCATCCCGATCACCAGAATGTTCGAGCGCACGCCCTGCTTGCCGTACTGCGCGGCAATGTTGTGCGACAGGCTGACCAGCGCGGCCTTCGACGCGGCGTAGGCGGTGTAGAGCATATCGCCCTGCGATCCGCGCGCCGAACCGCTGAAGATCAGCGACCCTCCGCCATGGCTGATCATGACCGGTATGACATGTTTTGCAACGATGGCCGGACCGCGCAGATTTACTGTAAGCACCCGGTCCCACAACCCAGTTGTAAGCGACACGACATCCCGATCCTGCGCCATGATGGCCGTATCGGTGAGCGCTGCATTGTTGAACAGAATGTCGATCCGGCCAAACTGTGCTACGATGTCGGATACCGCGCGAGCAATGCTGTCCTCATCCGCAATGTCGGCGACAGCGGCCATTGCCTGTCCGCCCGCGTCGCGGATAGCAGCCGCGACGCGCTCTACGGCTTCCTTGCGTCGGCCCAACGCCACTACCGCCGCCCCTTCGCGCCCAAAGCGAAGCGCGGACGCCTCACCAATTCCCGAACCAGCGCCGGTCACGATTGCGACCTTACCCTGCAGCCTTTCCATTCTCGCCTCCCGCATTTTTTCATGTGGAGCCGAATGTGGGCTGCGAGGCCGGCATGTCAAAGCCGCAAGAGAGTCGGGAATAGCGATCGCGATTCACCTGAACTGTCCGAACTGGCCGGCGAGGGTATTGCTGCGCATTCTGTGCCGCAGACAAAGAACCGCTCGACGATGGCGGCCGATGAGGAGGCATTGAGTGGGAACCGATACGATCGCCCGGATGGTCATCGACACAGCCGCGCTGAGCGATGTCGATCGTCCGGTCTACGAATGGCTACGCGATCACTTCGGGGGTGAGCCGCAGAACTTTTGCCGGCAATTGCGGTGGCGAACCAGCTGGGAGGCCGACGTAATGATCGACGGCCACCTTCAGGGCATTCTCGTGCGTGGCGCGCGCGGAAAATCGGCGCGCTATCCCATGACGCTGCATCAGGAGGCGCAGATCCATCATGTGATGGAGCGGCACGGCGTGCTCGCACCCAAAGTCTATGGCATGATCGAAGATCCTGTGGCGATCGTGATGGAGCGGCTGTCGGGCACCATCAACAGCGAACTGATCGCCGATCCAGAAGCACAAGCCAAAGTGCGCCGGGAATTCGTGGAAGCCTTGGCGAAACTGCACGCCATCCCGGTTGGTGAGTTCGGGGCGACGGGCCTCCCAGTTCCGAAGAACGCACGCGACATTGCGCTGAGCCTGTACAAACCATGCATCGATATCGTCCGCGCGGCCTTTGCGGATCGCCCATTCCCCTTGACCGAATTCTATGCGCGCTGGCTTGAGAAGAACGCGCCGCAGGACCGCGACCGTCCCGGCTTCGTCACGGCTGACGCAGGTCAGTTCCTTTATGACGGCGATCGCTTCACCGGACTGATAGACTTCGAAGTATCGTATATCGGCGATCCTGCGGCCGAGTTTGCCGGCATGCGGCTGCGCGACACCACCGAGCCGCTGGGCGACATTTCCGAATTGCGCCGATATTACGAGAACCTGACCGGCGACAGCATTCCCTATCGCGCGATTGCCTATCACTCTGCGGGCTTCGCTGGCACCAACAGCATGTTGATGTGGCCGATGATGTACGAACCGGAAGTGCAGAACGACTATGTCGCCTACCTGCAATTCTGCGTCGCAACGAGCCGGTGGGGCTTGCAAGGCATTGCCGAGAGCGTCGGCGTCACGCTCGATCCCGTGCCCGATCCCTTACCCAATCCGACCGTCCCCTACGAAGCCGCGCCGGGCCAGTTGGTCAATATGCTGGCGTCTTGGGACACGAGCGATACGGCGCTTCGCTTCCACCTCGATAGCGCGGCGGTGCTCGGCACATATCTGCAGCGTTGCGCCATCTACGGCGGCAGCGTTCTCGCCGCTGACCTCGCCGACGCAGAGGCCTTGACCGGACAAGCCGTCAGCACCCGGCGCGAGGCGGACGCTGCTGTCGATGCCTTCGTGCGTTCTGCCGGTTCTGAACAGGACGCGACCCTTGTCGCTCATTTCAACCGCTGGCTCGGGCGCCAGAACTTCCTGCTCAAAGGCTGCGGATCGCAGGCTTATCTCACCGCCACGACGCTGCAGCCCATCCGCGAATAGCGCGAGAACGCGAGTCCGGAAGGAACGAATGCCCGCATCCGTGCGGCAGGCTTGCCGACGGCTGCTCGCCATTCGTGCGCAGAACAACGGTCCGAAAGGATCCAGAGGAAGAATTACATGAAGAACCGAACCAAGCTTCTCGCTGGCACGTTGCTCGGCACCGCCTCGCTCCACGGAATGACGGCGCAGGCGCAGGACGCTGTAAGTCAGCCGGCGGCCAGCGCCGACGCCGATCAGGGCCTGACCGACATCATCGTCACCGCGCGCCGCACGGCGGAATCGCTGCAGACAACGCCGGTGTCCGTAACCGCGCTCGGCGATGCCACGCTGGTCCAGAGTCAGGTGCAGAACCCCAAGGATCTACAGCGACTGGCCCCGAACCTGAACGTAGCGACCGGTTCACCTTCCGTATCAGGCTATGCTTTCGTATCCATTCGCGGCCAGTCGCAGGTCAACCCCGGCAGTGCTTCGGACCCGGCGGTCGGCATCTATATCGACGGCGTTTACGTGCCGCGTCCATCCCAGGGGCTATTCGATTTCGCAGATCTTGCTCGGGTGGAAGTATTGCGCGGTCCCCAAGGGACGCTGTTCGGCCGCAACACGACTGGCGGCGCGCTGAATATCGTCACCAAGCAGCCCACCGGGGACTTTGGCGGCGCGGCGCGCTTCGCCTACGGCAACTTCAACACCCTCGAGGCCAGCGCCACCTTGAACGTGCCGCTTGCAGGCCCGGAACTAGCCGCCCGCATTTCCTACAGCTTCAACCGCGACGATGGTTACGGGCGCAACGCCCTGCTTGACCGGACCACGTTCGATCAGGCAGCCAACCATTTCGTCCGGGCGAAATTGCGTTGGGCACCCGATGGCAGCGATTGGGACGTGACCCTGTCGGGCGATTACAACTATCGCCGTGACAGCGGTCAGTCGGTCGCGCTTGCCGGGTTCAACGCCGGAGCGCTCGCCCCGATCGTTACGCCCCTGATCGGTTTCATACCCGCCCTCGCCCCGTTGGCCGATCTCACCCCGCTGCTTGCTCCCTACCTGCAAACCAACGCCAATTTCCGCACAAGCTATGGCACAACCGGCCCGGTGGGCGAACTGCCAATGGACCTGATGAAGGCGGCTGGCGGATCGCTCACCATCAACGGCAGGCTGGGCGATGTTAAGCTGCAGGCGATCACGGGCTTTCGCTACAGCCGTACAGACGCCGTCATCGATCTGGACGGAACACCGATCCGCTTCGCGCAGAATCACACCGGCTTTGGATCAAAACAGATCTCGCAGGAACTCCAGTTGTCTGGCGGTGCTGGCGCTTTCAGCTGGATCGGGGGGCTTTATTTCTCCCGCGAGAGGGGTGATGAGCGGTCATTGTTCGAGGCGCTGGGCGTTCTCGGCCTGCCCCCGCTCCTGAACGACGGCGACGTTCTGAACATTTCGCGCGGGCTCTATGCGCAAGGGTACTACAAGGTCGCGCCCGGTCTGCGGCTATCTGCCGGGCTGCGCTGGACTTGGGACGAGCGCGAAGTCGTTCTGCACAACCGCTCGGTCCACAACGACATCAGCACCTGCAACGTCGCCGCTCCCGATGGCGGCGCCTTCCCTCCGTGCAACCAGACGGAGAAGACGAGTTTCAACTATCCCGCATGGACTCTGGGCCTCGATTATCAGGCTACCGAAGAATTGTTCATCTATGCCAAGACCAGTGGCGCGGCGATGGCAGGCGGATGGAACCTGCGTTTCGGTTCGATCCCCGCCTTCTCTCCTGAAAAGGTTCGCGACGTGGAGGTGGGCTTCAAGGCTGACCTGCTGGATCGCCGCTTGCGGATCAACGTCGCCGTGTTCAACGCATGGCAGCGCGATGTGCAGCGCAACCTGAACATCCTCGTCGGCCCAACCGCCGTCACCCAATATGTCGTCAATGCGGGTAACGCACAGGTGCGCGGCGCGGAATTCGAATTGGCAGCGCGGCCATGGCAGGGCATGGACCTTTCCGGGTCCATCGGCCTGCTTGATGGCAAGTATGACAAGGGCAGCTTCCTTGACACGCAGATCATCGGCGGCGTTCCCGTAACGGTCGATCGCAGCGGCGAGCCCCTTCCCCAACTGGCGAAGTTCAATGCGATGGTTGCGGCAACCCAGCGCCTCGACATGGCATGGGGTTCAGTCGATCTGCACGGCGACTACGCCTGGATCAGTTCGCAAAGCTTCAGTCCGATCACCGCCGCACCGGGCCTTTCGGCGGCCGATCGCGCGGTGATCGAACGACAGGCCGCGCTCAGCCGGATACCGGGCTATGGACTCGTCAATGCCCGGATCAGCTTCAATCTCGACAGGCCGCAGATCGAGATAGCGGGCTTCGTGCGCAACGCTTTCAACAGGAAATACAACACCCGCACGTTCAGCGATCTCTATTCAAGCCCACTCGCCACTGCAGTCGCTTTCCCCGGAGCCCCGCGCGTGTACGGCATCTCGATCGCCTATCGTTTCGGCTCGCTTGCTCGCTAATCGAAAGGACACCCCACCCATGCATGCCAATGAATCCCGCGTCCGCGAAGTGCTCGACATCGTCCATTCTGGCGATGTCGTAGGCAAAGGTCTCGAAGACTATTTCACGCCGGACGGCTACTATCAGCCGCTGGTGCCTGCGGTCGATCCCATTCGCGGTCCTGCCGCGATCGTCGGCGAAATTGCGCGCCAGCTTACCGTCTACAAGGACCTGCACGCCGAAATCCATGTCATCATGGCCAATGACACGCACGTCTTCACCGAAAGGACCGATCATGTGACGTTTGCCGATCTTGGCACGCGCGTCAGCGTGCCTGTCATGGCTGTGTTCGATTTCACCGATGACGGCCTCATCACCGCATGGCGCGAAATCTTCGACACGCGTGCGGCAGAAGCGCAAATCGGCGTCACTCAGGACGATATGGCAAAGATCATGGGCCAATAGTGCGGCCGGTTGAAGGAAGGTGATAGGGGCGATCTTGCGCCACTTTTGGCGCCGGGAGTTCGGAGCGGCCGCTGCGATAACGTCCCGCCGCCGCCCGGTTCGATCCGCAATCTGGCCGGAATGTAGTTGGGTAGGCCTGGCGAATGCGGCAGCAGCGCATGATCGCCGCAAATGGGAGGCTCCTATGTGCAAGTACATTCCTTTTGCGGGTTCTGCATGGATAATGCACCATCAAATGCCCGGACCAAACACCTAGCTCGAGGCGGGCCCCAATTCGGATTGCTCCAGAATGGCCGCCCGTCGCAGCGGAATGCATTCACTTGTGCCGCACTGCAAGCATTGGTGTTGACGAGCACCGCAGCCGGACAGGCTGCGGCGGGCGCCAGCGTGGGAGCTTCAGGCACGGGCCCATGGCGGGCTCTCCCGCCGCACGCAGCAACGGCTTGCCCTGCTGACTGCCGCGAAAGCCCGGAGCAGCGAGGCCCTGCCTGGCATACGGCTGATGCGCGAATGGAATGGCACCGTCCACATCCTGACCATCGGCGATGACAGTGTCATTCGCTGGAATGAACGCGAGTGGAAATCGCTGAGCGAGGTGGCCCGGGCAATCACCGGCACACGCTGGTCCGGGCCCGCCTTCTTCGGCCTCAACAGGGCGGCATGAAAAAGGTCCGCTATGCGATCTACACCCACAAGTCGGGCGAGGAAGGCCTCGAGCAGGAGTTCAACTCGCTCGATGCCCAGCGCGATGCCTGCGAGGCCTATGTGCTCAGTCAGGCCAGCGAAGGCTGGCACCTACTGCCCGACATCTATGACGACGGCGGCATATCGGGCGGAACGTTCGAGCGCCCTGCCCTGCAGCGCCTGCTCGCCGATGTGGCAGACGGCAGGATCGACATCATCGTGATCTACAAGGTCGACCGGCTCACCCGTTCGCTGCTCGACTTTGCCAAGCTGGTCGAGGCGCTGGACAAGGCCGGCACCAGTTTCGTGTCGATCGCCCAGTCATTCAACACCACTGCCAGCATGGGGCGGCTCACGCTCAACATGTTGCTGTCCTTTGCCCAGTTCGAACGCGAGGTCATCGCCGAACGCATTCGTGACAAGATCACCGCCTCCAAGGCGCGCGGCATGTGGATGGGCGGCACGCCGCGACTGCGTTACCGCCCCGACGGGCGCACGCTGGCGATCATCGAGGATCAAGCCGAAATCGTGCGCGACATCTACAGGCGCTATCTTGCGCTTGGCAATGTCCGGCATGTGGCCGAGCAGTTGGCAAGTAAGGGCATCGACACCCCGCAGCGCACCTCGGGGGCCGGCCGGAATTTCGGGGGCTGCCGGTTCTCGCGCGGGCAAATCTACCTCATCCTGCGCAACCCGATCTATGTGGGCGACATCCCGCACCGCGGGCAGATCCACAAGGGCCAGCATCCGCCCGTCATTGACCGGGAAACATGGGACCGGGTGCAAACCCTGATGACGAGCCACGTTCAGGGCGGGCGCAGGACACGCTCGCCCCATGCCAGCAAGGACAAGATCCATTACCGCTATTATATTAGCCGCTCCCTGCAGCATGGCGACACTGTCGGCAAAGCCTCGAGCGGGCGCCTGCCTGCGCGAGATCGAGGCGGTGGTTGCCGAGCAGGTGGCGCAGTTCTTCGATGATCCACTGCTGGTCGCTTCCCGCCTGTCGCTCACCATCACGCCCATGCTGCTGCCCCGGATCGGCGAGCACTGCACGGTCATCGCCTCGGGCCGGCTACAGGCACTGCAAACGTGCGATTCCCGTGGCAAAGACGGCAACCTTCATCAAGCGGGGCTGTTCTTGCCGGATCACAGCATTGGCCTCATGCACATCGAAAGCCTGCATAAAACAGCCTTCATTCGGCACGGCGCCGGCAAACCCGGCACACTGCCTGTTTTGCCACAAGCAACCTGGTTCGCACGCACGAAACCGTAGTGCCGGCCTGGGGCCAAGAGAAAGGCTCCGGAAGTGGTCGCAAAGCCGCCGATTTTGCCCCTCTCCCCGTCGTAGAAAAAAATGCAGAAAGGGCGGAAAGGCGCCTTTCACGCGATATTTTTCCTTTTTATATACGACACTTAGACTGTGTGGCGGAGCGGGAGGGATTATAACTCGCACGAAAAAGCTGAGGTTTCCAGCCCTAAGTCGGGTGATCACGAACGTTTATCACCCGAGATCGCCGGTTGCTTCGGAAGGCCCTAGCGCTGAGGTCGCTGCGGCTATAGAAAACAGTAATGGCTAGTCAAACATCTGCTCCATCAAGCCCACAATCGCGCTTAGAGCTTTTGCTGAAGCGAGGTTATTTCCCAGCGGAGCTTCCACCGCCATTTACCACTGAATCGTTCGCTGCGAGCGCTGTGTCGTTTGAAAATAAATGGTCAGGCGCAGAGATTCGGAAATATTGGACCGCCCCCGAGTCCTAT
>JAZKBJ010000052.1:0-1613 GCA_040388685.1 Pseudomonadota bacterium
GCACCGAATTTGCCAATGATCTTGTTACCAATGGCTACAAACCCGTGGTGGTCGACATGCTCGGCCATCCACTGGCGCAACTTATACCCGCCGAAGTGGGTGACAAGGTCCGCGAGACTTTGGCAGGGCACGGCGTCGAATGGCACCTTGGCCGCAAGGTCGTTTCGCTCGACAAGCTGCCCGAAGGCGGCTTTTGCGGAACGCTTGATGACGGTACGCAGATCGCTGCTGACATCATCCTCTCGGCAGTGGGCCTGCGCCCCAACACCGACCTTGCCCGCGAGGCCGGGCTGGATGTGGGACGCGGGATCAGGGTCGACCAGACCGGCCGCACCAGCGATCCGTCGATCTACGCCATCGGCGATTGCGCGGAATATCCGCATGGCCTTGCTGCCTATGTCACCCCGATCATGGCGGCGGCCCGCGCAATTGCGCCCAGCGTGCTCGGCACGCCCACGGACATCCGCTTCCCGACCCTGTCGGTGCAGGTAAAAACCACGACATACCCGATTGTGCTGCTTCCCAAGCCGGCCCAATCCGAGGGACAGTGGGAACTGGCAGACGACACGGAATCGGGCCTCAAATATCTCTTTGTCGACAATGAAGGCGTGACGCGCGGCTATGTGCTGACCCGCGATCGCTGCCAGGAGAGAACCGAGTTGGACAGAATGTTGATCGAGCCGCTGCGCGAGACCGTTGCATGAGCGGGTTGCTGCAAGACAAGGTGGCCATCGTTACCGGCGGCGCCAAGGGCCTTGGCCATGGCATTTCGCGCCGCATGGCGCGCGAAGGCTCGAACCTGCTGATCACCGGGCGCGACGGCGCGGCCACCGAGCGCGTTGCCGCTGAAATCCGTGAAGAATTCGGCGTGGGCGCAGTTGGCATTTCGGCGGACATGGCCATCAAGGATCAGGTCACCGGCATGATCGACCGGGCCGTGGCCGAATTTGGCGGGTTGGACACTCTGGTGCTCAACGCCTCGGCGCTGTCGCCCAACGTTCTGCTCGAACACAAGACCGACGAGATGCTTGAGGACACCCTCAAGATCGGTACGTACGGCAGCTGGTGGGCGATGCGCGCAGCATTCCCGCACATGAAGGCGCGCGGTGGCGGCTCGATCGTCACGTTCTATTCGATTGACGCGCAGACCGGCGCGTGGCTGCACAGCGACTACAACATGAACAAGGGCGCGATCCTTGGCCTGACGCGCTCCGCCGCCGTCGAGTGGGGCCGCTACAACATCCGCACCAACGCGATTGCCCCCACCGGCATGGGCCAGGTCTTTGCCGAACTGGTCGACAACGTGCCGGGCTTCCTCGACATGGCCACTGCCAGCAATCCGCTCAAGCGGGCCGGCGATCCCGAGAACGACATCGGCCCGGTGGTGGTGTTCCTGGCTTCTGAAATGTCCCGTTTCGTGAACGGTGAACTGATCAATGTCGATGGCGGCCAGCACCTGCCGGGCTACGTCAGTGTGCCGCACAATCTGGCAGAACTGGAGGCAGGCGGGTGAAACTTCTCCCACAAGGCGAATGGGGCGGCACCGCCGTCGGTGAGCAATATGCCAGCGTCCAGAAGATTCTGGATGGCACCTTGCGCGCCATTCAAACTGT
>JAZKBJ010000052.1:1653-4145 GCA_040388685.1 Pseudomonadota bacterium
CTCGCGTGGCACGCTCTACCGCTACTTTGCGTCGAAGGAAGACGTACTCGCCGCAGTTTCGGAATATGTCTGCGCCAGCTTCGAGCAGGGCATCGCCGAAGTCGCCGATGCCAACCCCGATCCGATGGAGCGCTTCCGCGCGGTGATGCAGTTCTTTGCACACTTCACTATCGACCGCTCGCCAGACCGCATCTTCGAGGTTGAGCCGGCGTTCCACCTTGAATTCCTGCGCACCCATTTCCCCCGTCACAAAGCCGCCGTGCGTGAAGCGCTGGAGCCGACACTCGATTATCTCGAACGCAGGGTCGGCGAGCCGATCAACCGCGATACCCTGATCGAGACGCTGGTCAGGCTCCAACTCAGCACGCTGGTCATTCCGGCGGACGAGGGCTGGATGCGCAGCTGGAATGAATCGCCCGAACACATTCTTCAATGGGCACTGCAGACTGTCGGCTAACCCGCCGAACCGAGAGAAAGGACAGACCTATGGCCACCGTTGCCAAACTTAACGTCAATGACGCGGGTGGCTTCGCGTCAAAGGAAATCGCAGACGGCTTTGTCGAACTGGCAAAGAGCCTGCGCCCGCTGCTGCAGAGCGAAGCGCCCGAAGGCGAAAAGCTGCGCGCGCCGACGCCGGCGGTGGACAAGGCGCTGAAAGAGCATGGCCTGTTGCAGCTGCTCGTGCCCAAACGGATCGGCGGCCACGGCCTTTCGCCCACCGATTTCTGCCGCGTGCAGATCGAGATCGCCAAAGGCGATCCCGCGGTCAGCTGGGTCATGCAGATCATCAATGGCACCAGCTGGATCACCAGCCTTGCGCCCGACGGCGTGCAGGATGCCGTGTTCGGCAACGGCCCGCAGCCGGTCTGCGGCGCCTACAACCCTCCGGGGAAGGCGCGCAAGGTCGATGGCGGCTGGATCATCAACGGCAAGTGGCCCTACATGTCCGGCTCGCGCCAGTCGACCTGGGCGCAGCAGGGCGTGGTGCTCGAAGACTACGACGGTCCCGTCGTTCCGGGCATCAACATGTGCTATCTGCCGATGGATTCGATGACCATCGTCGACAGCTGGTTCGTCTCGGGCATGCAGGGCACCGGCTCTGACACCGCGATTGCCGAGAACGTGTTCATCCCCGATGACCAGATGGTCTTGATGAGCGAACGTGCCGGGCAGATCGACGACACCAAGCGCCACTTCGGCGATCCGTCCGACCTGCTTCCCGCTGTCCCGGTCGTGCGGACCACCGGCATCGCCCAGCTGATCGGCGCGGTCGAGGCGATGGTCGAAATCGTCGCTGCCGAAGCACCGAAGAAGCCGGTGCTGACCACGTTTATCCCAACGCGGACCCAATCGGGCGCCTACATGCGCGATCTTGGTGAAGCCGCCGCGATGGTCAACACGGCCAAGCTGATCCTGTTCGATCTGACCGCCAAGCTCGACCGCGTTGGTCTGGGCGAGGAGTTCACGCTCGAGGAAAAGGCGCAGCACCGCGCTGCTGGTGCGCAGATGATCGAACTGGTCCACGGCGCCAGTGAATCGCTGATGTTCCAGGCGGGCTCGTCGGCTTTCGCGCTCGACAAGCCGATCAACCGCTACTGGCGCGATGTCTCGATGGCCACGCGCCACATCCAGAACATCCCGACCATCGGCTATGAAATCTATGGCCGCAACATGACCGGCGCCGACGGTATCTCGCCTCCCGGCGCATACTGAGCCGATAGTCCTTACCGGCCGCCCGCGTTACATGCGCGGGCGGCCTTTTTCTTGCAGGCCAGGAATTTCAGCCCATGAAGGCAGCAATCATCGCGCCCGACGGCAGCTTCACGCTCGCCGAACACGCAGCGCCGCACGCCACCGCAGGCGCGCAGCGGATCACCGTCAGTGCCGCCGGGATCGGCCCGACCGACCTGATGCGCGCCAAGGGCTTCTTCGGCCCGGTATCCGGAGCCTATGTCCCCGGCGGTGAAGGCGTCGGCACGCTGACGGACGGTACGCGCGTCTATTTCGGCCACAGCATCGCCCCCTTTGGAGCCATGGCAGAGCAGACGCTGGTCGCTGACGCCGAAGTCTGGCCTTGCCCTGCCGCCGTGCCTGATGATCAGATCATCGCGCTGGCCATATCGGGCACGGGCGCGCTGATTCCGCTGGAAGAAGCGCGCATCCAGCTTGGCGAGAACGTCCTGATCCTTGGCGCGACCGGCCCGGTCGGACAGATCGCGCTACAACTCGCAAGGCTCATGGGCGCAGGCCATGTCGTGGCGGCCGCCCGCAGCGCTGACAAGCTTGCCGCGCTCCAGGCACGGGGCTGGACCGATGCCACGGTGCAACTCGGCACCGGCGACGATGAAGCGGCGTTGAAAGCGGCCTCCAATGGCGGTTTCGACGTGGTACTCGATGTGATCTACGGCCCGCCGGCAGAGGCCGCAATGCGCGCCACCCGCCCGGGCGCTCGCATGATGAGCATCGGCGTGCAGGCGGGGCAGACGGTCACA
>JAZKBJ010000053.1:0-10096 GCA_040388685.1 Pseudomonadota bacterium
GAGCCTGTACGCGGCGCCAGCGACGCCCCGGAAGCAGGCACAGCGCCCGCAGCGGTGCCGGAAAAGCTCAGCTTCGCCCGTTCACTGGCCGAAATCGGTGCACGGCCGGCCGCTGTGCATATCCTGCTCGGCGTGTTGCTCACCGCCGCCGCGATTTCGTCCTATTCAACCTGGTCGATCTCGTTCCTCGTTCGCCAGCACAGCCTCACGCTGTCGCAGGCCGGGCTGACCGTGGGGCTGACCTCGGGCCTGCTCGGCGCGCTGGGCGGTGCGTTCTTCGGCTGGTTGGCCGACCGTAGCAGCCGCCGCGATGCGCGCGCCAATCCGTGGCGTTCGGGCATGATCGCTGCCAGCACATCGCTGATCGCCACGTTCCTCGGCATCGCCTCGCTGCTCACGCCCGCCACCGTGCCCGCGCTGGCGCTGGTCGCTTGCTACGCCCTGTTCTTCAACAGCTACAACGGCCCGGCCAACGGCCTGCTGCTGATCGTCGTGCCCCCGCATGTGCGCGGCTTCACCATCGCGCTGCTCCAGTTGGGCGCCACGCTGCTCGGCTTCGGTGTGGCCCCGTTCGTGGTCGGGCGCCTCAGCGACCTGATCGGTGGCGAGAACTCGCTCGGCTGGGCATTGTCGATCATGCTGCTGTGCCATCCCATCGCCGCGATGCACTTCGCACTCGCCGCCCGCCACGTGAAACGCAGCGGCACTGGCCGGGGCGATGCCCCCGACGATGCCCTGCAGCCTGCCGTCGCTTGACGGCGCATCGCGACTGTTTTTGGCGCGCGGGCGAAGGCTTGGCCTGATGACGGCGGGCAGTCGTCCAGCCTATACCCAACCCGCAATCGGCATCAGGAGTGGTTTGAAATGGCGCAGGACATCGGTTCAGTAGGGTTCATCGGGCTGGGCAGCATGGGCGGGTGCCAGGCGCGCGAACTGGCCAAGCTGGCGCTGCCGCTGACCGTGTTCGACAAGTTCCCAGCCGCGATGGAGCCGTTTCGCGGCAAGGCCACACTGGCAGGCAGCATCGCGGACCTCGGCGGCTGCGACGTCGTCGGCATTTGCGTGCAGGACGACAAACAAGTCACTGAATGCTTCGACGAACTGATTCCGGCGATGAAGCCCGGCGCGGTGATCCTCGTTCACAGCACGGTCCGCCCGGCCACGGCCAAGGCGCTCGCCGAGCGCGCGGCGGCTGTCGGCGTCGACCTGATGGACGCGGCTGTAACCCGCACCGAAATGGGCAACGACGGCCCGTTCGTGTTCTGCATGCTCGGCGGCAGCGAAGCCACGATGGCGCGCGTGCAGCCGGTGCTCGATGCCTATTCCACCAACACCATGCTGGTTGGCCCACTAGGATCGGCGATGGGCCTCAAGATCTGCAACAACCTGGTTTCGTGGAGCCAGATCATGCTCGGCCTAGAAGCGATGGATCTGGCCGAAGCGGCGGGCGTCCCGATCGACAAGCTTATGACCGTGATGCAGCGCAACGGGGTGATGACCCCGCCGATGAACGGCTTCATCGCGTTCCGCAATAATCCGGGTGAACAGTCGCGCCGCGATCTCATGGCCGTACAGGCCGGGATCGGCGAAAAGGATCTGACGCTTGCGGACGAACTGGGCGAGGCGGTGGGGCGCCCATCGGCCATCGGCGCCAACGTGAAGACGTACGTCAAGCAGTTCATTCTCGACGTCTGCCGCCGCTGACCGGACAACCGCTGCTTCCTTCCAAACGATAGGGTGGCTTTAGCACCCCGATCAATAGACCCTGCCGCACGGTAGACGGTCGGGACAGGGGCGAAGCGGGGCATGGACGAAGCACAGCGGGACGAAACGCCCGCAGCAGGCAGCGAAAAGTGGTTCCTGCTGCTGCTCGGGCTCGTCTATATGGTGAACTTCATCGACCGCACGATCATCTCGGTCGCGGGCGAGGCAATCCGCCGCGATCTTGGACTGACCGACCTTCAACTCGGCCTGCTGGGGGGTCTCGCGTTTTCGCTGTTCTATGCCGCGCTCGGCATTCCGCTGGCACGGCTGGCGGAACGCCGCAGCCGCGTCGGCCTGATCGCCATCGTCACCACGATCTGGTCGGTCATGACCGCGCTTTCGGGTGCGGCGGGAAGCTTCGTGCAGCTGTTGATCTGCCGCATGGGCGTCGGCGTAGGCGAGGCGGGTTTCACACCCGCGCTCGTCTCTATGATCTCGGACCGCTTTCCCGAAGAACGCCGCGCCAGCGCCTTTTCGACAATCGCGATCTGGGTCTCGATCGGCGGCGCGGTTTCCGCCACGCTTGGCGGCTGGGTCGTGCAGACCTATGGCTGGCGCGCGGCGTTCATCGCATTGGGCCTGCCCGGCGTGATTCTCGCGGTGCTGCTGCGGTTGACCATCCCCGAACCTCAGCGCCGCCATGCGGGCGATGCTGCTGCCACGCCTTCGTTCGGCGCGGTGCTGCGCCGGGTAGGGCGCTCGCCCGCGTTCCTCTATCTCACCGCCGCAAGCGGGCTGGTCGGCATTGTCAGCTTCGGCCTCAACTTGTTCATGATTCCGCTATTGGTGCGCCGTTACGGCCTCGATATTGCGCAAGCCGGACTGATCTTCGCAGTCTCGCTCAGCCTGTCGATGGTGATCGGCAACTATTCGGGCGGACGCGCCGCAGATTGGCTCGGCCGGCGCGATGTCGGCTGGTTCGGGCGCGCGCCGGCGATGCTGCTGGTCATCTCGCTCCCGCTCTACCTGCTCGCCATCCTGCAGTCGGATTGGCGCTGGTTCCTCGTGCTGATGTTCTTCGCGGCGGCATCGCTCAACGCCTTCCTCCCCGCGATCATGACCGTCACGCAGCGGCTGGTTGAGCCGCGCATGCGCGCCTCTGCGGCTGCGCTCCATGCCTTTGGCCAGACCGTGGCGGGGCTGGGCATCGGGTCGGTCGCGCTGGGCTGGCTCAGCGACCGGCTCGCGGCACAAGCCTATGGCGGCGATTACCGCGCCGACTGCGCGCACAAGGTTGTCGAAGGCGCCTGCCTCACCGCCTCGGCCAACGGGCTGCAACAGGCCATGTTGTGTGCCGGAGCGGTGCTGATCGGTGCCATCGTGCTTTACCTGCGGGCTGCGCAGGCCCTGCGCCGCGAACTGCCACCGGTGACAGCGCCAGCCTGACCTTTCGGGCAAGCCGCGCTGCGGCCTATCGCCCGAAAGGCCCGCTCATCACCGCACCCTCTAATCCTGCCATCCTGATGCAAGAGGATAGCTCGATGGCAAGTTCCCCCGTCCACGCCGCCCCCGACCGGGCCAACCCGCAGCAATTGCTGGGCGCAGCGCGCGCGCTGGTGCCACACATCATCGCTTCGCGCGACGAGGCGAGCCGAAGGGCCGATGTTCTGCCCGAAACCATCGCGGCAATTCAGGCAGCGGGGCTGCTCCGTGCCTTCCAGCCCGCGCGCTGGGGCGGCCTCGAACTCGATCCGCGCCACCTGTTCGATCTGCAGAACGTCTTTGCCGAACACTGCCTGTCCACCGCGTGGGTTTTCGGCGTGCTCTCGGTTCAGTCGTTCATGCTCGGGCGGATGGACCCGCTGGCGCAGTCTGACGTGTGGGGCAATGATCCCGATGCGCTCGTCTCTTCCTCGTTCGCCCCCGTCGGGCGGGTCACCCCGGTTGACGGCGGCTACCGCATCAGCGGGCGCTTCACCTTTTCCAGCGGCAGCACGCATGCCAAGTGGGCAGTGGTCGGCGGCATGGTCCCGCCTGACGATGCGCGCCCCGCGCCGCAGATGCGCCTGTTCCTGGTGCCGATGGAGGATTACCGGATCGACCGGGTGTGGGACACATTCGGCCTGCGTGCCACCGGCAGCAACGATCTGGTGATCGAGGATGCGTTCGTCCCCGCCTATCGGCATGGCGTGCCCCTTCTGGACCAAATGCCTCAAGGCGGTGTTGCAGTGCCTCCCTCGCATCTCCATGGCCAGCGGGTTGCAGCCGCTGCCCGCCACCTCGGGCCTGTCCGCACTCTATCGCCTGCCATGGCTCTATGTCTTCGCTTCGTCGATCTCAGCCCTGGCCATCGGCGCGGCACGCGGCGCGCTCACCGCGTTCACCGCCTCCACGCGCGAAAGGCAGGGTGCGTTCGGCTCGGGCGCTTCGCGCGATAATCCGCGCTTCCTGTCAGTCATTGGCCGCGCCCGCGTGGAGATCGACACGGTCGAGCGCCAGTTCCACGCCAACTACGCCCGGCTCGCCGATCTGGTCGCCCGGAACGAAGCGCTGCCGATGGATGAAGCGCTGCTTTATCGCGCGGAGCTGACTGGCTTCCTGCGCCGCCTCGTGCCACTGGTCGACGAAATGATGCTGCTTCTGGGCGGGCGAGGCATCCAGCGCGATGGTCCACTGACGCAATTGTGGCTGGACCTCAGCGCCGCCCGTGCACACGCCGGGAACGATCCCGCCGCCGTGCACGCGCAGATGGCCGGTGAAATGCTGAAGCCCTGATCGCCAGACACACGAAAGCCGCCGGGATGCCCGGCGGCTTCGCAATCTCCAGCCAAAGCCCCGACCCCTCGACGCACGCTTGTGCGCCGGGGGGTCTGACACTCAGAGGCGGTTGATTTCCTTGCGGGTCAACGTGCTGACGACGCCGCGTTCGGTGACGCTGACGGTGTCGAGCGGGATGTAGATCATCTTCATGTCGGCAACGACAGCGACGGTGTTGCCGCGCACGCGGTCAACCCGGCCGACGCGACGACCATCTGCCGACCACATGGCTTCGCCACCCTTGATATCCGCAGCGACGGCAGGCGCAGCAGCGGGAGCGGGGTCTGCAGCGTGCACTGCAACAGGAGCTGCAACAAGGCCCAGGGCCAGCGCGAACACGGAATGAAGTTTCATGTCTGTCACCAATGTTTCAATACGATGGGTGACGGGTTGGCCCGCCAAGGCCGCCAGATAATCCTCTTGGCCATAATTGTCGATAGTGATTCGGAAAATATCTTGAAGCAGGTGCAACAAAGCTGCACAGGGCCTTGTGCGCCGGGTCCGCAGCGTTCAATCTGTTGCCGGGCAAGGCCGAAGCTTGGGAAGGGGAGTACCCTCGGATGGTGTTGAACAGCGACTCGGTCCAGTCCGGTGGTGGCCCCGGCGCAGCGCCGACAGACCCTTGCGACAGCATGGCGGCAAAGCGCGCGGTTGGCCGTCCGCGCCGTCTCACCCTCGATGCCATCGTCGATGCCGCTTGCCGCGTCGGGATCGAACGGCTTGAAATGTCCACCGTCGCCCAGCAACTCAACACCGGCGTTGCAACGCTCTATGGCTATGTCCGCGGGCGTGATCACCTGCTTGAACTTGTCGCTGAACGCATGGCGTCGCGCGCCATCGCCGATAATTACGGCGGCACGTGGCAGGAAGTGTTGCGCGGCCACGCCGCGCTGTGCTTCGCCATGTTCAATTCACGCCCTGAAATGATCGGCAACCTGATCGGCGGAGAAAAGACCGACCGCGAAGTGGCCTATGCCGCAAACATCCTCGCCATGCTGCAAAAGCGGGGTCTCTCGCGCGAACAGGCGCTCGGCATCTATGTCGAAACCAACCAGGCGGTCATCGGCGCGGCGGTAATGCTGGTCCGCCGCAAGATCCTCGCCAACGCAGGGGTGGATGAAGATGGCAAGGTCATCCCCCTGCCGCCGGGGCTGGGCGATTATCGCCCCACGCTCGACCGGATCGTGCGCGATTGCGAAACGATCCTGACTCAGGTCTGATCACCCGGAACGCGCTAACCCATGGGCATCTTCACGCACATCTGCCTCGGCACCAACGACCTTGATCGCGCGCGCCGGTTCTACGACGCCGCGCTGGCACCGCTGGGCATCGACAACCTCGGTGATTTTCTGGATCAAGGCCTTGGCTATGGCCGCCGCGTCGCCGAACTGCTGATCCTGCGCCCACTTGACGGCGCCCCGGCGAAAGCGGCCAACGGCGCAACCGTCAGCTTCAAGGCACCTTCGCGCGAAGCGGTGCGTGCCTTCCACGCGGCAGGCCTTGCAGCAGGCGGCAGCGACGCAGGTGCGCCCGGACCGCGCGGCGCGGTCGAGCACGCCTATGGCGCCTATCTGTTCGATCCCGACCGCAACAAGATCTGCGCCTACTGTTTCACCCAACCGGGCTGACCGGCGCCGATCAGCGTTTCACATGCGGGCCCAGCAGCGGCTCTACACGCAAAGCGGGCGGCACGTTCTCCACCCCGATCCGCCGGTCGATTTCCTCGTTGTACCAGTGCAAGAACTGCTCCTGAAAACTGAGCACGACCCCGGTGATGTCCCCCTGCTTGTAGGATCGCTGGATCGTCGGAAACAGGCCGATGTCCTCGGCCAGCACCGACTTCTGGTTATCAACCATTGTCGCCCAGAATGCGCGGTCCTCCTCGTCATCGCGGTTCCAGCCCATGAACATGTTGACCATGACCATCTTGTCCGGCCCCTTGGGCCAGAACGATTGCCAGTTGAAGCCTACCGGATCGAGCGCGGTGAAGCTGTTGGGAAAGCACGGCAGCGCGAACACGTGGTCCTTGAACCGCGCCGCGAAATCGCTGGGTGCGGCATCGTCGTGCCCGGCCGAGAAGAACGATTGCCCGCCGCGCTTGCGCGTGACGAACCGCGCGTGGCCGCCTTCGAACAGCGAGACGGTAAAGCTTTTCGATTCGAGATAGGGCGCCAGCGATTTCGCGTGAACGGTGTTGACGTGATAGATCTCGAGGAAGTTGTCGTAGGCGGTCTTCCAATTGCAGTCGATCTCTACCGCGATCATGTGCTTGACCACCATGTCGTCGATCGGAAAATCGTCGATCTGCGTGGTCAGCGGGCCAAGGAAATCGGCGAGCGGCCCTGCATTCTCGTCAAAATTGATGAAGATGAAGCCGCGCCATGTTTCGCACCCGATCTGGGCCAGCGCCTTGTCCGCCTTGTTCAGGCAGGCGAAGTTGTGCGCTTCTGGGACCGATTTCAGCTCGCCTTCGGCAGAATAGCCCCAGGCGTGGTAGGGGCAGATGAACCGGCGGGCGACGCCTTCAGGCTCGGTCACCAGCGCAGCGCCGCGATGGCGGCAGGCGTTCCTGAACGCCCGGATCTTGTCGTCGCTGCCCCGGCTGAGAATGATCGATTGCTCGAATTGCTCGAACAATCGGTACGATCCCGTCTTGGGTAACTGGCTGGCGTGGCCCACGCATAGCCAGGTTTTGCGGAACACGTGCTCCATTTCCAGCTGGTGAAAATGGGGATCGAAGTAGCGCGCAGCAGGCATATCCGGCAGCGCCGGGAAGCCCTCGGGATAAGTGCTGCGCCGAAACTCGCCTTCGACCTCGGCGTACATCCGCTCAAGCTGCTTCGGGTCCATCGGCGCCATCCCCCATGTCATCTTGTCCGTGCTGTGGCGCAGGGACTACCATGGACGATGCGGGCGCGCAGTTGCCCTCGTTTGACGGTCAGTCAGGCAAAGTGGCGCGGCGGCAGTTGCGGCCGCGCCAACCTGTCGCTGCTCAGTCCTCAGGCGCAATCGTTACGCGCATGCCGTCGAGCGCGCTGGTGAAGTTGATCTGGCACGAAAGCCGCGAATTGGCCTTGCGGTGATCGGAACTGTCGAGCAGATCGCTTTCGTCCGCCGAAACTTCCGGAAGCTGTCCGGCAAAGCCGTCATCGACATAGATGTGGCAAGTGGCGCACGAACAGCAGCCGCCGCACAGGGCCAGCAGTTCGTCGACGCCGGCATCGCGAATGATTTCCATGACCGACACGTTGGTGGCCGCTTCGACGCTCTGTTCGGACCCGTCGCGATTGGTGACAATAAGCGTAGGCATTGCTGATGCTTCTCCGGAAGTGGTGTAACCTTCGGGCCTGGGACCCCCGCAGCGGAGCCTTGGACCGGGAGTATGCCCGGCTCCCCTGTCTGCGGATAGGTCGCCCGCAAGGCTTTGCGCCCGAAGCAATGGCGAGAGGAGACCCCGACGATGCCCGCCTATCTACGCCTTTACCGCATGACCGCCCATGAAAGCGAAGGCCCGGCATTGCGAGCCGCGCTTGAAACGCTCGCCGCCAAGGTGCAGTTGATCGATGGCTGCAAAGGCACCGAACTGCTTCAGGACTGCGACAAGCCCGACCAATTCGTGTTGCTCGAACGCTGGACTTCGGCTGAAGCGCACGCGGCCGGCGGGAAGCGGCTCGGCAAGGAAGCATTCGCGCCGGTAATGGCTGCTCTCGCGCTGCCGCCCGAGGCCACATCGCTCAACGCGCTCGACTGAGCGCCTATCTGCGCAGCGCGCGCATGATGAAATCGAGAGCAAAGGCGCGGGTGTCTTCGGGGTTCTGCTGCCAGCTCCGTCCCGAATAGCGCTCCAGCATCGTCGAGGACGACAGACAGCCGACGGTGATGATCACGGTCATGAACTCAACCCTGTTGCTGTCGATATCGGCGTGGAACACGCCCTCGGCCTGACCCCGCCGCACCACTTCGGCCAGGCGCTCGGCCAGCGCGGTCTGCAACAGGCGGATCTGGTTGATCGAACGCAGCTGCGCGCCATCGTGCATGCTCTGGTCGAGCGAGACCATGCCGACGATGGGGTCTTCGGCATAGACATCGTAAACGCCTTCAAGATAGGCGCGCACTGCCTGTTCGGGCGCAAGGTCCTCGAACGGAATGCGCAGCAGGCGCTCGTTCGTCTTGATCGAAATGTCCTTGAGCAGCTCCCAATAGAGCTCGTCCTTGCCCTTGAAATAGAAATAGACGATCTGTTTGCTCACCTTCGCGCGGCGGGCGATGTGCTCGACTTTGGTGCCGTCAAAGCCATTGGCACCGAATTCCGCACGCGCGGCTTCGAGTATGTTGCGGATCGTCGCCGTGGGATCGCGCGGCCTGCGCGGACGCGGCAGGGTTTGCTCGTCGCTCATTGCGCCAGCCTATCAAGCCGCAGCGCCCCATGCCAGCCTGTCACGCAGGCACCGGCCACCCGCCTTGCACGCCCGGCACCACGAACAGTTCGCGCTCGCTCACCATCATCGTGACAATCGCCGACCGGTCCACGAACAGCACCTCGTCTTCGGCAATTGCGCGCATCACCGGCGAATCCTCGCCGACCGACGCGAGATCCGCCGGATCGACCCAGTATTCCGGCATTCCGTCAAAATCGCATACCGACCCCGGCGGTTGATCGCTGGCGATCACGTGGTTCTGGTAATAGAGCTGGAGGAAATCAGCGGCGATGTGCTCGACCAGCCCAACCTCGACATGGCGGGTGCGCCAGTGGTGTTGCGCCTGCGCGCGCGTGAGATCGGCGCGGCGCTTGAGCGTGACCATAATCTTGTTGGGCAAGGGGCGGCGCCCGCTGTCGCAGATCAGCACGGCCTCGACGACCATCTGCACCGCATCACCACATGCGCGCAGGCTTGCGGCAAAGCGGTCGGCATCGGCGCGGCCTTCAAACCACCTCTCGACGATCCCGGCATAGGGCGGGGGCGTGGTGGACCCGGTGCGCACATTGACCGGCAGGACATCGTTGAAGATCAGCCGTTGCAGCCCGGCAACGCCCGTTGCCAGCTCGCCTTGCACAAACCCGTTCCAATCCTGCCCGGCAGGTAGCGGTCGCAACAACGAGATCAGCTTTACCGCCTGTTTCACGCCTATCCTCCCGCGCGTTTGTCGCGCTTGCCTCCATGATGGACCGGAACAGCTGTCGCGCTCCCCATCGCCCGGCAGGTAGGCAGCCCCTGATCACCGGGTTAGGCAAGGGAATGCATCACCAACCGTTAGGCGAAGACGCTCTCGCCCAGCTTTTCACCGCCGCGCGCACGTTCAACAGCTGGTCCGACCGGCCGATTGACGAAGCGACGGTGCGCCAGCTCTATGCGCTGGTCGCGCAAGGGCCGACGACCGCCAATTCGCACCCCGGCCGTTTCGTGTTCCTCCGCAGCGCCGCCGCGCGCGAACGATTGCGCCCGCACTTGAGCGCGGGCAATGTCGACAAGACGATGGCCGCGCCATGCTGCGTGATCGTCGCCTACGACACGCGCTTCTACGAATTCATGCCGCAGCTGTTTCCGGACCGCGACTTTTCCGCCACCTTTGCGGG